>DAISYG010000143.1:0-1624 GCA_036825435.1 Casimicrobiaceae bacterium | reverse complement strand
TTAATACAAAAATAGTTTTCTTTTCATAACGTTTGAAACATCACGAACGCATCCACATAGCCATGCACCGGGTGGGAAAAGGCAAGTGGCAAACGTCCGACAATATCAAAGCCCAGTGACTGCCAAAGTCGAACTGCTCGCTCGTTGGTGCTGACCACACAATTGAATTGCATGCCACGATAGCCGCGTTTTTTTGCGTAATCAAGAGAGTGCTGGCACATCTGTCGCGCAATCCCACGCCCTGTTGCATGAGCGCCGGTGATGTAGCCACAATTACAAACATGCTTGCCGCCTCCCGCCTGATTCGCGCACATGTAATATGTCCCGAGAATTTTCCCATTGTCCTCAGCTACGAACGTTTCTTTGTCGGCACCGAGCCAGTAGGCACGGGCAGCATCTTCATTCAGATCGGTATCAAGCGCATAGGTTTCTCCGGCACGAATGACCGGTTCAATGATGCTCCAAACAGAGTGCCAGTCTTCAGGGCGAACAGAGCGGATCAGCATGATTCAAACGCGGACAATCAAGAGATGGCGGAAGCGGTGAGATTCGAACTCACGAACGGTTGCCCGTTGCCGGTTTTCAAGACCGGTGCCTTCAACCACTCGGCCACGCTTCCGTTTTTTCAGGACGCGCATCGTAACACGTTTGGGAAAGAAGTTCCACGTCACAGCGTCGGCTTTGGTTTGCGCGCCCGCATCCTGTTCTTGTTACAAAAAAACGCAAGCGCAGACTCATTTTGGCGCGATTTCAAGCATGGCTTGATACAATAGCGCGCTGTTTGGGAATCATTGATTCATGAATCAATGATTCCCTTGATTTCATCTTTAGGAGATAATTTTTTATGGATTCCAGAATGCCGTCATCGATTGCTTCGCACACCCCTGACGCACTCGCGCAACAGAATCGTGTTTTGCGCAATACGTACACGTTATTGGCACTGTCGTTGATCCCGACCATTGTTGGGACGATGGTCGCTTCCATGTTCAATTTTTCCGCAATTTTCATGAGCCATCCAATCGCGGCGCCACTCGGCTTTCTCGCGCTGGCTATCGGCATGATGTTTGTGGTGTCCGCATTGCGCAACAGCGCTTGGGGTATTGTCGCGTTGTTCGGCTTCACATTCATTTTCGGCTTCATGCTTGCGCCGATTTTGACTTATGCGGCAAGCCTCAGCAATGGCGGTCGTCTGGTCGCGCTCGCGGCTGGAATGACGGCAACGATTTTCTTCGTTCTCGCGGGTATTGCTACAACAACCAAGCGCGATTTTTCCTTCATGGGCAAGTTCTTGTTCGTCGGATTAATCACGCTCATTCTTGCAATCGTCGCCAATTTATTTCTCAAGCTTCCGGCTCTTTCGTTGGCGATTTCCTGCATCGCGGTGCTGATTTTTTCCGCGTACATTCTGTACGACGTGAATCGCATCGTGCGCGGCGGTGAAACTAATTACATCATGGCAACGATGGCGTTGTTTCTCGACGTTGTCAACCTGTTCATTTCACTGCTGCATATTTTGTTGGCGTTTGCAGGGCAGCGCGAATAATGTTTTTCAAGGTCGATAGCGAAGACAGGGGATCTGTAAAACGAACTGTGTCATTTCAAAAAATCATGGTTGATCATAGCT
>DAISYG010000142.1:0-1703 GCA_036825435.1 Casimicrobiaceae bacterium | reverse complement strand
AAAATAATAAAAATTTAGGATCTACAGAAAAGGGTTCCAAGGGAAAAAGTTTCCCTTGGCGGGGTTCAGGGCGGTGCCCTGAGGTCTTTTAAGATTGGCCGCCGGAGGCATATATAGGCAATCAAAAGGAGTTGGATATGGTCGATACGGCAATCAAAGCGCTGGTTCACTACGGGATCGAGAAAGGGCTGATTTCGCAGCTCGACGCGACCTATGCGGTCAATCGCATTCTGGACGTCCTGCGCAGGGACGAATACAGCGACGACGGTGCGGCACCGGCGCAGATGCCGCTGGCGTCCATTCTCCAGATTCTTCTCGACGACGCGCAGCAGCGAAATTTGCTCGCAAGCGACAGCATCGCCGGGCGCGACCTATTCGATACAAAGCTGATGGGCTGCTTGACCCCGCCGCCGCACCAGGTCATTGAGCGTTTTTTTCAGCTCTATCGGGACGATCCGAAAAAAGCCACCGACGACTACTATCGTTTCAGTCAGGATACCGATTACATTCGTCGTTATCGCATGACCAAAGACCTGCGCTGGACGACCGATACAAACTATGGTGTGCTCGACATCACCGTCAATCTCGCCAAGCCCGAAAAAGACCCTCGCGACATTATTAAAGCCGGCGCTGCTATTGCGTCGGGATACCCAAAATGCCTGCTCTGCCGGGAGAATGAGGGCTATGCCGGTCGTCTGAACCACCCTGCGCGGCAAAACCACCGCATTATTCCGCTCACGCTGGATAATCAGGCGTGGTTTTTGCAGTATTCGCCCTACGTCTATTACAACGAACACTGCATTGTGCTCAACAGCGAGCACGTGCCGATGAAAATCAATCGCAGCACCTTTGTCAAGCTGCTCGCTTTCGTCGAACAGTTTCCCCATTATTTTCTGGGCTCCAATGCCGATCTTCCCATCGTCGGCGGCTCGATTTTGTCCCACGATCATTTTCAGGGTGGGAATTATCAATTCGCAATGGCCAAAGCGCCCATCGAAGAAAGATTCACCATTGACGACTACAACGACGTCGAGGCGGGTAGCATCCACTGGCCAATGTACACCTTGCGCCTCCGCAGCGAGAAAAAAGAACGCCTCATCGATCTGGCCGATAAAATCCTGGCGCATTGGCGCGAATACAGCGACGAAGAAGCGTTCATTTTCGCCCATACGGACGGCGTACCGCACAACACCATTACCCCCATTGCCCGCATGGCCGACGGCCGTTTTGAGCTGGATTTGGTGCTGCGAAACAACATCACAACCGAAGAGCACCCCATGGGTGTATATCATCCCCATGCCGAGCTGCACAACATCAAAAAAGAAAATATCGGCTTGATCGAAGTGATGGGGCTGGCGGTGCTTCCGGCGCGGCTGAAAATCGAGCTGAATCATCTGGCACAGGCCATTCTGTCGGGCGAGGCCATTCGAAGGGACGAACGCATTGCCCTTCATGCCGATTGGGTAGAGCGCTTTTTGCCCCGCTATGCTAGTATCGATGAAAACAACGTGCAGGCGATTTTGCAACAAGAAGTGGGCAGGACATTTATGGCGGTTTTGGAGGATGCGGGCGTATTCAAGCGCACGGACACGGGCAAAGCAGCTGCACGGCGGTTTGTTGAATCACTGGCAAAATAAAACATTTCTTGCCCTCAGCGGCCAACCTTTTTCCCCCGTGGGGAGGCTTCGCGCTATAAAAAGATT
>DAISYG010000141.1:0-1724 GCA_036825435.1 Casimicrobiaceae bacterium | reverse complement strand
TTATCAGCTCGCGCTGCTTTAGGATACCCCGCTGCTTGCGGCGGGGTAGTTCATTAAGCATACTTCAAATAACCGCGTTATACTTACATCCTTCGACTTTTTTCGTACGCTCGGCGACGCGCCGGGCATCCGATTTATTTACAACTCAAACACACCATGCGAGATTTCTTTAAAAAAAGCGGATTGATTGTGTTGGGCGCGATCATGGGCATTTTGCTCAGCGTCCATTTTTCAGCGGTCGCCAATCAGGATGGCAAACTTTCAATTCCGTATGAGGATTTGCAGTTGCTGGCGGCAGTGTTCGGAAAGATCAAAAGCAATTACGTCGAAGAAGTGCCCGATGAAAAACTCATTCGCGAGGCGATCAACGGCATGGTGCGCGGGCTTGATCCGCATTCGGAATTTCTGGTCGGTAAAGAACTGGAGGATCTGAAAATCACCACGCAGGGGAAATTCGGCGGACTGGGCATCGAGGTGACCACCGAAGACGGTGTGGTCAAAGTCGTTTCGCCGATTGAAGATACGCCCGCCTTTCGCGCCGGCATTCAGGCGGGCGACCTGATCATCAAAATCGACGATGTGGTGACGCGCGGTTTGCCGCTGACCAAGGCGGTTGACATGATGCGTGGCAAACCGGGCACAAAAATTCATTTGACCGTGGCGCGCAAAGACGAACCGATGCCACTCGAAATCACCATCGTTCGCGAAATCATCAACGTGAAAAGTGTGGTGTCGAAAACGCTGGAACCGGGCTATGGCTACATCCGCGTCCGCAATTTTCAGGAGCGCACCGGGCAAGAGGTTGCCGAGCACCTCACCGAGCTGCATCAGGACGGCGCATTGAAAGGGCTGATCCTCGATCTGCGCAGCGACCCGGGCGGCTTGCTTGATCAGGCGGTGGCGGTGTCGTCGGCGTTTCTGCCCAAAGATCAACTCATTGTTTATACGCAAGGCCGTGTTGCCGACGCGCGTATGGAACTGAAATCAAATCGCGGTGATTACATGCGTAACCCGCTGAGCAAAGATTATCTTGCCGATCTGCCGAAAGAAATCAAAACGGTACCGATGGTGGTGCTGATTGATGCTGGTACGGCATCGGCTTCAGAAATTGTTGCTGGCGCGCTGCAAGATCATCATCGCGCAACGCTGATGGGCGCGCCGTCGTTCGGAAAAGGTTCAGTGCAAACCGTGATGAAAGTCGATGACGAGCATATGCTGAAACTCACGACGGCGCATTACTTCACACCATCGGGGCGCTCCATTCAAGCCAAAGGAATTGAGCCGGATATTCTTGTGGATGACGGGCGCGACATCCTGCGCGTGCGCGAAGCCAACCTTCAGCATCATTTGGAAACGCCGAACAATGGCGATGCGGACAAAGAAGCGACACCCGCTGCGCCAGCCGAAGAAAACGCAGCAGAGCCGGAAACCGAACCGGAAGCGAAACCGCGCGTCAAACCGATCCGCTTTGAATTCGGTGGCGAAAAAGATTTTCAATTGCAACAGGCGATGAACCAGTTGAAGGGCTTGCCGGTGCAACTGGCGCGCGAGAATACCGAAGACGATGAGAAGAAAGAAAGCGAAAAAAACCAATAAACCAACGTTGAATTGATACGATAAAAACGCCAGCAATTGCTGGCGTTTTTATTATGATCGCTTCCATTAATAATTAGGGAAACACTGATTTAATCGCACTTTATTGATTGTTTGCGGATAGCAGATAT
>DAISYG010000140.1:0-1761 GCA_036825435.1 Casimicrobiaceae bacterium | reverse complement strand
CATACGGATAGACTACCACAGGAGTGTAAAGTATTAAATCAAAAACGCTCTAACGAGCCTCCGATTATTAATCAGAGGCTCGCCAAATTTCTCTATCTCACCCGCCTTGCTCGTACAAGCTGATAGCGTCGCGTCAGGTACTCCAGTGGAATGCTCCACACGTGCACCAGTCGCGTGAATGGGAAAAGCACGAATAGCAGCAACCCGAGCACCAGATGCACCTTGAAGACAAAAGGCACGCCTTCGAGCAACGTTGCTGCCCCGCCGGGGTGGAAGCTGGCCATGGCTTGCGCCCAGCCGACCAGTTGCATCATCATCTTGCCATCCATGTGTTGCAGCGATGAACCGATGGTCACGAGGCCGATCAGCGCCTGCACAACAATCAGAGCCAGTATCAGGATATCAGCAGTGCTGGACGATGCGCGTACACGCGGCTCGGTGATGCGTCGTTTGAGCAGGAACGCGCCCCCGATCACGATCATGACGCCGCAGACGCCGCCGCCCATCATGGCCATCTGTTGCTTGACGGCAAGCGGCAGAAATCCTTCATACACCCAATGCGGTGTCAGCATGCCCAGCGTATGACCAACAATGATGCCCAACATACCGAGATGAAACAGATTGGAGGCGACGAACATGCCCTTCTTGCTCATGATCTGACTGGAACCGGCGCGCCAGGTATACGGAGCGTAGTCATAGCGAATCCAACTGCCGACGAGAAATATGGCCAGCGCCAGATACGGAAATACTTCAAACAGAAAAATATCAGCGGCCTGCATGGCATACTCCTTTCACATGATCCGCAGCGGCAAAGAAAACAGGTCGCTCCGTGCGGTGCTGCGCCGCCGCACAGGGGGAGGATTGCTGCCCAAAAAGTACCTCTGCTTCTTCCCACAGGGCGTCTATCGCTTCAAAGCTTTCTTCGTCCAGTGCATCGGAATCTACGGACGATGAAACGCGAACCTCATCTTCCCATTCGGCAAGATGCAGCAGCATATCCATCAATACGACGTAATCACTGCCGATGTTTTCCAACTCCTGTTTGAGAGCTGCCAGAATTGGTGCAATCTGTGTCAATTTTTCTGCCCGTAACGCTTCCGGGAGTACCGCCAGATACTCCAGATAAACAGGCAGGTAATCCGGCAGTTCACGGGCATCAAAAACAAGTCCGACATGACGATATTCGTCGCACAGCGCTGCCATCGCCTGACCGCGCATCCGCGATTCACCGTAGACGTGTTCGAACAGGATCAGCGAACGCGAACGCCCTTTTTCAAAGGTATTCAAATATGTTTCCTGAGCGTCCAGCAGATCGTGGGCGAATAAAGCTTCGGCAAAATTTCGCAACGCTTCCCGTTTTTCCTCGGGCAGATCAACAAGGGTTTCGATGGCCGCAACGATTTCACCACTGGCGTTCCAAAAAGAGAGGGTTGGATATTCCAGCAATCGTGTGATGATTGTGACACTATGCATGCTCGTCCTCCGTTTTCGGGGGATCGGAGGCAAGCGGGTGTATCGCAATGGTGTTGCGACCATCGAAAAGGTTGAAATGGGTGTCGCTGCCGTGGCAACCATCGCCAAAGGAAAAGCCACAGCCGTTTTTCTCGGCAAACGAACGTTCGGCTTCTGCCCGGTAGCCTGAAGGAACCACGAAACGGTCTTCATAATTGGCCAGCGTGAACCGCCCCGGTTTTCTCGGAGGCTCCCCCTTTTGAGAGAATGGAGCTTATGAAGACACATAAATATTCCCCGGAAGTCAAA
>DAISYG010000139.1:0-1828 GCA_036825435.1 Casimicrobiaceae bacterium | reverse complement strand
ATATAAAGCAGAGTTTCCACCTAAGCTACTGTCCGACTTCCTGGGGCCACTTCTGTTCGCCATCAGGTTGCTTGTAGCGTAATTTGATATACGCCAATTCATCACTCGCAACAACATCACGTTTGATCTGCGACGCTTGGTTGGATTGTGTTTGATAACGCAGCGAATCAACCGCACCTTTCTTGCCGACCAATGTGATTTCATAGAGTGCAGTAACGGTGTGACCGGCGCCGATGTCGCCAGCGTCAACTTTATCGTTGTTGAAATCTTCGCGGTTCAACAAACGATTTTCATAGCCAATCAAGCGATATTCCTTGACTGCCGCCGGATTGAATTCAACCTGAATCTTCACGTCTTTAGCGATGGTTGCCAGCGTTGACGTCATCTCGTGGACCAAAACTTTATGGCCTTCCATCAACGTGTCAATGTATGAGTAAGCGCCATTGCCCGCATCTGCCAGTTGCTCCATCAACTGCTCGTTGTAATTACCGGAACCAAAACCGAGCGTCGAGAGCGCGATGCCTGATTTGCGTTTTTCCTCAACCATTTTTTTGAGTTGATCGAAATCGGTTACGCCGACATTGAAGTCGCCATCAGTCGCCAGCAAAATACGATTGATGCCGCCCTTGACGAAACTTTGTTGTGCCGCTTGATAAGCAAGCTCAATGCCAGCGCCGCCTGCGGTGCTGCCGCTGGCGCGCAAGCTATCGATAACGCGATTGATCGTGGCTTTTTCGCGCCCCGATGTTGGTGGCAGCGCAACGCTGGTTGAGCCCGAATAAGTCACGATCGTGATCGTGTCCTGCGCGCGTAATTGTTGCGTGAGCGCTTTCATCGAAGCGCACAGCAACGGCAATTTGTCGGAAGACGACATCGAGCCTGAGGTATCGATCAGGAAAACAAGATTGGCGGGCGGCATTTCGTGCTTCGCCATATCCTGTCCTTTGATCGCGATGCGCATCAAGATGTTTTCAGGGTTCCACGGTGTATAAGCGAGCGCGGTATGCACGGCAAACGGTGAATTGTTTTTGGGCAACGCGTAATCGTATGGAAAATAATTAATCATCTCTTCAACACGCACCGCGTCCGTCGGTGGTAATTGCCCCTGATTCAACATGCGCCGCACATTGCTGTAGCTGCCGGTATCGACGTCAATCGAAAAAGTGGATACGGGAGATTCGCTGACCAGCTTGATGGGGTTGTCGTTGATCGTTTGATAGCGTTCCGTATTGTGCGGCAACGGTGGTGCGTAATAAAAATCAGTGTGCCGCTGTTTCACCATCATACGGTCTTCGTAGTATGGTGCCGCTGCAACGGCGGGTGATGGCGGCGGAGCAGCCTGCTGTTTTGCTGTGGCAGGAAGCGATGCCTCAGATTCAGGGTACGCTACTGCGGACTTTCGCGTCTCAACAACATCTTGCGACAAACCCTCAACGGCATCCTGTGGCAAGGGCGCGACAGCAATATCGACGGGCGGCCTTTCATGAGGCGATGGTTCGACGATCCGTTGCTCCGAACAAGCGCTGATCAACAGCGTAGCGGCGACGGCAAGATAAAGAGTGGTTTTCATGATTTCTCCATTTTGGGTTTCAGGTACTGGTTAAACGAAGGAAATGCGCAGACGGGGTTAAAAGAATGGAAAAGAATCAGCGCGGCGCGAGCTATTTTTAGAAATAGAAAAAAGTCAACTGAAAAACGAAAATGTCAAAGCAAAAAAAAGTAGAAAAATATGCCAAAAAGCGCTTGCTAAGTTTTCAAGGCGTGCCTATAATCCAAATCCTTCGTCGCTGGGCGTTAGGTCTTGTTCGGTCTGGGGTTTTGGTGCTTT
>DAISYG010000138.1:0-1896 GCA_036825435.1 Casimicrobiaceae bacterium | reverse complement strand
CGGGGATCCAGTCAACGTGGCCAATATTTCTGGATTCCCGCCTTCGCGGGAATGACGCCACAGGAATGGAAATTGCTTTGATTTTGTCCAATTATTTAAGAATTTAACTATAGCGTTTAAAACCCCGACTTCGGAATATTCTTGAAATGTTCTCGCGTCAAAGCAAAGACAACGGGGCTCAATAATATCAGCGAGAGCAAGTTGGGGAACGCCATCAGTGCGTTCAGCACGTCTGCCAGCAACCAGACCAGATTGAGATTCACCACCGCGCCAATCGGAATCGACAGCGTATAAATCACGCGGAACGGCATGATCGCACGAATGCCGAGCAGAAATTCCCAGCAGCGCTCGCTGTAATAGCTCCAGCCGAGAATGGTGGTGAAGGCAAAGATTGCCAATGAAATTGCGATCACATAATTGCCGACACCCGGCATCGCCGCTTCAAAAGCCGCCGATGAAAGCGCAGCACCGTTTGCGCCGCTGCTCCACAAGCCAGAGGTAATAATCGCCAAGCCGGTTAACGTGCAGATAATGAGCGTGTCGATAAACGTGCCGAGCATACCGATCAACCCCGAGCGCACTGGGTTGCGCGTAGTGCCCGCCGCCTGCGCGATTCCCGCCGTGCCAAGACCGGCTTCGTTCGAGAAAATACCGCGCGCGACACCGAAGCGAATCGCAGCCATTACTGCGGCACCCGCGAAGCCGCCGGTTGCCGCAATCGGGTTGAACGCATAGGTGAAGATCAATGAGAATGCTGCCGGAACCGCTTTGATATTGATCGCGACGACGATTAGCGCTGCGACGATATAAGCAATGCTCATGAACGGCACCAGCATCGCTGCGACGCGACCGATGCGGCGAATGCCGCCGATCACGACCAAGCCGATCAACACCATCACGATCAAACCCGTTGCCCAAGTCGGCAGACCGAATGCGACGTGCAGCGCGTCGGCCATACTGTTTGCCTGCACCGTGCTGCCAATGCCGAAACCAGCAAGTCCGCCGAAAAGCGCGAACAGAACCGCCAGCCATTGCCATTTTTTGCTCAGTCCATTTTTGATGGCGTACATTGGACCGCCGACGAAAAAGCCGATCTTGTCGCGTTCGCGAAAATGCACGGCTAGCAACACTTCCGAATACTTCGTCGCCATGCCGACCAACGCGGTACACCACATCCAGAACAATGCGCCCGGTCCGCCGAGGAAAATCGCCGTTGCCACACCGGCGATGTTGCCGGTGCCGATGGTCCCGGCAAGGCTGGTCATCAATGCCTGGAACGGGCTGATGTCGCCGCTGTCTGCGTCCCCTTTTTTGCGACCGCGCCACATCAGGCGGAAGCCTGGGCCGATCTTGCGTATCGGCAGGAACTTCAGGCCGATCATCAAATAAAAACCTGTGCCGAGAATCAGCACCAGAATCAGCGGTCCCCAGACAACCGAGTTAATGCTGTTCAGCAACTGTTCAATCATGTCCATCGAATTCCCCTTTTAGATGGTGGTTAATCAGAGCGTACTATACAGGATGCAGGGAGGGGTTGTTTGTTTTTTACAGTACAGATGCTTTGAATGTCGGAGAAATGGAAAGAGTGGCAGTATAGAGCTAATACTTTGAACAATCATACGGCGCATGAGACCAAAGCGTAAATCGTAGCATCGTCTCCTTAACCCCCGTTGAAGCCGCCGAGCATCGCAAGAGGCGCGGGAAACAAGCGAGCATTGTTCGAGCGAGCGTCTCATGTCCTTCATTCACGCGAGCGAGTTATGCGAGCGCCCGCGCCGATGAGAAGCGCAGGGAACCCGTAGGGCGGCGGAACCCGGGGGCGGATTTTTTGGTTACTTTTTTGTCCGCGCAAAAAAGTAACTCGCCAGCCGGGCGAGACCGGCAGCGATCATTGCA
>DAISYG010000137.1:0-2004 GCA_036825435.1 Casimicrobiaceae bacterium | reverse complement strand
TTTTATTCACGGTACATTATCGGATATGGCATGTGCGACGGCGGTTGTGAACGCCGGAAAACTGGAGGAAAGAACAATGAAAGTAGCGCTTTTTTTGATCAGCGGCTTTGAGGAAGTTGAAGCCCTGACCGCAGTCGATATTTTGCGGCGCGGTAACGTGCAGGTAACCACGGTTTCGCTGACGGGCAAGCTTTTGGTCGAAGGCAAGCACGCAATTTTCGTGCAGGCGGATGCGTTGTTTGAAGACGTGGCACGGAACGTATTCGATATGTTGGTGATTCCGGGCGGAACGATTGCTTATATGGAACACGTGCCGTTCATGCAATATATCGAAAACAACGCGCAGTCGGGAAAACAACTCGCCGCCATTTGCGCTGCGCCTGCTGTTTTCGGCAAACTCGGTTTGTTGAACGGCAAAAAAGCGGTTTGTTATCCGGGTATGGAAGAATGGCTGACAGGCGCGACCATCGGCACAGAAAACGTGGTGACCGATGGAGACATCACCACCAGTCGCGGACCGGGCACGGCAATTCCCTTTGCGCTTCGTTTGCTTGCGATCGCGCAAGGTGAAGAGATGGCAAAGAAGGTTGCCCAAGATTGTCTTGTGGACTACTAGGGAACCACCGCTTCATTACTGCGCACAAGCAATACGGCGTTGGAATTTTCCTTAAAATGCTCATTTACATCCAAGTAAACTGCGCTTTTTCGTCAAATTCCGCCTTGTCTTGTTCGTGCTCGCGACATTAATCAGTAGTTCCCTAAAAAAACAATATAAGGAATTTCAATCATGACTCAGCAAGCATTTCAAACGTTCACTTTTGCGAACGGTGTATCACTGAAAAATCGTATTGTGATGCCGCCGATGACGACATGGTCGGGCAACGACGATGGCACGATTTCCGATGAAGAACTTGCCTATTATCGTGCGCGTTCCGGCGGTGTCGGTATGGTTATCACCGGCACAACCTATACGATTCCGAATGGCAGAGGTTTCTCGGGGCAATTCGCCGCGTATGATGATCGTTTTCTGCCGTCGTTGACCAGCCTTGCAACAACCATCAAGCAGCAGGGGGCGAAAGCAATATTGCAGATTTTTCACGCCGGACGTATGAGCACGCCAGAATTGGCGAATAACGATGTCGTCAGTGCTTCGGCAGTCGCCGCGCCACGCCCGGATGCGGCACAACCGCGTGCGTTGATGGAAGAAGAGATCAAAGAAATTATTGTTTCTTTCGCAGCGGCAACACGACGGGCAATCGCCGCAGGTTTCGACGGTGTGGAAATTCATGGCGCCAACTCTTATCTGATTCAACAATTCTTCTCGCCACATTCCAACCGCCGTGATGATGCTTGGGGCGGCACGCGAGAAAAACGCGCACGCTTTCCTCTGGCGGTGGTTGACGCTGTTTGCGAGGTCGTACGCGAACAGACGGCGAAAGATTTTATCGTTGGCTACCGCTTTTCGCCGGAAGAAATTGAAGAGCCGGGTATTACGCTCGACGATACTTTCTACCTGCTCGACCAATTGGTGACTAAACCGTTGACGTATCTGCACGCGTCGCTCCGTCAATATAACGGCACGTCGTTACGTGATGAAAAAGATAAACGCGTGGTTGGCGCGGAGTTGCATCGCTACATTGGCGGGCGCTTGTCGTTGATCGGCGTGGGGCGAGTTCTGAGCGCAGATGATTTGGCGAAAGCGTTTGATTGCGGCTATGAATTGGTCGCGGTCGGCCGAGCGTTGATTGCCGATGCGCAGTGGGTGCAGAAAGTTCAGCGCGGCGAGGCCGTGTCGCCACTGCCAATCACGCGAACGCATGTGGCGCAACATGACATGCCGAAACGCATGTTCGAGGTGATGAAAGTCGTGTTTGCACAGGATATCGCGGATTGATCTAGGGACAGAAGTAGATTAGCGTTATGTTTATCTACTTCAGCCGCAATATTTTGATTCTCTAACCTACCAACTAAAAGAAAGTACAATTTGTCGCCTACTGGCGTCAT
>DAISYG010000136.1:0-2020 GCA_036825435.1 Casimicrobiaceae bacterium | reverse complement strand
CTATCAACTTACGCTGCTTTAGGATACCCCGCCCCTTGGGGCGGGGTTGTTCATTTTCCCTTTTTTCATTAATTCCAGGCGCAATAGCGCTTTCTTCTCATGCTGCTTTACCACCAACACCATGGCAATTTTATAAGTCATCGCAATTTATTGGATTTGACAAACAATATTATACGAGATGCTATTATTATAGGTATGTTTACGGGGCTGGAAACTTCCCCACAAAAGAGGAGACTTCGCGAGATTATCTAGGGGCAAATTATGGATGTCCAAGAACGATCTGACTATTAGATATGAATGACTTCATCTATTAACAGGATTAGTTTACAATGCCCCGATGGAACACCATCGGGGCAATTTTTTTCTGGTTGGGCTCATGGGGGCGGGCAAAACGACGCTCGGCAAACCGCTGGCTCAATCCTTGGGCAAGACTTTTCTGGACGCGGACGATGAGCTGGAAAAGCGTGAAGCTCGTAGTATCCCGGAAATTTTCGCTCAGAATGGTGAAGTTTTTTTTCGCGAGCGCGAAGAAAAGCTTTTACGCGAATTTGTACGGTCAGAAAATATCGTGCTGGCAACTGGAGGTGGTGTTGTTTTGCGCGAAGCCAACCGCACGCTTTTAATGGAAAATGGCACGGTAGTTTACCTGCGCGCGACACCGGAAATTCTGACGCAGCGTTTAAGGCATCGGCAGAAAAATCGACCGCTTTTGCACGACGTTGATGACATGCTGGAAAGGCTGCAAACGCTATATCGTGAACGCGATTCGTTGTATCAACAAACTGCCCATATTGTTTTTGAAGAACAGTCAGATGAAACGTTGACGAGCGCTTTAGCTACGATACAAGCGTTATTGACGCGTTGATTTCCAATAAATATTCTGATCATTTATATGGCTGAGACAATGAGTTTGGACAAAGAATCTTTGATTATTGACCTCGATATGCGTAGTTATCCGGTGCATATTGGTGCTGGCTTTTTGACACAGGCGGGGCAACTGGTACATCAGTGTTCACAAGCTCGCCGCGCCTACATCGTTTCAAATGAAAAGGTTGCGCCTTTATATCAGGAATCACTACAGCGATCATTGACGGAATCGGACATCAAAAGCGAAACAATCATATTGCCGGATGGCGAACAGTATAAAAATTGGGACGAGCTTTATAAAATCCTGAGTTGGTTGCTGGAATCACGTGCAGAGCGGCATACACCATTGATCGCATTAGGTGGCGGTGTTATCGGCGACATTACCGGATTGGCGGCGGCGTTGTATCAACGGGGTATGCCGTTGATCCAAATTCCTACTTCGTTGTTGGCGCAGGTTGATTCTTCGGTCGGCGGAAAAACCGCTGTTAATCACCCGCTCGGAAAAAACATGATCGGCGCTTTTTATCAGCCCAAGCTGGTGTTGATTGACACGGAAACGCTTAACACTTTGCCGGAACGTGAATACATTTCCGGTATTGCCGAGATCGTCAAATACGGCGCTATTTATGATATTCATTTTTTCGAATGGCTCGAGAAAAACAAATCATTGCTGCTGGCGCGCGATGCAACTGCGTTACAGTATGCAATCCGAACCAGTTGCCGCATCAAAGCCGAGATTGTCGCCGCGGACGAGCAAGAAAACAACGTGCGGGCGATATTGAATTTGGGACATACTTTCGGGCATGTGATCGAAACAGCGTTGGGTTATGGCGCTTGGCTGCACGGCGAAGCCGTTGCCGCAGGGATGGTATTGGCTGCGCGCTTGTCGGAAAAAACATGTGGGTTTTCACGCGAAGAAAGCGCCCGGCTAACCATGCTGTTGCGAGATTTTGGCTTGCCGACCATAAGCCCGGAAATTCCTCTGGAAACATGGCTGCAATTGATGCAGCATGACAAAAAGACACAACAGGGTCAATTGCGTTTTGTTCTGCTAGAGCGCCTTGGGAACGCGAAACTCAGATCTGGTGTCGAAGAAAAAGACTTGCGACAAGTGCTGGTAAAAACAATGCAGGGAAGCAGCAATCATTCAGAA
>DAISYG010000135.1:0-2042 GCA_036825435.1 Casimicrobiaceae bacterium | reverse complement strand
CCTTCATCAAATCCACGAAATGATCGAACAGCGACACCGTGTCGTATGGTCCCGGCGATACTTCGGGATGCCCCTGGAAGGAAAACGCCGGAACGTCGGTACACTCAAAGCCTTGCAAGGTGCCGTCGAACAACGAAATATGCGTTACCCGCGCGTTGTCCGGCAAGGTATCGGGATCAACCGCAAAGCCGTGGTTCTGCGAGGTAATCGCCACACGCCCATCGCGCACATCCTGCACCGGATGGTTCGCGCCATGGTGCCCGCATTTCATCTTGAAGGTGGTCGCGCCCAGTGCGCGTCCGATGATCTGATGACCAAAGCAGATGCCAAACATCGGTATGCGCTTCGCCATGAACGTGCGCACGGCATCCACCGCATAGGTACATGGTTCGGGATCGCCCGGGCCGTTCGACAGAAACACGCCATCGGGCTTCAGTGCCAGCACGTCCTCGGCAGAAGTTTGCGCCGGAACCACGGTGATGCGGCAGCCGCGCGATGCCAGCAGTCGCAGAATGTTGTACTTGACGCCAAAATCATAAGCCACAACGTGAAACCGCGTGTTTTCCGCCTTGCCGTAACCACTGCCCAGCGACCAGACGCTCTGATCCCAGGTAAAGCTTTTCTTCGTCGAAACCTCTTTAGCGAGGTCCATCCCCATCAGACCGGGAAAAGTGCGCGCTTTTGCCAGTGCAGCGTCGGCGCTGACTTTCGCACCACTTTCGCCTGCGGCGATGATCGCGCCGGACATTGAGCCTTTGTCGCGCAAATGCTGCGTCAACGCACGCGTATCCAAACCGGCGATGGCGACGATGCCATTACGTTTCAGGTACGCGTTCAGCGTTTCCTGCATCCTGAAATTGGACGCGCGCGGCGGCACATCCTTGACCACCAATCCCGCCGCAAAAGGCTGGCGCGACTCGGTGTCCTCGCTGTTCGTACCTACGTTTCCGATGTGAGGATAAGTCAGGGTGATGATTTGCTGTGCGTAGCTGGGGTCGGTCAGGATTTCCTGATAGCCGGTCATCGACGTGTTGAATACCACCTCGCCAACCGTTTCGCCTGCCGCACCAACGCTGTAGCCCTCAAACACCGAACCGTCGGCGAGCACCAGCACCGCTGGAGGAAATGGCGGGCACAACGTTGCAGATGATGAAAAAGAAGTCATCGAAATACTCTCTAAAAAGATGATTACGCGTTGCCGCGTGATTGGACGCACAGGCCTTTTGAGCCCGTTTATGCCGGGGTGGGTATTCTACCAAGGCGGCAATAAACTGTCAGTTTTGACGGTCAGAAATCGAAACATGTGTTATGTTTTTATCATTTTTTTGAATGGCGGTTCGATGCTCGCCTTTCTGCATATTCCGAGTTGCTAATGCAAAAATATCTACACTCGGTCAGCAGTTTTATATAAGAAAAGAAAGGAATGCTCAAACGTTGTAATTTACGCTCGTCAGAAAGCAATAGCTTGTGATCGTCCTTTTACTAGAACTCGCTGCGAACCGCTGAAATCGTTATTTCTTTTTGAACAAAAAATCAAGCAAGCAATAAATCGCCAGCGAAATACCGCACGCCATACCGAATGTAATGATGAAAGCAATGGCTGCAAATTTGTCAACATGTCCTATTTGTACAGTAACCGCTATCTGGAAAATGGTCGCGGCACTTAGCGATGAAATAAACATGCCTGATATTTGCTTTTTCACAAAGACCCTAACCAGTAATGTGACCACGATCACAAGCGCAGTGTAAGAAAGATAAACCAGCCAAGCAGATGTAGGAGCTTCCATGATTGCTCTCCAGTAAATTAATACCCTTTAAAAAGAGCCCATAAAGAGGCAATAACGACAATTACTTCCAAAACGTATAAACATGCACAAACCCTAGCCAAACGCCTCACTTTATCTGTAAATTTAACTCGATCTTCTTCGGGAATACAAAAATAGGCGAAAAATTGATGAAAAGGAGAAATATAGACATATCTGATTTTTTTAAAAATTTCAGGCTGCTCTTTTTTCATCAAAGATAGCTGCTGAAAGATTTTC
>DAISYG010000134.1:0-2118 GCA_036825435.1 Casimicrobiaceae bacterium | reverse complement strand
GAGGTTTTTATGAGACCATTTAACCGCGTTGCGCTTCGTACTTGAATCTAGGGACGCAATAGAGTTGACGATTAAGGGATTATATTTTTCAAACATGCTGATAGCTTTTCATGAATCCCGCCAAAACTGCCGTTGCTCATGATCAAAATATGATCACCGCTTCGCGCTTCGTGCTGGATTGCATTGACCAAGTCATCAAGGTTGGTAAAAGTGTGGGCGCGTTGTCCAAGTGGTGCGAGTGTTTGTTGTGCGTTCCAATCCAATCCGTCGCAAAAGCAGAATATTTGATCGGCTTGTTGCAGGCTATCAAGCAGTGCAGCTTTCATCGTGCCCAGTTTCATGGTGTTGGAACGTGGTTCGAAAACGGCGAGGATGCGCGCGTTACCGACGTGTTGTCGTAATGCGTCCAGTGTAGCGGCGATGGCGGTCGGGTGGTGGGCAAAATCGTCGTAAAGGGTAATGCCATTGACGATGCCGCGTATTTGCATGCGCCTTGCGACGCCGGGAAATTTTGCCAGTGCCGCGAGCGCTTGTTCAATGGAGACACCGGCATGGTGTGCAGCGGCGAGTGCTGCAAGTGCGTTCATCTGGTTCATGCGTCCGAATTGTGGAAGCGTCAACACACCGTAATTTTTGTCTCGATAAAAAACGGTCTTGTTGGCGTCGATTCGCCAATCAGATACATCGCTTTCACCGGTATCGAAGTGTTCGACTTCGCTCCATACGCCGCGTTGTAACACGCACGTGAGCGCCGCACTTTCGGCATTGACGATGAGCCGACCTGATGCGGGAACGGTGCGCACGAAATGATGAAATTGTGCTTCGATCGCGGCAAGATCGACAAAGATATCGGCGTGATCGAATTCCAGATTGTTTAAAATCGCGGTGCGCGGACGGTAATGAACGAATTTGGAGCGTTTGTCGAAAAATGCGGTGTCATATTCATCGGCTTCGATGACAAAAAAGCGACTGTCGGTAAGGCGCGCCGAAACCTCGAAGCCCGCAGGAATGCCGCCGATCAGAAAACTCGGATTCAATCCGGCGCATTCGAGTATCCACGCCAGCATCGAGGTGGTGGTGGTTTTTCCGTGGGTTCCGGCAACCGCCAAAACCCAATGCGCTTTTTCGTTCTTAGGGCGCAGGATATTTTCCGCCAACCATTGCGGACCCGAGGTGTAAGGAAGATCGCGATCCAGAATGGCTTCCACCAGCGGGTTGCCACGCGAGAGCGCGTTGCCGATCACAAACATATCAGCGCCGCGCGCTATGGTGTCGAGTTGCTCCGTGCCATAACCAGCAACGGCGTCCATGCCGAGTTTTTCCAACTGTGCGGACATCGGCGGGTACATGTGTTCATCACAACCGCTCACACGATGCCCTTGCGCCTGCGCGAGCGCTGCAACGCCACCCATGAAAGTTCCGCCAATACCGAGAATGTGAATATGCATGATGCGTGCTTTGAGGCAAAAACGCAGTATACCGATTGTACGGGCGTTTGAGAAATAGGGTTGTGCCAGTGTTAGACTTTGTTTTTACAAAAGAGAATGTATTGATGATGAATGCCTCTGCGAAAAAACTTCTTTTCATCGTGCAATCAGCGCCCTACGATAACGAGAGTAATTTGACGGTGTTGCGTTTGGCGGCTGTTTTAACGCAACATGAGGCGGCGCCGCAGTTACGCATCTTTTTGCTTTCCGATGCGGTGGTAACTGCGCTGACAGAACAAAGTGTCGCTGGCGAAATCAGTCATGGTGCGATGTTGCAGGAAATCATGGAAGCCGGTGCGGAAGTGCGCATTTGTCGTAGTTGCATCGCGGCGCGCGGTTTATTGGATGCGGCGTGGTTGCAAGGTGTCGTGCTAGGGACGATGTCGGAATTAGCGCAATGGGTGTTGGAAGCCGATCAGGTGTTGACGTTCTGAAAAGCGGTGGATTAATGACGCTACGAAAGTAACACGGCGCGCCATACATCCCGCTTGTGACGTTACTGTGTCGTGCTTTGAGTAGATTTCGCAAAAAGTAAATGTGTCCGAAAATATTATGCTGGCGAATAGATAAATATCCTACCTAGATTCAAGTACGAAGCGCAACGCGGTTAAATGGTCTCATAAAAACCTCA
>DAISYG010000133.1:0-2444 GCA_036825435.1 Casimicrobiaceae bacterium | reverse complement strand
CGGCAATCGCCGGGCTTTTTCAATACTGCAATATCAGCAGCAAGACATTACATCATGTCCATGCCGCCCATACCGCCCATACCACCAGCAGGCATCGGAGGATCTTCTTTCGGCAGCTCCGCAACCATGCAGTCGGTGGTCAACATCAGACCAGCGATGGAAGCCGCGTGTTGCAGTGCGCTGCGGGAAACCTTGGTCGGATCGAGCACACCCATTTCCACCATATCGCCGTATTGTCCAGTGGAGGCGTTGAAACCGAAGTTATCTTTTCCGTCAGCAACTTTGTTGACCACGACGGACGCTTCTTCGCCAGCATTGGCAACAATCTGGCGCATTGGCTCTTCGATCGCACGCAGCACGATCTTCACGCCAGCATCCTGTTCGGCGTTTGCCGTTTTCAGTTTCTTCAGTGCAGCACGGGCACGCAGATAAGCCACGCCGCCGCCAGCGACGATGCCCTCTTCCACGGCAGCACGGGTTGCATGCAACGCATCTTCAACACGCGCTTTCTTTTCTTTCATTTCCACTTCGGTTGCGGCGCCGACCTTGATGACGGCAACACCGCCCGCGAGTTTGGCAACACGTTCCTGAAGTTTTTCACGGTCGTAGTCGCTGGAGGCGTCTTCAACCTGCTTGCGGATGGTTTTCACCCGATCTTCAATGGATTTCTTGTCGCCAGCACCATCAATAATCGTGGTGTCTTCTTTGCCGATTTCGATACGTTTCGCACGACCCAAGTCGTTCAGCGTTGCGTTTTCGAGTTTCAGGCCCAGCTCTTCGGCAATCACGGTACCACCCGTCAGGATGGCGATGTCTTCGAGCATCGCTTTGCGGCGATCACCGAAGCCCGGCGCTTTCACTGCGCACGCTTTCAGGATGCCCCGGATATTGTTGACCACCAGTGTTGCCAGTGCTTCGCCGTCGATATCTTCAGCGATGATCAGCAACGGTTTGCCAGCCTTGGCAACGCCTTCGAGCACCGGCAGCAAATCACGGATGTTGGAAACTTTTTTGTCGTGCAGCAGGATGTATGGGTCTTCGAGCACCACGTTCTGCTTGTCAGCGTTGTTGATGAAATACGGCGAAATATAGCCACGGTCAAACTGCATGCCTTCGACGGTATCCAGTTCGTTTTCCAGACCCTTGCCGTCTTCAACGGTGATCACGCCTTCCTTGCCAACTTTGTCCATCGCCTGTGCGATGATTTCGCCGATGGAGTCATCTGCGTTGGCCGAAATCGCACCCACCTGGGCAATTTCCTTGGAGGTCGAGCATGGTTTGCTGATTTTTTTCAGTTCGCCGACGACTTCCGTCACCGCTTTGTCGATACCACGCTTCAGATCCATCGGGTTCATGCCGGCGGCAACGTATTTCATACCTTCGGTCACGATGGCTTGCGCCAGAACGGTCGCAGTCGTTGTGCCGTCACCGGCAACGTCCGAGGTCTTGCTTGCAACTTCTTTGACCATCTGCGCGCCCATGTTTTCGAACTTGTCCTTGAGTTCGATTTCCTTGGCGACCGAAACACCGTCTTTCGTGATGGTCGGCGCACCAAAACTGCGCTCCAGCACCACGTTGCGGCCTTTCGGGCCCAGCGTAACTTTCACGGCGTTCGCCAGAACATTCACGCCGTTCACCATTTTGTTTCTTACCTGTTCGCCGAAGCGGACATCTTTTGCAGCCATAAGTATTCTCCTTACCATTCAGAACGCGAATGCGCCATGAATAAAAATTGATTTTTGATTTTAGGAAGCACTGATTGATGAACGATTAACCGATAATTCCGATAACGTCATCTTCGCGCATGTGCAAATAATCCTGACCATCCATTTTGAATTCCTGGCCCGAATACTTGCCAAAGAGAACCTTGTCGCCAACCTTGACGCTCATCGCGATGGTTTTTCCGCTGTCATCTTTTTTGCCCGGACCAACGGCGATCACCTCGCCCATCGAGGGCTTTTCGGCAGCGGTGTCGGGGATAACGATTCCGCCAGCGGTTTTGCGTTCTTCTTCGAGACGTTTGACAACGATTCTGTCATTTAAGGGACGAAGTTTCATGTTAGCACTCACTCCTTGTTAAGTTAACTTGTAAAATGAAATTAAACGAATCGTTGTGCAAAAAAACGAAGGGTATCGTTTTCAAGATGCCCCTAAATGACACTGCGAGCCCAAATCAGGCAAGAAAAAATCCGGCACAACATGCACCGAGATCGCAGACATATTTAGAGATTCTTTAGCACTCGATCGCTCAGAGTGCTAATAATAAGGGCGCAAAAAGGGGAAATCAAGCAAAACAGCAGAAAAATACCGTTCTTTTGATAACACTTTGCGTACTTGACGGGCTCGGCATGCGCTGCTCAATCGTTCGCGCAAAAGAAATGGTGGCCAAGGGCGGAATCGAACCACCGACACAAGGATTTTCAGTCCTCTGCTCTACCAACTGA
>DAISYG010000132.1:0-2467 GCA_036825435.1 Casimicrobiaceae bacterium | reverse complement strand
AAAGCACCAAAACCCCAGACCGAACAAGACCTAACGCCCAGCGACGAAGGATTTGAATTATAGGCACAGAAAAATATTTTTGCAAGAGGGGAAAATAAACATCATCTATGCCAGCAGCGTTCGCCTTCCGAAACACAATCCCGAAAAAACAACGCAACGTCATATAAAGCAATGGGCATCCTCCTTATATTGTATATTGAATTTTTGAAAAGTTAATAACATTTAATATTAGAAACCGACAAAACGATAACGGGGTATTTCTTTTCTACGGTATTTGTGTTTATACTAATACCGCTTATCGAATCTTGATGATTCTTGTCCGGGAAAGAAAACAAATAAGTGTTATATTTCTTTCCTGTCTTTGTTAACTGATTAAGATGGTATTTATTTATGAAAGCAAAAAACGTTCATGTTCTCCCGGGCCCAAATGGCGCTCCGTTGTATGTTTTGATGACCTACGCTCAATATAAAGAACTCACCGGCAAAGGTGCAGGCAAAGCTTCTGCAGCAAAGACTGAAGCCAAAGCAAAAGGTAGAAAACCTCATGCCCCGGCTAACGTCCCCAGCGAGGTCTTGAAGCGCGTCAGACAAGACAATATTGCTCCGATGCGCGCTTGGCGCGAATATCTGGGGCTGACTCAAGTACAGGTGGCGAATCGCCTTAAAGTCACGCAGGGTGCTTATGCGTTGACCGAAAAACGCGAAAACCCACGTCCTTCAACCTTGGCGAAAATTGCCAAAGCCATGCGCATCACACCCGAGCAGCTTGATATCGCCTGATATTTGGTTTTTTATTGTTGTCATGAAAAGCTCCTGCCATGCAGGGGCTTTTTTGTTGCACGTATTTATCCGGCGTAACGATCAATACTGCGATAGCTCAGTGCCTCCGCTGCATGCGTGCGCGACACTTTTTCGACATCACCCAAATCAGCGATGGTTCGAGCTACGCGCAAAAGGCGGTGATACGAACGCGCGGAAAGATAATGTTTTTCCATCGCCCTCGCCAGCAAGTCTTCTGCATCGTAGTCGATAGTAATATGTTGTTTCAGTTGCGCTGGTGACAAACGCGCGTTACCGCAGTTTTGTCGCTCAATCTGTTTTCGATAGGCGCGAGTAACGCGCTGCCGAATCGTCGCACTGTTTTCTGCATCAGGATCAGCCGGCGCATGAAGTTTGATGGTATCCGAAGGAAGAGGCGGCATTTCCACGGACATATCAATACGATCCAGCATCGGTCCGGAAATTTTTGCGCGATAGCGTGCAACCTGTTCCGACGTACAGTGGCAGCGCCCGCTGTCGTGACCATGCCAACCACACGGGCACGGATTCATCGCCGCAACCAATTGAAACTGCGCCGGGAAAACGCTTTGT
The DNA here is from genome assembly GCA_036825435.1 of Casimicrobiaceae bacterium. Lineage (GTDB taxonomy): Bacteria > Pseudomonadota > Gammaproteobacteria > Burkholderiales > Casimicrobiaceae > UBA931. The sequence goes on along the minus strand of DAISYG010000132.1, from coordinate 1,096 downwards.
CGCGTCGCACGTGAAATATGAATTTCGCCAGACTCCAGTGGCTCGCGCAAGACTTCCAACACCGAGCGATCCCACTCCGGCAATTCATCAAGAAACAAAACACCATGATGCGCCAACGAGATTTCTCCAGGGCGTGGATCACTGCCACCGCCAACTAGTGCCACGGCGCTGGCAGTATGATGAGGATTACGATAAGTTCGTTGACGCCAATAGCGAATATCAAACTTTCCCACCAACGACGCCACCGCCGCAGCGGACAGCGCTTCATCTTCTGTCATCGGCGGCATGATCCCCGGCAAGCGTTGCGCCAACATGGATTTCCCGGTTCCCGGCGAACCAAAGAATAATAGCGAATGCTGCCCGGCAGCAGCGATTTCTAGCGCGCGTTTCGCTTGATGCTGTCCACGCACCTCGTTCAGGTCGCGTGCAACCACTGCATGTTCTGATTGCTTTCGATCACTGAGCGATAGGGACGAAAGCGAAGCTCTTCCCGTCAAGTGTGCGCACACTTCAAGCAACGACCGCGCCGGATAAACCGTTGCTTGTTGTACAAGCGTCGCCTCCTGCGCGCTGGCTTCGGGAAGAATGAATGCGCGCCCGTCACGACGCGCCGACAGTACCATTGCCAGCGCTCCACGTATTTTGCGTAACGCACCCGTCAGCGCCAACTCACCCGCAAACTCATATTGCTCAAGCACCGCTTGCGGAATTTGTCCCGTTGCGGCGAGAATGCCGAGCGCAATCGGCAAATCAAAACGTCCCGACTCTTTGGGAAGATCCGCCGGCGCCAGATTCACTGTCAATTTTCGAATAGGAAAGTCATATTGAGAATTTTGCAATGCCGCACGTACGCGATCCCGCGCCTCCCGAACTTCGGCATCGGGAAGACCGACCAGATTGAATGCCGGCAGGCCGTTGGACAAATGCACTTCGACGGTGACCGGCGGCGCATCCAGTCCGGCCAAACCGCGCGAATGCACAATAGCGACGCTCATGTTTTCCGGTTCCTTGATCAGAAGTGATCATTAAATCGACATAACTATAGCGGCATTCATTCGTGATGACAATAAAAAAACGGGCTCATACCCCGTTTTAA
>DAISYG010000131.1:0-2479 GCA_036825435.1 Casimicrobiaceae bacterium | reverse complement strand
AGGAGAAGGCCAGAAGCGGCACGCCACGGGCTGCGCCGAAGCCGTTTGATTCGGCGTTAGACAAAATGCGAGAAATGGGGGCGTTATGAGCGCAGTGCCAGAAACCAAACCATACAGCGAGCACACCGAAAAAGCGGTGCTTGGAATGATGGTGCGCCACGAAAAATTGCTGATCGAAGGGATTATCGAACTGGAGGAAGCAGATTTTCACTTCGAGGAAAACCGAATCGTTTTCTTGACGATCCGGGAATTATTCACCAGCAGTAGCATTGTGGACGAGGTCACCATCGTCGAGAGACTCGACAAAATGGGAGCGCTGAAAAAAGCAGGGGGTGTAACGGGGATTACCAACTTGCGGGACACACTATCGCTTCACGGCGATTTTGTGACCTGCGTCGAAGTGCTCAGAGAACGTCGTATGCGCCGGAAATTGTCCGAAGCAGCACGAACGATTCATGCCGCTGCCCGCATGGAAGAAAAGGCTGTAGATGCGCTAGCGATTGCCGAAGCGAGCGTGTTTGAGATCGGGCAGGTGAAAAAAGAAAGCACGGTACTTGCCTTGCGGGGGGCAGCAGAAGCGTATGAAGATTTGTTGTCCATGAAGGGCAGGGGGGATCAGAACGCGGTAAAGACGGGGTTCGGCGATCTCGATGCATCGCTCAAGGGCTTTAATCGGGGTGACCTACTGGTGCTGGCGGCGCGTCCGTCGGTGGGTAAAAGTGCTTTTGCCGTGAATATCGCTTCTAACGTTGCGCAAAGAGGCGGCGCGGCGGTGATCTTCTCGCTGGAAATGACCAAAGAAGCCCTGTATCACCGGCTGCTCGTATCGCTCAGTGGTGTTCCGCTGCCGCTGATTAAATCAGGCAACGCGTCAGATAGTGACTATCGGCGGCTGGAAAATGCGAAAGAGCAAGCCATGAAGATGAATCTGGCCATTAACGATCAAGGCGATATTCAGCCCTCCGAAATGCGAGCGCACTTGATGAGTTTAAAAGCTAAAATGGGCGGTACAGTTGACTTGGTTGTGATCGACTATCTGCAAAAAATATACACCAAGAACAATCCATACGGTAACCGAAACAACGAAATCGGGAAACTCACTTCGGAGATAAAGAACATGGCCAAAACGCTCCATGTGCCAGTTGTATTGCTTTCACAACTCAATCGTGACAGCGAAGGCAAAAACGGCGGTAAACCCACGATGGCACAATTGCGTGATAGCGGAAACATTGAGCAAGACGCGGATGTGGTGATTTTATTGGATCGTGACAAGACCGATCCCGACGGCGATACGACGGCCATTATCGCAAAAAATCGAAATGGCGTAATCGGCGATATTACATTGCGTTTCAACGGGAATCGAATGCGATTTGAGAGCATATCGAGTTTTGATCACATCGACCCATAGAAAGCGAGGAGCGACATGCATCCAGACGACAGACAATGCTTCCTTCTGGCCGAATTTATTGAAAACAGCGCCTTTCGAGAGGAGCATTTGCGGAATTTCCCGCGCAGTGAATTTAAAAATCTCTATGCGCTCGATGTATTTAATACGATTCGAAAGGTGGCGTTTGAAAATGTCGAGCCGGTCACATACGCCAGTGTCGCAGAACGCTGCACTAGTTATGGTCAGACAGCCGAATGGTGGTTGGAGTATTTATTGAAAGTCAAAGCAACAGCGGATCAACTAAAACAGCGGCTTGGCACTATCTGTTGCCGTCCGCAGTTGGTATATACGTTGGGATTAAGCCTAGATTGAGGGAAAAGATGGACGAAAAAACAAAGAAATGCCGGCACTGCGGGGAAGAATTTCAGAGCAGCAGGGAACGCGTGATGTATTGCAGCCGCAGATGCAGCGCGAAAGACCGCCTTACCCGAACAGGAAAGCCGCAGCGCACCTGCGAAAATTGCAGGCATGTATTTGTCTCTTACGATCCGAAGTGGTATTGCAGTGACGAGTGCATGGCGGAGAGCGTCAAAAGGCGGTTCCGGGCATGAGGACACCCAAAGAAAGCCAAGAGCAGAAAATGCTGTTAAATACAAGCCTAAGTTAGGGGGGGGCGTCATGAAACGAGAAAACATCAAAGCGGTGCTCTATTCTGTAGAGTGTTGTCAAGGTCTATACTTCAAATCCAAAGAAGCTGCTGAACTTCACGAGCTAGACTGCAAGCGTTCAAAGAAGGCGAGAGGGTGTACCACATGCGCGCATTCCGTACAGTACAATTCGCTTTTGGATGGACAGCTCATCTTTGAATGCGAGGCATCCAAGGAAGGACTAACACTGACCCCGTCCATGTGTCCTGCATACATCAGGAAACCGCAAAGTAAACGCGATGAATTAGAAAAATGTAAGGTGTGAAAGCGTGAAGAAGAATAAACACTTGGATTCACCCAAAGAAAGCCAAGAGCAGGTAGCACTCTTCGACTGGGCGCATCTTAGCCGGGGGAAATACCCGGCGCTTGCCCTCCTGCACCACAT
>DAISYG010000130.1:0-2621 GCA_036825435.1 Casimicrobiaceae bacterium | reverse complement strand
TGAGGTTTTTATGAGACCATTTAACCGCGTTGCGCTTCGTACTTGAATCTAGGAGACGCTTTTTTTGTTCTTTGTTTTCCTTGTACTTCTACTGATAGAAAGGAGTATTAACATGCCAAACTATGCTTTTGAAGGATTCCATGAAGTCGTTATGATTTCCGAAGATGAAGTGCTGAGCGGTCAAAAACACCGCTCCAGTAAAAACTACACCTTTGAAGAAAAGGTTTTCCGCAAATGAAAAACGGTAAAAATCGCCGTGGAAGGTGTTGGTCAGAAAGATATTACATTCGATATCAAGAAAGACCATAAGGCAAGAAACGATGAAACACTTCACACAGGAGTCAAAAATGGAGACACGATATCAGCCCTTAAAGGAACCGGTATTTACATCGCCAACCCCAAACACGCCAGCGGACAATTCCGTATTCGGGTGTCTATCCATGAAGAGTAAACGTCAATTCTTGAAGTCGCTAAGCAAAGCGCTGAATATAGCACTGGTGGCGATGTCGTTTTTCATGGTGTATTCAACGGCTGCTCACGCTTTCGTATTTGGTCTGAATGACCGCACATTTTATGTCGGCGTAGCAAAAACATCAGACTATGCAGCAACAGATCAATCCACAATAATTGAAGCGCCCGCCTCTGGGGGCGTGCCGGCAGGAATCACGATTTATGGATTGGGTACTAGCACCGTGTATTTATCGGGAACCGCTTTGCCGGGCACCGTGGGCGCTCCATCTACGACACTTCGGCTACAGGATGAAGATAATTTATCTGTCTCAAAAAACATCGATGTTCTCAAAGGCCCCCAAACCGTTGCGGTGGACTATGGCGGCAGCGTGGATGTGTCCGACATCTATGTTCCCGTTGGCTCTGCTTCATTTGCATTGGATGCTTATTCTCTGAACGGTGATGGCGATAAGTTGGGGCCTGCCCCGCTTGATCTTGACGCAAACAGCTTCCATTGGAAGCGGCACTTCTGTAACGCTTGGTGGACTTACCGTTACGCCTGCCGCAGCAGGTGATACAACCATCAACATCAATGCCGCTGCAACGAATAGTTATGAGGGCGCCACGCAAAAGCAAATTACCATTCATGTGCTGCAGTTGCAGGCAACGCCAACACCAACCATTGATTATGTGACTGAGAATCTGATAGGGCTGGCAGCAGGTGGAGAATATTTGATAGATGGCGGTGCGCTCATCACTGCTACGGGTGGCGAAATTCCCATTGATGAAAGCTGGATGAACGGCGCATCATACACGCTTGTTCGTAAGGGTGACGGCACCACCGTCTGGGATAGCGCGGCAGGCAACATCACCATTCCCGCCCGACTTGGTGCACCAACAGTCACGGCAGTGGATGAAACCGCTACCGGAAACGATGGCAAGATTACCGGCGTTTCCACTTTGATGGCGTGGAGTGCGGACGGCGGCGTAAGCTGGACGGATTGCACGGGCACCGAAGTAACGGGGCTTGCGCCGGGAAATTATCAGGTGCGGTTAAAGGCGGTGGTCGGTTCTGCATTCGCGAGCGCTGCGACAGGTGTAACCATCAATGCGTTTGCTCGACTTTTTGGCGTTTCGGTGCCCGTGCTGCCATTGCCGTTGCTGGTGGTGTTGGCGGGGATGGTTGGATGGATTGGCGTGAGGCGGTTCGGGGCTCAGTGATCAGGCTACAGGATTCAGGAGCCAGTAAAGTTTGATCAATGGTTTTGCCCCTCTCCCCCATCCCCTCTCCCACAAGTGGGCGAGGGGAGCAATTTGGATCGCGCTTTGCGCGATGAATATTGGCTTCTGGATTCCCGCCTACTACTCGCGGGAATGACGGCAATTTCTTGGATATTTTGGTAGGAAAGGAACGTTTCGCGCTTCGGTGATGTAGGGGCGAAAAATTTTTCGCCCCTACGGTGTCTCATTGTGCGTATGAAGCGTGGAGTTTTTCTGATCCCTGAACAGCGAAACGTTATCCGCCGTGAAAAACGCATCGTGGAAACGGTGCGTTTTTTTGATGTCTGCTGCTCATGTACCAGCCTTTGCTTTATGTCAAAGCATCCAAGAAACGGCTGTCATTGCGAGGAGCGCAGCGACGCGGCAATCCAGGGGTTTTAAGGAACCGCTGATTAATGTAGCGAGCGCGAGCAAGACAAGGCGGAATTCGACGAAAAAGCGGAGTTTACTAGACGTAAATGAGCATTTTGAGGAGGATTCCAACGCCGTATTGCTTGCGCGCAGTAATGAAGCAGTGGTTCCTTAAGAAACGTCGCCAAACCAGTCGTGTACCAAGTCGCACCAAAGCGGGTTGCGCTCTTCAATCAACTCCGTTTTCTTTTTTCGCGACCAGCTTTTGATTTGCTTTTCCCGTGCAATCGCCGCAACAACATCGGACGTTTCTTCAAAATACACAAGAGACATGATGTTGATGCATTCGCTCATGATAATGCGCCCGCTATGCTTTTTCAGAAAATAATGGAAAGCAATTACACGAGGCTACCGTTGAGAAAACCCCTGGATTGCCACGCCGACTTCGTCGGCTCGCAATGACAATTTATTCTTGGATATTTTGGTGGGAAAGGAACGTTTTGCACTTCGGCGATGTAGGGGCGAAAAATTTTTCGCCC
>DAISYG010000129.1:0-2660 GCA_036825435.1 Casimicrobiaceae bacterium | reverse complement strand
TTATGCCGCATGACTCAAACAAAACTGCCTCCGAGAAACCCGGGGCGGTTCACTCGTCAGGTATACCTGCTGGTACTGCAATTGCAACATCCGTTGATGGCAAATACCCCAACAGAATCACAGGAAACCATGCCGCCATATATCTTGGACACAACAAGCTGGGAATACGCGTGATAGATCAATGGATAGACAAGCGCGGCGGCACAAGCGAAAGAACGATAAGATTCGACAATGCAGCTGGTGGTGACAGCAACAATGGAGATATGTTTTATGTTATTCTTTAAATACCTGATCACAAGCATCGCAACCACGACTTTACTGGTCTCAGTCGCGCATGCCGATTCTGTAACGCTGCCGAAATGCCCTCCATCCATTCCCATGTTGCAGGATACCCAGAATATGCCTAATGTTTTCTTTCAGGAGGATGGTGGAGATAAGCTGATCACGCGGAAAGAAACATTGGTGTACTTAGACGGATTTAGTTTTTTCAATAAGGATAATGGTTTGGTGTACGAGTTGGCACCGAATAGAAATACCTCGACAGAATCAGAATACATTTTTGGGGCAGGATTGAAAGGTGAACTTATGTTTGCTTGTGGTTATGAGGGTGGAGCGCTGCTTTTCCATACCATTCCAACTGGCAGCATCAAATCATGCGTCATTCGAGATAATTTGAAAAGAACTAGATCTGTTAGCTGCAAATAAGCGACACAAGTTATGTCAATAACGTGTTTTAGCTGTCTCCAACACCGTTTTTTTCGATAGAATCGTTGTACTCATCAATCTACGAAATGTGCATAACGCTCTTGCGCAGCTTCTTGCCGTCTTTTTCGATACGCCGCCAACTGCTGTTGTCGTTCAACGTAATCCAGCGCCGTTCTTCGCTACGGTAAAACCAATCTTTATCCTGCTGGAAGTAAATCTGCATACCCAAAGTTTCGTGGATATTGAGAATCTCGTTGCCATGCGCGCGAATTTCGTCAAAGTCGGTCGTCGCCTTCTGCCCCATTTCACTATACAAACCATTCAACTCCAGCAGTAACGTATTGATTTCTTCGGGAAGCCGATCCGCATTCAAACCAATGCGCCGCACTTCATTGAGCAAAATCGGATAATTGTGCGATGGATATTTGGAGTTGAGCGTGGTTGCGATTTCGTGCGCTTTCTTTTCATCCTTGATGTGGTAATCAAGAATTTCCCGACACAGCATGATCGACAACGACTCGGCACGATCAACCGCGCCAATCACCAAAGGATGTACATAGGGAAAAAGGTTTTTGTATGGATTTTCTTTGCTGTCGCCCTGCTCGGCGCGCCATAAGCGAATCACGCGAGTCAATTCGTCGAGGCTGACGCTGACACGATCATTATCGCGATCCAGCGGAGAAAGCTCATGGTTCAGCGAAGTATCAACAGCGGTCAAAAATGCGGTTGGCCCCATCAAGATTTTGTTTGCGCCCAGCGTAATCATCGTCGCCGCCGACGCGCAATCAAGTGGCACCAGCGCCACCAGCTTTTTACAATACTGTCGTAACAGGCTGACCATACGCAGCGATTCCTGCCCACGCCCACCATCCGATTTGATGAACAGGTAAACCGTGTCGTGATGCCCCAACCGTTCGAGGATTTCGTACAACGCCAGCACATCATTTCCGCATACCGATCCACGCGGATTATTCCAATACGTAATCAGTGGCGCGCCCAGAATCTGCGACACTTCCTGAATCACCGCCTGTGTTTTCTCAAACAGTACCGGCGGTTGTTTGATTTTGATATTTTCCGTGCTTTCGTCAGCCATGGCGTTTCCTTCTTATTCTTGGGTCAAGTGCGCTATTGTACCGAGGAAATATTTCCGGCGCTTTTATGACATATTGTTATTGATGTTTCTCTCTGTTTTCCTGCGCGCCCTCTTTACCCAAATCGTTTCTACGCTATAATATCGGTCTTTTTACAGGACACATTTTTTAACGCTTATCGAATTAAGCAAAAGGAAAGTACATCATGACCGCTTCGGTTCAGCAAAAAGCACAAATTATTGCCGATTTTCAGCGCGCAGCCGGTGACACAGGTTCGCCGGAAGTTCAGGTCGCGCTTTTAACCTCACGCATCAACTATCTGAATGGGCACTTCAAAGAGCACAAGAAAGATCATCACTCCCGTCGTGGCCTTCTGCGCATGGTTTCTCGCCGCCGCAAATTGCTCGATTACCTCAAATCGCGCGACGTCGAGAGCTACAAGGCTCTGATCGAAAAGCTCGGTCTGCGCAAGTAAAAAATGGCTGCACACGCGCCATACTGCGTTGAAATGCTCCTCAAAATGTTCATTTACGTTCCCGTAAACTGCACTTTTCCGTCGCATTCCGCCTTGCCTGACGCACGTGCCTCCCATTTTTCGATACACCTATAATTTTTTCATGACCGCGCTTCTGTGATGCGCGGTTTTTTATTTCGGGACATTACCCATGCAAGCCATTAAAAAATCCATTACTTACGGGCGTCACACGCTGACGCTTGAAACCGGTGAAATCGCACGCCAAGCATCGGGCGCCGTTTTGGTTAGCCTTGATGAAACGGTTGTGCTCGTCACCGTGGTGGGCGCAAAAAACGCCAGACCCGGACAGGACTTCTTCCCATTGACCGTCGATTATCAGGAAAAAACCT
>DAISYG010000128.1:0-2791 GCA_036825435.1 Casimicrobiaceae bacterium | reverse complement strand
AAACCTTAGTTTTACTCCCTTAACCCCCGTTGAAGTCGCCGAGCATCGCAAGAGGTGCGGGAAACAAGCGAGCATTGTTCGAGCGAGCGTCTCACGTTCTTTATTTTCGCGAGTGAGTTATTATGCGAGCGCTCGCACCGATGAGAAGCGCAGGCAGAATACGAAAACGCGTGTAGGGCGGATTCATGGGATTTTTTGGTTACGGTCCGCGCAAAAAAGTAACTCGCCAGCCGGGCGAGACCGGCAGCGGTCATTGCGGAATGAATGAATTGTTTTCTCTTGATGGCTGAAAACCCTCTCCCCTAACCCCTCTCCCGCAAGCGGGCGAGGGGAACTTCTGGTCACGCAATGAAAGATTTACTGCTTCCTGATACCTGTTCTCTGATACCTGAAAGCCGCGTCACCTCGCTCCTCGCAATGACATCCGTTTCTTGGATAGAGCAAGAGAATCGTCTATTTATTTATGAAAACAACGATAAAAAACGTCGCGAGCGGAGGCAAAACAAGACGGATTTTGAAGAAAAATCCAACGCCGTATTGCTTGCGCGCAGTAATTAAGCAGCGATTCTTAACGCTCAAGATACTGTTCTTTATCCTTCACATCCTTCCACTCTTCCGCGTCAGGAAGCGGTGGTTTGTGCGCGATGATCACTGGCCATATTTTGGCCAGCTCGGCGTTGATGGCGGTGAAGCGTTCCTGATCGGTCGGTAGGTCATCTTCGGCGAAAATCGCTTCGACGGGGCACTCGGAAACGCATAGCGTGCAGTCGATGCACTCATCGGGATCGATGACCAGAAAGTTCGCACCTTCCCGAAACGCATCCACCGGACAAACTTCCACGCAGTCGGTGTATTTGCAGCGAATACAATTTTCAGTAACGACGTATGTCATAATCAGGAAAAAAGAAAAAGAATGCGCTATTCTAGCAAACAATGTTCTGCGCAACCGCTCTGGTTGCGTTTGTTTTGACACAAGGAGTCATCATGAAGGAAGTTTCGGACAACAATTTCGAGCAACAAGTATTACAATCATCGTTGCCGGTTCTTGTTGATTTTTCAGCACAATGGTGCGGCCCGTGCAAGATGCTGGCACCGATTCTGGAGGATTTATCGGTTGAATACGGCGGACGTTATGAAATCGTCAAAATCGACGTGGACGCTAACCCGCAAACGACGCGGAAATATGCGATTCGCGCGATGCCCACGCTGATGATTTTCAAGGGTGGAGAGGTCAAGGGGCAAAAAATCGGCGGCGCAAGCAAGGGGCAGCTTAAAACTTTTCTTGACAGCCATCTGTAGAACCGTTAACTTTCCGGCTGGCGGCGGCAGAACGGTATAACAACATGTCGTTGCCAGAACGTTCCCGCGCTTCTCGCGGAAAACTTTCTGAACGGCATCGGGCAGATTCACTTCCCGGTCTTTCAATATAAACCCTGAGCACGAGGCATCGCGCTTTCCGGCTATTTCCAGCCTTAATCATTATTGCTGTCAAAAATTTGTTATGCGTCTTTCTGATCTTAAAAGCCAACATGTGACCGAGCTGGTCGAGATGGCGAGCTCGATGGGAATCGAGGGGGCGAACCGCCTGCGCAAACACGATCTCATTTTTACTCTGTTGAAAACCCACGCCAAGCGCGGCGAAAGTATTTACGGCGATGGCGTTCTTGAAGTGTTGCCGGATGGCTTCGGTTTTTTGCGCTCCCCCGAGGCGTCGTACCTCGCAGGCACGGATGATTTGTATATTTCACCATCGCAAATTCGTCGTTTCAACCTGCACACGGGCGATACCGTCGAAGGCGAAATTCGCACGCCCAAAGACGGCGAACGCTATTTCGCGTTGGTCAAGGTCGACAAGATCAACGGCGAAGCACCGGAAACCGCGAAAAACAAAATTCTGTTAAAATGGGAACAGCAAATAACAGACACAACATGGAGACAAGAAAAACAATTCCTACTATATATAACCCTGCACCAAAGGCATACCAAGGATCACAGTCGATCAAAGCTATAGCTGTCGTAATAATGGCGGCGAGCACAGACGCTATAGCACCTGCCGCTCCTTCTATAAATGAAAGAATCATAGAAATCATTAAATCTGCCAAATCCTCAAACTCTCCAAATGCTCCATTCTTCCCACCACTGATCTTGTAAGCCCCTTCACCAGTCACTGGATCAAGAATGGCATAGCCGCTTCCCTTATATCCAGATACTGTAAGTTCATCCGTATGCGCAATAACCTCTTTACCGGTTGCCAACGCATTTCTTATTTCACCCATTGCCCCAGAATCAAGTCTTAAATTTTGCAACGCTTGCACTTGGTTTTGCTGATTAATGGTGTAGATTATTTGACCTTGTGCTGCTGCCATCGCCAATGCCTTAGCGGTTGAGAAAGCATTCAGCTTATTACTACTATTCTGTTTATCAAATATCTGCTCTGGAACGTGATGCTCCAACGCTGAACTCAACACACCTACTTGCTGCATCAGCAATTTGTTTTTTGCCTGATCGCCTCTGCTGTTCTGAATTGCTTGCGCTGTTCTGACGTTCATGTAAAAACCATGAGCCTCTATCCCTCTGTTCAGCCCGAACGATATTCTCTGGTTCGGCTCATAGCCAAAGGTGCCCGCCATCGGTAATGGCAGATGGTTAGACTTTGACTGAAGGCTCATGATCTGACTCTGAGCAACGTATTGCGCATAATAACCTTGTATCCCCGTCACGAACATATCACCAAATAATCTTTCACGTGTCAATGCTTTTTTTTGCGCATCAGTTCCACTTTCCAATGTTT
>DAISYG010000127.1:0-2923 GCA_036825435.1 Casimicrobiaceae bacterium | reverse complement strand
ACCATACGGATAGACTACCACAGGAGTGTAAAGTATTAAATCAAAAACGCTCTAACGCGCAGTGCACTTTTATCCGAGTTCAGGCGCTTTCGGCTTTGGGCTGCACTGATGGGCTGTTCTGACCGCTTAATTGACGCAGAGCGTCCGCGTCGATGATTTTGATGGCGCGTCCCTGCACTTGGATCAAACCTTCTTCTTGAAAGCGGGAGAAGAGGCGGCTGACGGTTTCCAGCTTCAGTCCGAGGTAACTGCCGATTTCTTCACGGGTCATGCGCAGCACGAATTCGGTGGACGAGTAACCACGACGGCAATAGCGATCCGAAAGATTCACCAGAAACGCCGCCAGACGCTCCTCGGCGCGCATGCTGCCCAACAGCAGCATCACCGAATGATCGCGGATGATCTCGTTGGCGAGCACTTGATGCAGATTGTGTTGCAGCATCGGCAATTCACGCGCCAGCGCTTCAAGTTGATCGAAAGGCATCACGCAGATTTCCGTGTCTTCAAGCGCGATGGCGTGACAGCCGTGCGTACCCGAACCGATGCCGTCCAGGCCGATCAATTCTCCGAGCATGTGGTAACCGGCGACCTGTTCACGACCGTCTTCGGCAAGCACGGTCGTTTTCAGTGAACCGAGGCGGACTGCGTACAGCGCTGTGAAAGGAGTACCCGTTCGGTAAAGCGTTTCGCCTTTTTTCAGTTTGACGTGGGTGTCAGCAAGGGTGCTGATTTTTTGTAATTCGGAAGACGACAGTCCGACGGGGAGACACAATCCGCGCATGCCACAGATATTGCATTGAGCCTTGAGGTCGCGCAGTGAAATCACTGTGCTGTTTCCCGAGCCGGCTTGATGTGACGGTACGGCGGCGGATGGTGCGGTAGAACGAGTCATGGAAATGTACCTTATTAAATGAGTATTCCCTGAACCTCGAAAGGCGGTAAACTCCGATTTTCAAAACCGTCGAGGCATTGCGATTTTAATTGAGTTTTCTTGATCTTACAACAATAAAAATACTTGACATTTATCACTTTTTATGAAAGTAAATTTTTTGTAATGGAAACAACGCTGTTCAGCGGAGGCGTTTGGTTCAGCGCATTTCTCGCCGGCGTGATCGGTGGGCCGCATTGCATGATGATGTGCGGCGGTTTTGTGGCGGCGCTTTCATCCGTCAATTCCCCTGTAGCGGTCGTTTCGCAGAATGATCGGCGTGCGTCGAGTAAAAACCGAAACGCATGGCTGTTGCTGGTTACGCATCTGGGCAGGATCATCAGCTATGTGCTGGTAGGAACATTGCTCGGTCTTCTGGGACAATGGGCGTTCGGTTATTTGTTGGAAATGCAACGCGTGATGGCGACCTTGGCTGCTGTTGTGCTCATCGCACTTGCCATCATGATCGCGCGCGGTAGCTCGGGATGGGTATTTCTGGAACGTGCAGGACTCAAGCTGTATCAGAAAATCATGCCGCGTTTCGCTGCGCACACCCAAAATCAGAATGGTGTGTTGTCGCGCTTTGTGTTGGGCTTGCTGTGGGGAATGACGCCTTGTGGATTGGTGTACGGCATTTTCCCGCTCGCGCTACTGGCAGGCGGAGCGTGGCAAGGCGCGTTGGTGATGTTGGCGTTCGGGTTGGGAACGTTGCCGAATTTATTGCTTGCCGGATTGGCGCTGCAGCATTTCGGGCAATGGTTGCGCCGTCGTGCAGTGCGTTATACGGCCGCCGCAGTGATTGCCGGTTTTGCGCTGTGGGGATTGAACAAACTTTGGTTTACCGACAAAATGGTGCGGCACGAAAACGCAATCACGATCTCTGTGGAGCAACCCAGAGAAGCAGCAAAAGCACACTCGATGCCGAATCATTAATATTGACTTTATCTCTCAGGAACATTCATAAATATGCAACAAACAAAACGATGGGTTATTGGAATCTGTTTATTTTTCTGTACTGCAACAGCATGGGCTAGCGATATCGCACGGTTACCGTTCTACGAAGCGCACCAAGGTGACAAACAGATTTTCATTTTGGGCACGATGCACGTTGGCGAAACCAATACGGAACTTCGCCCCGAAATCAAAGAAGCGCTAACCAAATCGTCCAAACTGGTACAGGAACTTTCTACCGACGAAATGCTGAGATCGGGATTGACGATGCTCACGATGATGTGTTCGGACGCCTGTTTGCGCCGCCAAATTTCCGAAGCCAGTTATCAAAAACTCGCAGCAGGAAGCGGCGCGATGCTTGCGTCACTCGGCGCTCTGGAACAAATGCCTGCGTGGATGGTGTCCACGATATTGGCGTCCAGCGATTACGAAAAAGCAGGTTATACCGCTATGGGTGGCACGGAACTGAAGCTCAAAAGTTTATGGGGGAGCCGCGCTACTGTAGGTTTGGAAACCGCCGAAGAGCAATTGTCAATATTTGCCGAGATGAGCGACAGTGTTCAACGCGAAATGCTCGAATCGTATATCAACACACCGGAAGAAAAGCGATTGGCAATGGTAAAAAAAATGTACGGCTTGTGGCAGCGCGGTGATGCAGAAGCTATTTATCAATGGTATTTGCAAATGAGCAAAGAAGAAGGTCTTTCTTCGACGATGGTCAGCGAAATCGACACGCAACTCATCGTGAAGCGAAACCGCCTTTTCGTCGAACGCTTACAACCACACATTACTTCAGGTAAGCCCGTTTTTCTCGCCGTTGGCGCACTTCACTTGGGCGGACCACAAGGCGTGTTGGCGTTGTTGAAAAAGCAGGGGTATTCAATTTCGGCACGATAAGTAGCTGATATCTTCTTTAAAACTTTATATTCATTCTTATTGGTAAAAGGGCATAGATATTTGTCGCCATTCGGAAACTTTTTTCTCGAAACGTGACTAAAAATTTTCACAAATATCAAATAATAAAAAAGTCGCAGGAGAAGGCTA
>DAISYG010000126.1:0-2926 GCA_036825435.1 Casimicrobiaceae bacterium | reverse complement strand
GGGCGGAATCGAACCACCGACACAAGGATTTTCAGTCCTCTGCTCTACCAACTGAGCTACTTGGCCACGCAGCCGTCGAATATACCATGACTTCGGGGCTGTCGTCACGGCTCTATGGAAAGATTTCCGCCGCGAAATTTGCATTTTCGCCCTTCTTGAAAACGCACGTACAATGTTTATTTTCTTCGTATTTTCTGAATGATTTTTTCATGCCCATGCTTTATCTGGCTTCACAAAGTCCGCGTCGACAAGCACTTTTAACCCAAGCTGTTATCCCGTTTTCTGTGCTGCCGCTTGAGGATGGCGACGTGATCGAAGTACCGCATGCCAACGAACCTGCCCATGATTATGTATTGCGGATGGCGCGCGCCAAAGCCATTATCGGCAGGCGGCGCGCGCGTCAACGCCATTTGCCTTCGCTGCCCGTGCTGGGCGCCGATACGGAGGTGGTGCTGAACGGGAAAATTTTCGGAAAGCCGCAAGATGAATCGGATGCTCGAAGAATGTTGCGCGCGCTTTCCGGGCAAACACACGAGGTATTGACGGCGGTGGCACTCGCGTTGCCACGGCGCACGATCAGCATCGTTGTTCCATCGCAAGTGTCGTTCAAAACGTTGGGCGATGATGAAATCGCGCGCTATCTTAAAACCGGCGAACCGTTCGGGAAGGCGGGCGCTTACGCGATTCAGGAACGTGGTGCGGTTTTCGTCACGCACATTGCCGGAAGTTATACCGGAATTGTTGGGCTGCCATTGCATGAAACGGTACAATTGCTCACTATGCAAGCAGGTATCGTGTTATAAAATCAAGGAACCACTGATTCATTACTGCGCGCAAGCAATACGGCGTTGGAATCCTCCTCAAAATGCTCATTTACATCTGTGTAAACTCCGCTTTTTCGTCGAATTCCGCCTTGTCTTGCTCGCGCTCGCGACATTAATCAGCGATTCCCAAAACAAAAACGGGTACATTCTCTATTATGCCGCAGGAAATTCTGGTCAATATTACACCGCAGGAAACGCGGGTCGCCGTACTCGAACAAGGCGTCGTCGAAGGGCTTTATATCGAGCGCACCAACGCGCGTGGCTTCGTCGGCAATATTTATTTAGGTCGCATCGTGCGCGTTCTGCCCGGTATGCAGAGCGCGTTTGTTGACATCGGTCTGGAGCGCGCCGCTTTTCTGCACGTTGCCGATATTTTTGAAAACCGCTCCAATAGTGAAGAAGGTCGCCCGATTGAACATTTGCTGCACGAAGGACAAACGCTGCTCGTGCAGGTCATCAAAGACCCGATCGGCGCCAAAGGTGCGCGCTTGTCAACGCAGATCAGCCTGGCGGGGCGTCTTTTGGTTTACTTGCCGCAGGATGCACACATCGGTATTTCGCAACGCATCGAAAACGAAGATGATCGCGAGGCATTGCGCGAACGTTTGCGCTCTTTGTTGCCAGAAGATCAGGAAGAATCCGGCGGATTCATCGTCCGCACCATGGCGGAGCGCGCCAGCGAGGAAGACTTCAAATCCGATATTGATTATCTGACACGCTTCTGGCGAGATTTATTAAAGAAAAGCGTGTCGTTGCCGGTGCCTTCCTTGCTGCATCAGGATTTTCGTTTGCATCATCGTTTGTTGCGCGACTTTGCTTCGGAAGAAACGCACGCGATCATTGTCGATAACGTCGAAGCGCTCAATTCCATGCGCGCGTTTGCCAAACAATACGTTACCGCGGTCGACGAAGAAAAAATCGTTCTTTATCAAAGCGACCGTCCATTGTTCGAGCGCTATGGTGTCGAAGAGGAAATCAGCAAAGCACTTGCGCGTCGCGTCGCGCTGAAATCCGGTGGTTATTTGATTTTTGATCAAACCGAAGCGCTGGCCAGCATTGACGTCAACACCGGCGCATTTGTCGATGGCCGAAATTTTGAAGACACCGTGTTCAAAACCAACCTCGAAGCCGCGCACGCCATTGCCCGACAACTGCGATTGCGCAATCTCGGTGGAATCATCATTATTGATTTTATCGACATGGACAATTTGGCGCATCAGGATGCCGTGCTCGATGAACTCAATCGCGCGTTGGAAAAGGATCGTACACGAATGAGCGTCAACGGCTTCTCCCGCCTCGGCTTGGTTGAGATGACACGCAAACGCACTCGTGAATCGCTGGCGCAGATGTTGTGCGAACCATGTCCGACGTGTCAGGGGCGCGGTGAAATGAAAACAGCGCAAACCGTGTGCTATGAAATCCTGCGCGAAATCGAACGTGAAGCGCGGCAATTTCCGGCGCGTGAGTTCCGTATTCTCGCATCACAATCGGTGATTGATCGCTTCCTCGATGAAGATTCACAAAGCCTCGTCTGGCTGGCTGATCGACTCGGTAAAGCCATTTCGATGCAAGTTGAAACACTTTATACGCAAGAGCAATACGATATCGTGATTGTCTGATGAAACGTCTGATCAATGCTTTTCTTTTTTCATTGCAGGGCATCGCTGCAGCCTGCCGTGATGAAGCGGCTTTTCGCAGTTTGATTATCCTCGCCGTCGCGGGCATCGTCGCCGCATGGCTATTACCCTTATCGATGGCCGCAAAAGTGATATTGACTTTCGCACATCTGCTCACACTGATCGTCGAGTTGCTGAACACGGCAATTGAGGCCGCCATCGATCGCATCAGTGAAGAGCGACACCCGTTATCCAAAAAAGCCAAGGACTGCGGTAGCGCCGCACAGTTGGTGATGCTGATCGCGCTCGGCGGTTTGTGGCTGGCGGCGCTTGTGCAGTGGGTTTAATCCATCATTATCTTTGAACAAACTTTGTTTTCTCCTTTACGTCAAGCCGATTCATTTTTCACATTGCTATAACTGCAATAAAAAAGCCGGAACTTCCGTTCCGGCTTTTTGTTTGATGTGTTCCAGAGCTTCGATTTTT
>DAISYG010000125.1:0-3075 GCA_036825435.1 Casimicrobiaceae bacterium | reverse complement strand
CGCTGGCCGATCAATACCGTGTAATGTTTTCAGAACAAACTTGCCGATCGCCATCAGCGCGCCGGTGTTGCCCGCTGAAACGCACGCCTGCGCCTCACCGCTTTTCACCAGATCAATCGCCACGCGCATTGACGAATCTTTCTTGCGTCGCAACGCGTCCGCTGGCGGTTCATTCATCGCGATCACTTCGCTGGCTTCACGAATGCTGATACCGGTGTGTCCGGCAGCACTGGCCGCGATCAGCGCTTCCTTGATCGGCTCCGTTTGTCCGACCAGAATAATGTGCGCTCTGGGAAAATGAGATAAAAAGCGAACCGCCGCCGGCACCGTCACGGCCAACCCGTGATCGCCGCCCATGGCGTCCACTGCAATCGTTACGCGCATAGAAAATGAAATAAGGAAAGACCAGTAAACGGGAAAGCGACGCATGCCTTCATACGTCGCTTCCACAAAGTTGTTGTTTCAGAATAAAACATAAGCTTTCGCACGACTTCGCCAACCACGAAACTCGAAACGAAAAAAGTCGTGTCTGTTTTATTCGTCCGTCTTGGTTTTCATCACTTTCTTGCCGCGGTAAAAACCAGTCGGCGTAATATGATGACGACGATGCGTCTCACCGGTAACGGGGTCCACCGACAACGGTGGGTTGGTCAGAAAATCATGCGCCCGATGCATACCGCGTTTGGACGGTGATTTCTTGTTTTGTTGAACAGCCATTTCTTCTCCTCAAAAAGCAATGGTTTAGCCATTGCCTTAGTAAACTATTAACTATTGATCCGTGGTCTCGCCTGGACAAACATCATGCAACGGCGCAAACGGCAGCGACAACAACAACTCGTCTTCTACCAGCGTTTGCACGTCAATTCCGCGCTCGCACAACACGACCTCAAGATCGCTCGTTTCGTCAAGCTCGATCAATTCTTTCTGGCTCTTGGCGATTAGAACCGTTGCCTGCTGATCGACTGGCCACAATAGCGGCGTCAAACAACGCTGACAGACCACCGGGACTACGCCGCGAACCGTGATCTCCAACGCTCTGTGTCCCATCGAATCACGCACGCCGCGCATCGACCACGCCAGCGGCGCTGTTTCAGCGGTCGCAAAATCATCCGGCACATAATCGGTCAAACGCGGCAACTGCTCCAGCGAAACCTCACCGGACGCGGATTCTCCGCGGTCAATAAACCGGTCGCCGTTGGCGATTTTAGGTAAAGGATCCGCCATCGCTTAAAATCACCCCGCTGTGCGCCTGACGTAAAATGTCGTTTTTGCCAAACTAGTAATCATAACCAAGTGCCGTTTCCCTGTAAAGTCAAACGCTGCTTTCAAACAAAAAAACGCACATAAATCATGCGCTTAACATGACGAAAACGTTACCCCGCCATCACGACCGTCGCCAGCCTGCCAACGTAACACAATTCATTTTCCTGGCTGAAAATACGCACCTCCCACACCTGATGACGACGACCGATTCTGAGCGGACGACACACACCGCGCACCACGCCGTTTTTCGCCGCCTGCATGTGGCTGATGTTCAACTCCAGCCCCGCTACCTGCGCATCACCTTCGGTGCATAAATACGCCGCCACGGAACCGAGCGTCTCCACCAACGCCGCCGCTGCTCCGCCATGCAACAAACCCATCGGCTGCCGCGTGTGTACATCAACCGGCATCGTTGCCTCAAGCTCGTCATCGCCGAGCTTCGTCAGCACAATGCCCAAATGCCCCACCAGTGAGTCGGCAAACATTTCGTTGAGTTTATCCAGCGTGATACTGCGTTTCCAGATCATGGTTTTGGGCATAACGTGATGCAAAAGCGCTATGATCGCATGAAAAAGTTCTGGCTTCAGTAAAAATCAGATCGCGCGAAATATCAATAATCATTGCTGAGATTTTCTGATCGTTTTTGTTTTTCACTCGCGATAATGCCGTCGCTCGCGCAAAGCTTGCGCCAACGTTCCCCCATCGACATATTCCAATTCACCGCCTGCCGGAACACCGCGCGCCAGGCGGCTGATTTTCAAACCGCGCGGGCTCAGAATTTCGCCGATGGTGTGCGCGGTAGCCTCGCCCTCGTGGGTAAAATTGGTTGCCAAAATCACTTCGCGCACCTTGCCATCATCAACGCGTTTGAGCAGCCGATCCAGATGGATTTCGCGCGGACCGATGCCGTCGAGTGGCGAAATGCGCCCCATCAACACAAAGTAAAGCCCTTTGTAGGCGTGCGTTTGCTCGACCATGAGCAAATCAGCGGGCGTTTCGACAACGCACAACAACTGCGGATCGCGTTTTTCCGATGCACACAGCGCGCACAGTTCGGTTTCCGAAAACGTGTTGCAGCGTTCGCAGTGGCAAATATGGTTCAGTGCCCCCTCAAGCGCCTGCGCCAAACGTTCCGCACCCGGACGATCGTATTGCAGCAAATGCATGGTCATGCGTTGCGCCGCTTTGGGGCCGACACCGGGCAAACAACGCAGTGCTTGTGCCAATTCTTCAATGGCCGACAGTTTCATAAAATCCGGCTGCGCAAAGGCAATGCTGCGTTGGTATTTGGTTCGAAATGCTCATTGACTACCGTGTCAACTCCGCTTTCTCGCCAAATCCCGCCTTGCCTTACCATTGCTCGCAACATCCTTTCGAAATTTCCGGCTTGGTCAAAAGGGTAATTTGAACCCCGGCGGCAACCCCGCCGACATCGGCGCCATTTTTTCTTTTGACGCTTCTTCAACTTTGCGCAGCGCATCGTTAAATGCAGCGGCAATCAAGTCTTCCAGCATGTCACGATCATCGCCGAACAACGATGGATCAATGGTCACGCGGCGCACTTCATGCCGTCCCGTCATCACGATTTTCACCATGCCTGCGCCCGCTTGCCCTTCAATTTCCATCTGCGCCAGTTCTTCCTGAGCACGCTGCATTTCTTCCTGCATTTTTTGCGCCTGCTTCATCAAGCCAGCCAGTTGACCTTTCATCATTTTATTTTCCTTTCAATGATTTATATTGTTTATTTAAAGTAAATTATAGATTTGATCTTAAGCAGAGTCATTGCAAAACAAAAACATAAAATACCTATTT
>DAISYG010000124.1:0-3093 GCA_036825435.1 Casimicrobiaceae bacterium | reverse complement strand
CTTATGCCGCATGACTCAAACAAAACTGCCTCCGAGAAACCCGGGGCGGTTCACCAGAAACCGCCAAGTGATTTACCCCGACCTGTGACACCAATCAGATTCAGAATTGCAACAATAAAACGTTGATCAACACCTACGACAATACAATCGTCTACACTGATCAGTTTCTCGATCAAACTATTTCGCTTCTGGAAAAATACGAAACTACCCACGACACAGCGATGCTTTATCTTTCCGACCATGGCGAATCACTTGGCGAAAACGGCTTTTATCTGCACGGTGTACCGTATTTCATCGCACCAGACGAACAAAAACACGTACCGATGATTCTGTGGCTTTCGCCTTCTTTTCAGAAAAACACCGGTCTGAATATTGCGTGTCTGAAACAAAATGCGAGTGATGCTTCATACAGCCACGATTATTTTTTTCATTCCGTGCTGGGATTATTTTCGATAAAAACCAAAGAGCACAATGAACAATTGGATATTTTTCACGGCTGCCGAAACGTGGCCTGCGCGCAAGCTGGTGAAAGCAACGCGATTGTTGCAGACATTTAAAACACTGCAAAAAAACAGCCGCATGATGCGGCTGTTTTTTGTTTTTCTAATTCCTGTCATCTGCCATCTGACTTCTGCCCCCGCCACATCCATGCAACGGTCAGCGCAGCCAGCGCCGTTTTGATCAGGAACATGCCGACGAATGGATAAAGACCAATCAGCAGCGCACCTTCAAAACCAAACACCGGTATCAGCCACATCAAGCCAAACACGAACAGCAACGCATGCCCTGCCGCCATCAACACAAAAGCACCGATCAGATGACGCCCATAACCGCGCTCCGTAAAATGGCCGATCAGCAGCACCGCCGCCAAAAAGCCAACCAAATAGCCGAATGACGGCATGGCCATGTACGCTAAACCACCACCAGTGGCGAACACCGGCAATCCGGCCAACCCTTGCGCCAGATAAGCCAGCACTGAGGCCGTCGCCAATCGTTTGCCGAGCAGAACCGCCAATACCATAACCACATACGTTTGCATGGTGAACGGCACGGGTCCCAACGGAAACTGAACCTTCGCCGAAATGGTCAACGCCAGCGAAGAAAGCAGCACGATCGCGACCTTTTGCGCGAAGTTAAGGCTGAGTTGAGGAAAATAAGCCTGCAACAAATTGCGTGCCTGAGATGCGGAAGTATTCATGAATGACCTTTGAAATATGATCAGTAATTCGGAGATTATACCGATGCTTTGCGCGTTGTGACAGTTTTTTGTCCACGTTTGCCCTCAACAGAATTTACCAAAAAGCGTTCACGAAACCCGCTTATCACGGTATCCTGATTTTTTTTGAGGAGATTGTGATGGGACTTATCTCGTGGATCGTTTTTGGTTTGATCGCGGGCATCATCGCCAAGTGGCTCATGCCAGGTACAAACAGCGGCGGCATTGTCTTCACTTGTCTGCTCGGCATCATCGGTGCGGCAGTCGGCGGCTGGATCAGCACGTTTTTCGGCTTTGGCGCAGTCAATAGTTTTGACATTGGCAGCATGATCATCGCGGTCATCGGCGCACTGGTTGTTCTTTTCGTGTACGGAAAAATCGTCGGGAAGAAATAACGTTTTTATTTCGTCCCGATGCCTCAATTCGATACCATTATTTTTCCGCGCTGGGTCATCACCGTCGATGATAACAACGCGGTGCTCGAAAATTACGCTGTTGTCGTCAACAATGGTCGCATTCAGGCGATAAAGCCTGCTGAAGAAGCACGCCGTTTGGATGCGGCGCACATCATTGAGCTGCCCGAACACGCTCTGTTGCCCGGTTTCGTCAATCTGCACACGCATAGCGCGATGACGCTTTTGCGCGGCTTCGCCGACGATCTACCTCTGATGGATTGGTTGCAAAATCACATTTGGCCTGCTGAAGAACGCTTGATCAGCGACGCATTCGTTCACGACGGTACACTGCTTGGTATTGCAGAAATGTTGCGCGGTGGCGTGACCTCCTTCAACGATATGTATTATTTTCCCGAAGCAATCGCACGCGCCGCCATTGCATCAGGAGCGCGCGCCTTCGTCGGTTGCGTCATCGTCGAATCACCGTGCGCTTACGCAAAAAATGTTCAGGAATATCTCGATAAAGTGATTGAAATGCGCGACCGTTTCAACGGTGAAACACGCACAACTTTTGTTCTGGCGCCGCATGCTCCTTACACTGTCAGCGAAGAATCTTTTCGCAAGATCAACGCGTTAGCTGAATGTGAAGATCTATTGATTCACTGCCATATTCACGAAACGCAGGATGAAATTCAACAAAGTATCGCCGCAACCAGCGAGCGACCACTCGCGACACTTGATCGCCTCGGATTTTTATCGTCACGGGTGACCGCAGCACATATGGTGCATCTGACGCACGACGAAATCGAACTTGCTGCGCAGAAAAAGATTTCTGTCGCGCACAACCCGCGCTCCAACATGAAACTTGGTTCCGGCATCGCACCGATTGTCGAACTATTGAATGCAGGCGTTAATGTTGGGCTGGGCACCGACGGCGCAGCATCCAATAATTCATTGGATGTTCTCGCTGACACGCGCCTCGCCGCATTGCTGGCAAAAGTTAACGGCAACCCAACTGCATTGCCAGCCTCTGAGGCACTGCGCATGGCAACAATCAATGGTGCCAAAGCGTTAGGCGTTGACGATCAAATCGGCTCCATTGAGATCGGCAAAGAAGCCGATATGATTGCCATTAATCTGGGCTGTATCGAAGCGCTCCCCCTCTTCGATCCCATTTCACAAATTATTTACGCCACCAACCGCGAACAGATCGTCCACGTCTGGATCGCAGGCGAACACGTATTGGATAATCGTCGTCTCACTAAAATCGACGAAGCTGCGCTGGTTGAAACAGCATCGCGCTGGCGAACCCGCGTTAGCCAATAATATTTTTCGCTCTCCCAAACGGAAACGCCCCACTATGGATTTAGTGGGGCGTTTTGTTGTGGGTGCCTGACAATGACCTACTTTCGCACGCGAGAAAGCGTACTATCATCGGCGTACTGCTGTTTCACGGTCCTGTTCGAGATGGGAAGGGGTGGA
>DAISYG010000123.1:0-3371 GCA_036825435.1 Casimicrobiaceae bacterium | reverse complement strand
TTCACGGCTTCCACCGTCAGTTTAGCAGGATGACACAGTTCAGATTACAGACTCTCTTCCACTAATAAAAAGCCCGATACATGTATCGGGCTTTTTTCGTTCAATCAAACAACAATCAGTTCGTCGTTTCGCCAAGAACGCTGATCACGACAGCAACCGCCGCATCCGTGTGAAGTTGCAACGTGATCGGATGATCACCGGTTTGCTTCAGCGGGCCATTCGGCAGACGCACCATCGCGCGCTCCAGCTCAAAACCATGTCCTTTCAAAGCCTCGACAATGTCGATGCTGGTGACCGAACCAAACAAACGACCATCGACGCCTGCACGTTGCACGATCTGTACGGTCAAGCCTTCGAGTTTCTCAACCATCGTTTGAGCACGTTCCAGCTTCTCTGCCGCGATTTTTTCCAGTTCGGCGCGCTGCCCTTCGAGCAGTTTGATGTTTTCCGGTGTCGCGCGTTTGGCTTTTCCTTGCGGAATGAGAAAGTTGCGCGCGTAGCCGTCTTTCACTTTGACGACGTCACCCAGCGAACCGACGTTGGCAATTTTTTCCAAAAGTATGACTTGCATGATCTGCCTCCTTAATGACGATCCGTGTACGGCAACAGCGCCAGAAATTGCGCGCGCTTGATCGCCACCGACAATTGACGCTGATAACGCGCCTTGGTTCCGGTAATGCGTGCCGGCATGATCTTGCCGTTCTCCTGAAGGAATTCCTTCAGAACATCAATATCTTTGTAGTCGATCTGCTTGACACCTTCGGCGGTGAAACGGCAGAACTTTTTGCGTTTGAACAGGGAATTGCCGTGGTCGCGGCGCTTTCCGTTGTCTTTTCCTTTACCTCTTCCCATCATTCGGGCCATTTTCAATTCCTTTATCGTTCCGTTAATTCATTAACTTGTTCATTGAGAAGCTTGAATTTCACAATGTGCAGCGCGAGTGTGATGCCGGTACGCCAGCGGCGGGTTAAAAACCCGGAAATTTTCAGCGCTTGCTGCGCATCAACTTCCGATATTTTTTTGGCCGTTTCGCCAAAAGCGATGGCGAAAAGCTCGAACTCCGCTTGCCGTTCGCTCCCGCATTCTTCTTGCTGAGAGCGATGCGTTAACGTCAATTCCTGAACGGGCATTCCCGTCGGGGTATAACGCAGCACGGCTTTTTCAACAACAATGGCGTCCAATAAAAACTGGTTGGCTTTCATTCGTGCCCGCAGCCGCCAATATCAAACTCAGGCGTCTGTACTTTTTGCTGCCACAGCAGCTTCTTCCGCGACCGGAGCCGGAGCCGGAGCTTCTGCTTTTTTCTCGGCAGGTGCTTCGCTGTGTTTGCTTTCTTCCTTATCGGTCAGCGACTTCGCTTTGTCTTCGCGCATCATTACAGACGGCGTGACCACAGCTTCTTCCATCGCAACGATCAGATGGCGCAACACGGCGTCGTTGAATTTGAACGCGTGCTCCAGTTCGACGAGCGTTTCGTTGTCGCACTCGATGTTCATCAGCGCGTAGTGGGCTTTGTGCAATTTTTGAATCGGGTACGCCAATTGACGGCGCCCCCAGTCTTCCATGCGATGAATGCGACCGCTTCGTGCTTCCACGATGCCACGGTAGCGTTCAATCATCGCCGGAACCTGTTCGCTTTGGTCCGGGTGGACGATAAATACGATTTCGTAATGACGCATGCAGTTTTTCTCCTTTCGGTCTAAAAAAATCGGCGAACATTCACCACAAATGTTCCACCGCAGCGGCCTCCCCGTCTGCAGCGGGTGAGGCAAGGCAGGTCATGGATTATAGCATATTTGTTAGCGTTTGAGCTATGACGCACGCTCGATAAACTTTTCAGACTCCTTCCGAATCATTTCAATCCGCTCATCTGTTCCGGGGTGCGACGAAATATAGTCCATCCAACCGCTGTTTTCGTCATCATCGTTAGCACGGTCGCCTCGCGCCTTCTGTTCCATGCGTTGTAGCACGTCACCGAGACACATCGGGTCGATGTCATTTTCCAGCAAACGACGTATCGCGTAGCGATCAGCCTCGCGTTCAAAATCGCGCGAGTAACCAGATTGAATAATCATGGTTGGCGCCGCCGCAATCAATGCCGAAACCGAAGAGACATCACCCGTCACAGCAACGATGATCACGGCAAGCGCCGAGCTCTGCAAAACATTACGCAATGAATGACGACGCGCAACGTGCCCGATTTCGTGCGCATAAACACCCAGCAGTTCATCGTCGTTTTCCGCCAGTTCGATAAGCTGATCAGTGAAAACGACAGTGCCGTCGGGTAGTGCGAAAGCGTTGGCGCCGAAACTGTTTTCAGCATCGCGAAATTCAACGCGCACCGGAAGGCCATCCACTTCGTCGATCAGCCCGGAAAATTTTTCTCGTAATTCTTCTTGGCGTTCGGTTGGGAGCGTACTTTCGTCAACGTAAACTTTGTCGAGCAAATCCAGCGTTCCTTGACCAATGCGACGATTGTTTTCAGCAGAGATCGCAAACGCTGCCGATTCCGCAAGCGCAGGAATACCGTATTGAATGCCTGCCCAGACGAAAATCACCGTGGCGAAAAGAGCAACGACAATATACTGCCATTTGGATTCCAACGTATGCAACCAAGCATTGGCTGGGCGGGGTTTTTTGGTCAGCGCATCCACGCGATCATTATCAAGCGTTTCAAAAACGCCGCCGCTGGGAAAACGAAAAATGCGCGGTGTATTGCCCAAGCGGGACGTGATCGACAAATTCTTGATGTGCTCAGGCCCTGCCAATACGTCGCCATCCTGACGAAGCACAGTCAAACATGCCTCGTCATCCGCACGCAAAATCGCTTTCTGCTTTTTCGACTGCCCTTTGAAATAAAAATAACCTGCGATTCCTCTCATGCTAAAAACCAATATCAAAATCGAACATCTCGCCCATTTCTCCGCCAACTGCCGAGACATCATCGCGCACGTCTTCGACAAACTCGTCCAGACTGCCGCGCGTTTCCAGTTGAATATGCTCCGCCGCGTACTGCGCCGTACGCACTTTGGCAAATGGATAAAACAAACCCAATGTGCAAATGATCAACAGCGTATTGGTGAATACCAACGCGCAATAAGAGCCCAATTCGTAATCCGCGTATAACGCATGTTTACCGATGGTTGTCGAATTGAATTTCAGGTTGGTCATATTTACTTTGTAATAGGCGAATATGAACATGTAGAAAGCAATGAGTAAAATGATGCCCAAAATCTCCGACACAAAATCGAACGCAAAAACACCTATGCCGCCAAAAAAACCAATTCCCCACAAATGAATGAATATTTTATAAAACTCCTTGAATTCAACCACGAAGTGCAATTTTGACAACAGGAAGAAGGGTCAGGATG
>DAISYG010000122.1:0-3431 GCA_036825435.1 Casimicrobiaceae bacterium | reverse complement strand
CAGTGACGATCTTGCCTTTGACAACACTGTCGCGCACCCGTGCTGCCGGTTTGCCACCCATAGTTATCTCCTTGGATCAGAAATATTCAAATGGCGTTATTCTATTTGAGTTCAAAGAAAATGTCACGAGTGAAAAATAGCGGTGGTTAATTCAAGAAGCTTTGGCGCTCTCTTTGAACTTTCCGAACGCCATGATTTTCTCATTGCGCAAAGCCAAGCGTTTCGTTGCCGAAAGCGCATTCTGTTGCTTGAGCGAATCGGCGAGCATTTCTTTCAGCGTTGCAATGGTTTTTTCCTGATCGCGATGCGCGCCGCCGAGCGGTTCGGGCACGATGGTGTCGATTAAGTCGAGTTTTTTCAGTTTGTCGGCAGTAATGCCCAGCGTTTCGGCGGCTTCGGCAGCGTGCGCAGGCGATTTCCATAAAATCGATGCGCATCCTTCCGGTGAAATCACCGAATAAATGGAATATTGCATCATCAGCATCACATCGCCGACCGACAACGCCAATGCGCCTCCAGAGCCGCCTTCGCCGATCACCGTGACGATAATCGGCACGCGCAGCGCGCACATTTCGTAGAGGTTGCGCCCAATCGCTTCCGATTGCCCGCGTTCTTCCGCACCGATGCCGGGATAAGCGCCGGGCGTGTCAATGAAGGTGAAAATCGGCAAATCAAATTTCTCCGCCAGCTTCATCAGACGTAGCGCTTTGCGATAACCTTCCGGGCGTGGCATGCCAAAATTACGGCGAATTTTCTCTTTGGTGTCGCGACCTTTTTGATGACCAATCACCATGCACGGCTTGTCGTTGAAGCGCGCGAAGCCACCGATGATGGCCAAATCGTCAGCGTATGCGCGGTCACCGTGCAGTTCATGGTAATCGGTAAAAATACCGTTGATGTAGTCCAACGTGTAAGGGCGTTGCGGGTGACGCGCTACCTGCGTGATCTGCCAGGCGCTGAGTTTGCTGTAAATATCGTGCGTCAGTTGATCGCTTTTTTCCTGTAAACGATCAACCTCTTCAGAAATATCCACGGAAGAATCGGCATCGACGCAGCGTAACTCGTCGATTTTGGCTTGAAGCTCGGCAATGGGTTGTTCAAAGTCGAGGAACGTTCGTTTCATAATGCGTTCCGAAAACGGAAAGGAGAATCATAGCGCAAAATGCAAAGGATGCGCAGAATGAAAAAACGGTTTTATTCAAAAAATGAAGACGTTCTTTTACGGAAAAATTCTGGCAAGAACGCCGCCAAGCGTGAAAAGAAAGCCGAAAAGCGCTTCCAGACGAACGGTATTGAGCATGATCACATTGAAATGTGTGCCCGGGTTGCTTGCAACCAACGTGCGAAACGTGCGCACGGCAAACGGCAGCGCAAGCCACGCCAGCGAAAAAAATGGCGAAACGTAAAAAAGCGGTAGCAACAATAAAAAGGGGGTGAATATCATCAGCGCATAGATGACCTGCGATTTTTGCATGCCCAGCGTTACTACCAATGTGCGCCGTCCGGTGTTGCGATCATGTTCGATGTCGCGGTAGTTATTGACCAGCAACACCGCCGCTGCCAACAACCCGATCGCAATGGACAGCCACCACGATGCGGCAAGGCTTTGGTGTGTAAAAAGATACGTTGTACCGTTAACCGCGACCAGCCCAAAAAAGATGAACACAACAACTTCACTCCACGCCGTGTATGCCAGAGGTCGCGCGCCTGCCATGTACAAAACAGCCGCGACCATTGAGGCAACGCCGATCATCAGAATCGGCCAACCATGCCAGAATACAAGCGGCAAACCAAGCGCCATCGTTACCAACGCACAAAAAAGCAGACCCAGACGGATTTGTTTTGGTGTCAACAAACCAGTTTGCGTTGCGCGCGGCATACCAACGCGTGCACCGGTTTCATGGCCGCGCGCCGTGTAGCCGACATCATTCTGCAAATTGGTGATGACTTGAATCATCACCGCGCACAGCATGGCGAGGATGAGCGAAGGAAGGTGAATGGTGTATTGCTGTGCGAACGCCAACGACGCTGCGCAAATCACCGGTACAGTAGCGATCCACAGGGTTTTCGGGCGAAAAGCGATTTTCCACGCCGCCCATGAGCCGGGCTTGATATTGCTGACGAATTCGCGCATGGTTCTAAGACGTGGTTTAGGGCGAAACGAGAGGTGTCAAAAACATGGTGCCGTGATCGCGCAACGTCAGAATCAGAGTGTCACCATCAATGCGGTAGCTTTCGACATGGCGCAAAGCTTCCAGAAATGCTTCGCCTTTGGATTCCGGCGGACACAGCATTTTCGTCATCGCAAACATTTCCAATTCGATTTTTCCACCTTCCAACTCTTTGAACGCGGAGCCGCCACGGTTGCAATCAGCACGCACCGCAACGCCGCCGTCCGAGCGCAACAAAAGCACATAATTTTCGGGATGATCGGGGGTGATGCGTTCTTCGTCAGCGGTTTCCGTGTATTGCCACGCCCACGGCACGTCTTTTAGAGATTGGGGTGGCGTTTGCGCGGGCACTTCTTCTTGCACGGTAGCAGGCGCTTCGGGAGCGGCGGTGACGGTTAATGTGTCAGAATCGTCGTCGCAACCCGAAAAGAGCAGCGTGCAGATAAGTAAAACAGGGAGATAATGCTTTTTCATTGGTAAAATGCAATATTCGTTGCAGTGGATTATCGCATACCGCGCAACCTTCAGCATTACCCTGAAGCGCAATGATGTAAACATATTCCTAAAATCTGGAACAGATCATGCGAGAAGTTTTACGTTCAATACTAAAAGGCTTTTTCTTCGGGCTGGGGTTTTCTCTCGCCTTGATTCTGGCTTACTGGGTGTGGCCAACGCTATACTGGAAAAAAATGGTCAGCAGCGCGTTGGAAAGCTCTTTTGAGCAAAGCTATTCCTATTCGCAGAAAGAAAAAGAAATAGATTCTTTGCCGCCTCCCGAAAAGCAGATGGACGATTATTTAGGTGCTACGGGACAAACTTGCGGTGCAGCAACCAAGTCTTTTTCATATGGAAATGCGCCGGTGCTCGCGAAAGGCGAAGGAGAAATTGTCGGGAAAGTACTGGCTGGCGGAAATCCAATCGAAGGGTTGCGCTTTCGATTTATATTGAACGGCAATGCCTATAGCCAATGGGCGACGAGCGATAAATCGGGCAATTACGCCGTTTCGGTTCCTTACGGTGATTACGCCATAAATGGTTATAGCTTGGATCATATTTCACCACAAAAGGTGCTTTCGGGTTTGACGATGGCACCCGCTCATGATCATTTTTGTGATGAGGATGATGAAATTATTACTGTGAAAGAGGGGCAAATAGGAAAGGGACCTGATTTCATTTTCACGTTCCCGGTTGTGGCTCATATGCCGTCTGAACCGCCCCGGGTTTCTCGGAGGCTCCACCTTTTGAGAGAATGGAGCTTAT
>DAISYG010000121.1:0-3654 GCA_036825435.1 Casimicrobiaceae bacterium | reverse complement strand
ACCACGGCCAAAACCTCTAGATCCAGTTGGTAGGAAAAAAGGAGGCAGGTCAGCGATGCTTTATTGCGGCCTATCTTTTTAGCTTCTCTTTACCTTTATCAGAAATAGAATCTTTTATCATTAATGCATTAACTGATGTTAAATACCAAGTGGATTATGTATTTCCTTTGCTTATAAAGGCAATTCGATTTAAGCAATATGATATTGAGGAAGAAATTTCAAAAGCCTTTTTTGTTAAGGGGTTTGAGGGTTTTTTTGAGGAGTATGAAAAGGAATCTGCAAGCTATAATGTTTATATAGCTTGGCTTTATATTAGAATAAGATATCATGATATTGCAGAGGAGCATTTGAAAAAAGCCTTAGAAATGTCTCCCAGAGATTATGAGGCTAATCATTTATATCTTTATTTTTGCCAAATAGTCGATGATAGTGAAATGTGTGACGAAGATGGAAAGCCGACGAAGCAGGATGTTGAGGAGACGCTGAACCCGAGCCTGTAAATTCAACTATGTCATAGATTCAGAAACGCTCATACACAATTGGACAAATGATTTATGGGGAGTTTTTGTATGTGTTTTTGATATAAATTGTAATTTCAGCTTTTCATTGGCTTGTTTTTATCGCGATGCGCAACCCAATACCCTAATGCCACCACAAAAATCGCACCGATGACTGAGCTGATGTATTTGCTGTAAGAAGGCCAGTCGCCAATCAGCGGATGCAGTGCTGTGTCGGTCATCAGCATGTGACCACCGATCCAGCCCAAAAGCCCGCCACCGAAATAAACGATGATCGGGAAGCGCTCCAGCAGTTTTAGGATGATCTGGCTGCCCCAGACAATGATGGGGATGCTGACGGCGATACCAAAAATCACCAATACCATGTGACCATGCGCCGCCGCAGATACGGCGATAACGTTGTCGATGCTCATCACGGCATCGGCGACGATGATGGTTTTGATTGCGCCCAAGAGGTGACCGCTGCCTTCGATTTCGCCGTGATCGTGTTTGTCGGGCAGCAGCAGTTTGACGCCGATCCATAACAACAAAAGCCCACCGATGATTTTGACGTAGGGCAGGGTGAGCAGGTGGAGCGCGAAGAAGATCAATATAAAACGCAGGGCAATCGCGCCGAGTACGCCCCAGAAGATACCTTTTTTGCGCTGCTCATGCGGCAGGTTGCGGCAGGCGAGCGCGATAACGACGGCGTTGTCGCCACCGAGTAAGATGTCGATGGCGATGATTTGCAGAACGCCGGTGATGAAGGTGGGGTTGAGGCCGATTTCCATGTCAGGGTTCGGAAGTTTTGCTTGAAATTATATTAAAGTAAAATGTTAAAAATACAGTTTAATTTGTTGTTTTAATTTGAGTTTTATGAGTGGAATATGTTTTACCCTCTCCCCCAACCCCTCTCCCGCAAGCGGGCGAGGGGAGCGTGTTTTCATATCGCCTTTCATTGACATTTATAGTCAGTAACATAAACAAGTAGACGCCTTGTATTAAAAACGTTCTCGCCGTCATCCCCGCGAAGACGGAGATCCAGTCAACGTGGCGAATATTTCTGGATTCCCGCCTTCGCGGGAATGACGCCACAGAAATGGAAGATCATAGAACAAAATATCAGAGATATCTTCGGTTTGCTGCGCCGAAACGTAAAAGGCAGCGTGATGCTGCCTTTCTTGTTACGCGAAAACCGAAAAACAATTACTCATTACTCGGTGTATCTGCCGGAGGGGTTTCAGCAGGAGCGGGAGCTTCACCCGCACCATCATCAACAGCCTTCATTGACAAGCGAATGCGGCCTTTGTCGTCTGACTCAAGCACTTTCACGCGCACGGCCTGACCTTCTTTGAGGTAATCCGATACTTGATTGACGCGCTCTTTGGCGATTTGCGAGATGTGCAGCAGACCATCGCGCCCCGGTAGCACTTGCACAATCGCGCCGAAGTCGAGCAGGCGCAGCACGGTGCCATCGTACACTTTGCCGACTTCTACCTCGGCGGTGATGTCTTCAATGCGTTGACGTGCGGCATCGCAAGCTTCCGCGTTAACTGAGGAAATCGTGACCTGACCATCGTCCTGAATGTCGATCAGCGCGCCGGTTTCTTCGGTCAGCGCACGGATGACCGAGCCACCTTTACCGATCACGTCGCGGATTTTCTCGGGGTTGATCTTGAACGTCATCATGCGCGGCGCGTGTTGCGAAATTTCAGCGCGCGGATGCGGCAACGCTTCTTCCATCAGCTTCAGGATGTGCAGACGGCCTTCCTGTGCTTGTGACAGCGCGACTGCCATGATTTCTTTCGTAATGCCTTGAATTTTGATGTCCATTTGCAGCGCGGTCACGCCAGCGGCGGTTCCCGCGACTTTGAAGTCCATGTCGCCCAGATGATCTTCATCGCCGAGGATGTCGGTGAGCACTGCGAAACGGTTGCCTTCCTTGATCAAACCCATGGCGATACCGGCAACGTGCGCCGAAGTTGGCACACCGGCATCCATCAGCGCCAAACAGCCGCCACACACGGAAGCCATCGACGATGAGCCATTTGATTCTGTGATTTCGGAGACCACACGCATCGAGTAGGAGAAATCTTCGGCGCTCGGCAAAACGGCAAGCAGCGCGCGTTTGGCGAGGCGACCATGGCCGATTTCACGGCGCTTTGGCGTACCCACGCGACCAGTTTCGCCGGTGGCGTAGGGAGGCATGTTGTAATGCAGCATGAAGCGGTCGCGGTATTCACCTTGCAGCGCATCGACAATTTGCTCATCGCGTGCGGTACCCAACGTGGCAACAACCAGCGCTTGCGTTTCACCGCGGGTGAACAGCGCCGAGCCATGCGCGCGCGGCAAAACGCCAGTGCGAATGGTGATTGGGCGCACAGTGCGCGTGTCGCGTCCATCAATGCGCGGTTCGCCTTCGAGAATCTGACTGCGCACGATTTTCGCTTCGAGATCGAACATGATATCGCCGATACGCGCGCTCAAATCGGCATCTTCGCTGGCGCCGCAATCCGCAATAACTTGAGAGGAAACCTCGGAAAGACGTTGTGAACGCTGTTGTTTCGAGCGGATTTTGTACGCTTCGCGTAGATTGGTTTCTGCCACTGAAGTGACTTTATCGATCAATTCCTGATCTTTGGCGGGGGGCTGCCAATCCCACATCGGCTTGCCTGCTTCTTCAACCAATTCGTGAATGAGGTCGATCACGGCTTGCTGTTGCTGATGTCCGAACATCACCGCACCGAGCATGACTTCTTCGGAAAGCTCGTGGGCTTCGGATTCAACCATCAGTACAGCGGCTTCGGTACCAGAGACGATCAAGTCGAGTTTGGATTTCGTCAATTCGGTTTTGGTCGGGTTCAGAACGTAGTCGCCGTCAATATAACCAACACGCGCGCCACCGATCGGGCCGTTGAACGGAATGCCGGAAATTGCGAGCGCGGCGGAGGCGCCGATCATGGCGGGAATGTCGGGATCAACTTCGGGATTGACCGACATCACGGTGGCGATAACCTGTACCTCGTTATAAAAACCTTCCGGAAACAGCGGACGAATCGGGCGGTCGATCAGGCGCGAAGTCAGCGTTTCTTTTTCCGAAGGACGACCTTCGCGACGGAAAAAACCGCCGGGGATTTTGCCGGCGGCGTAGGTTTTT
>DAISYG010000120.1:0-3678 GCA_036825435.1 Casimicrobiaceae bacterium | reverse complement strand
AAGCGGGAGAGGGGAGCCGAGAGAAATCGCCTCACGCGAATAAGTCCGGTACGAAGATACTCTTAAACTGTGCGGAAGATAAACGCACCAATCAGGCCAGGCAGGAACAATGCGTCCAAAACTCTCTCCCCTCTCCCGCTTGCGGGAGAGGGGTTGGGGGAGAGGGTGCTTTCAAGCCATGTGCACATACAGAACACACATCAGTCAATCTGAACAAACACAATACGTTCGAAGCACGCACTCTACTCTCGCAAACGAACCGAGAAGAGCGTTGACCAAAGCGTAAAATGATACATTTCATCCTGACCAACCACTTTACCTAAATTCTTAATTGATCATGTCTTCTTCTTCCCAAACTACGCCGCAACACGACAAAATCCTGATCCTCGATTTTGGTTCACAAGTCACGCAACTCATAGCCCGCCGTCTGCGCGAAACGCATGTCTATTGCGAAGTGCATCCGTTCGATGTTGACGATGCCTTTATCCAGCGCTTCGCACCGCGCGGCATCATTCTCTCCGGCGGGCCGGACAGCGTGATTGAGCGGGATTCTCCGCGCGCACCCGAAGCCGTATGGGCCAGCGGCGTACCAGTGCTGGGAATTTGCTACGGCATGCAAACGATGGTGATGCAACTGGGCGGGAAGGTCGAAGCTAATGGCGCACGCGAATTTGGCTACGCCGAAGTGCGCGCACGCAACCACACCGCGCTACTGAAAAACATCCAGGATCGAAGCAATGAAGAAGGGCATGGCCTGCTCGACGTGTGGATGAGTCACGGCGACAAAGTTACCGCACTGCCCGAAGGCTTCGTGCTGGCGGGTTCATCACCCGTGTGCCCGGTTGCTGCGATTGCCAACGAAGCGCGCCACTTCTATGGCGTACAGTTTCATCCCGAAGTCACCCACACCACACAGGGCGCGGCGATACTGAAGCGCTTTGCCCACGAAATCTGCGGCTGCGGCGAAGACTGGACAATGACCGCCTACGCCGACGAGGCCATCGCCAGCATCCGCGCACAGGTCGGCAGCGATGAAGTCATCCTCGGTCTGTCAGGCGGTGTTGATTCCTCTGTCGCCGCCGCATTGATTCACCGTGCGATTGGCGAGCAACTGACCTGCGTATTCGTTGACCACGGCCTGCTCCGACTGAACGAAGCCGAACAGGTGATGCAAACCTTTCACAAAAACATGGGCGTGCGCGTGATCCACGTCAACGCTGCCGATGAATTCCTCAGCGCACTGCACGGCGAAGCTGACCCGGAAAAGAAACGCAAAATCATCGGCAAACTGTTCATCGACGTTTTCCAGCGCGAAGCAGAAAAACTACCCAATGCGCGCTGGCTCGCTCAGGGCACCATCTACCCCGACGTGATCGAATCGGCGGGCGCCAAAACCAAAAAAGCGCACACCATCAAATCGCACCACAACGTTGGTGGCTTGCCCGATACCCTGCGGCTGAAACTGCTGGAACCATTACGCGACCTGTTCAAGGACGAAGTGCGCGAGCTCGGTATTTCACTGGGCTTGCCCCCGGAAATGGTCTACCGCCATCCATTCCCAGGCCCCGGCTTGGGCGTACGCATGCTCGGCGCAATCAACAATCGCGAACACATCCACCTTCTCCAACGCGCCGACGCCATCTTCATCGACGAACTGCGCGCAACCAAAGCCGAAAACGGCAAAAGCTGGTACGACAACACCGCCCAGGCCTTTGCCGTATTCCTGCCCGTGCGCTCAGTCGGCGTGATGGGTGATGGCCGCACCTACGAGCACGTCGTCGCCCTCCGCGCCGTGCAAACCACCGATTTCATGACTGCGCATTGGGCAGCCTTGCCGCACGATTTATTGGCGCGTGTCTCCAACCGCATCATCAACGAAGTACGCGGAATCAACCGCGTGGTGTACGACATCTCGGGCAAGCCGCCGGCGACGATTGAGTGGGAGTGAATCATCTTGTGCAGGTAAGAAAAAACAGGAAGTAGACTAGTGAAAAGAAGTACTGCCTCTCAATGTGATATATCTGATATTGTTGAAATGACGACGATTGAATAATTAGAGTGATGAGATCAATAAGCAAAAAGAGGACTAAATCGAAACAACGCGTGGCTGACCATGGCGAGGTTTTTACTTCCGAGCGTGAAGTCAATGCTATGCTTGATCTTGTAAAGCAGGAAGCTGAACGTATAGATAGTCGTTTTCTTGAGCCCGCTTGTGGTGATGGTAATTTTCTTTCCGAAATTTTCTCGGAATGGTCAGCAGTGAACGGGTATATGCTTAAACGCCGCAATTTTCGACTTGATCAAATGCTGGGAGAGCATGCTCCCGATTTCCAATTTGATTTGTTCGGAGATACAGGAAAATATAAAGATGATGCATCAGGAAGAGCTGTTCTTTCACCAGTTCGTGAGTTTCCTCCGACTCATTACAAGAAAGTGATCGAGTATGAATAGTTTTTATACGAACAGCTACAATCCGGATGTGTTGTCCTGTCTTGCTAATCTTTCCAATGATGAGGTTTTTACACCGCCAGAAATTGTGAACCAAATGCTTGATATGCTTCCGCAGAATCTTTTCAGAGATAAGACTACGACATTCCTCGACCCTGCTTGTAAGTCAGGAGTGTTTTTGCGCGAAATTGCAAAGCGACTACTGGCGGGTCTTGAAGACGAAATTTTTGATTTGCAGGAGCGCATTGACCACATCTTCCACAATCAACTTTTTGCAATTTCTATTACAGAGATAACTTCGCTGTTGTCACGCCGTAGCGTGTATTGCTCCAAATACCCAAATAGCAAATATTCAATCACGCGCTTTGACAATGCAGAAGGCAATGTGCGATTCAAGAAAAGCAAGCACGTTTGGAAGGGTAATAAGTGTGTAAAGTGTGTATTCTGTGGTGCGTCCCAAGCTGAATATGACCGTGACGAAGCGCTGGAGTCCCATGCCTATGAATTTATACATACTACGAAGCCGGAGGCGATTTTTAATATGAAATTTGATGTGATTATAGGGAATCCGCCATATCAGTTGAGTGATGGCGGTAATGCTGCGAGCTCAATACCAATATATCATAAATTTGTACAACAAGCCAAGAAGCTTAGGCCGCGTTATCTAACGATGATTATTCCTTCACGCTGGTTTAGCGGAGGCAAAGGCCTTGATAGCTTTCGCGCAGAAATGCTTGCGGATACGAGCCTTAGAGAATTAAATGATTTTTATAATGCGGCTGATTGTTTTCCTGGAGTGGAAATAAAGGGAGGGGTCTGTTATTTTCTATGGGATAGAGATAACAAAGGTGAGTGCAAAGTAACATCCCATAATAGCACCGGGCAAATCAACTCGACCACACGTCCTCTTCTGGAAGAAGGGACAGATGTTTTTATCCGTCAAAACGAGGGCATTTCTATTCTAAAGAAAGTTGGAACTTTTAATGAAAATACATTTGATTCTCTGGTGAGCTCTCGTAAACCATTCGGTTTTGCTACAAACTATACAGGCAAGCAAAAAACCATAAAAAATACGATTGAATTATACGAAAGAGGAAAAGTATCATTTATTGCAGCCGAAGATATCGTTCGAAATGGTGAATGGATAAGCAAATATAAACTTTTTATGTCAAAGGCTTGAGTCTGTAATCTGAACTGTGTCATCCTGCTAAACTGACGGTGGAAGCCGTG
>DAISYG010000119.1:0-3812 GCA_036825435.1 Casimicrobiaceae bacterium | reverse complement strand
TGGATGCGTTCGTGATGTTTCAAACGTTATGAAAAGAAAACTATTTTTGTATTAAAAAAGCCGCATGAAGCGGCTTTTTTGATGATGTGTAGAGTTTTTATGCTCAAACTTTGGGCATGATTTCTTCGTTTTTCGCATGCAACTGGAAATGTTCGTGTTGCGGTTCTTGCCGAAGAAGGATGTCGTAATAAGCGCGGACGTGATCCACGTAGGCAACAGGCATGCCGCCGCGTGCGTAGCCATAACGCGCTGATTGGTAGTATTCGGATTGTGCCAGTAGCGGCAGTGTTTTGCGGACATCTTTCCATAAATAAGGGTTCAAACCTTTTTGACGAGCGATGCGCTGTGCATCTTCGACGTGTCCCAGACCGATATTGTACGCGGCGAGCGTAAGCCAAGTGCGATCCGGTTCGGCGATTTCCGTGGGCAGACGGTTTTTCAGTTGTTGTAAATAAACGGCGGCGGCGTGAATGCTGCGTTCGGCGTCGAAGCGGTCGGCGGCGTCAAGCCCCAGATGCTTGGCAGTGTCGAGCGTGATTTGCATGAAACCGCGCACGCCGGTTTCGCTGCGCGCGAGCGGGTCCCAGCGCGATTCTTGATAGGCGACGGCAGCGAGCAGCCGCCATTCTACGCTGGACGCTTCCTGCGCACGGAGGAAAAGGTCTTTGAATTCAGGCAGATCGTCGCGGATACGCGCCTGAAAAGCGCCAGCGTCGTTGCGATTGACTTGACGCGGATGGTGAAAATAACGCTCGGCGAGGTCATTGATCAGCCCGCTTTCTTTGGCGCGCGCGATGTAGTCATTTAGCACGTCGCGCAGGTAAGCCTTGTTCGCAGGCAGCGCCCACGCCATTTCAACCTGATGCTGGGTGGAAAAAGCCTCGGCAAAGTTGAAGTAAATATTATGGGCGAGATCAGCCTGATGTTCGCCGACCAGCGCGTAGGAATAAACGCCACTGTCGATCAATTCCAGAATCGCGTCTTCAGAGGGCGCTGCGATACCCTGCCAGAAAACGTTCGGATATTGCTCCGCGAATTCTTCCACCAGCGCTTCCATGCCCGGATTTTTCAAATAGATGACGGTGTCGCCGTCGATTTGTGCGAAATTACGCGGGCGACGCACATCGGTGTTATAGACCAGCAGCGCTTCGGTGGCATAAAAGCTGTTCGTCCAGACCAGCTTTTTGCTGTCCAGCACTTCGGCGGGGCGGTAAAGTCCGGCGCTGATGCTGGTTTGTGCGTGGTTGATTTTGTACAGTAAATCGTCGTTGTCGGCGGCGGCGTTGGGACGCATGGTCATCTGCACTTCTTCGCTGAAAGCGTTGAGCAGATCATATTCAAAACCGGAAAAGGAACCGACGCCAGTCAGGAACCAGTTGGCCGGATCGGCACAGAAGGCGACCGTCAGCACCGAAAAAGGCTGGTTGGAAACCTTGCGGGAATAACTGGCTGGCGTTTCTGCGCTGATCGCCGTCGCGGTATTAGGCGATGGATCGCAGGCAACGAGTGCCAAAAGCGGCAGCAAAAGCAGGCTGCGGCACAGGTTGCGAAAGTGTGAGAGCGGGTTTTTCTTCAAAATCGTTATGCGCTCGGTATGCCGAGCTTTGATTAAAGTCGGGCGGATTATAGCGAAAGAATGTGGGGAGTTTCTCATTTTGCCGACATTTTTTACTTTTGTTTCTGTAAAAGTGTTGTTTTTTACGCAGATATTGCGGATATGTGTCCTAATACCACTATATATAGTGGCTTTTCTTGCAAAAATCATGCCGTAATAATGTTTTTCTCTAAGGAAGCGCTGATTAATGTCGCGAGTACGGGCAAGACAAGGCGGAATTTGACGAAAAAGCGCAGTTTACTCAACGTAAATGAGCATTTTGAGGAGAATTCCAACGCCGTATTGCGCGTGCGCAGTAATTAATCAGTGTTTCCCTAACTAGAACTATGGCTGTAATAAAGCACTGTTGCTATAATCCGCCATCGACAGAATTACGGCGGGTCGCTCCGCATTGCACGCCCGCCAACCGGGTCAGGTCTGGAAAGAAGCAGCCCCAACGGGAATGTGCAAGTGCCGGAGGTTCGGCTCGCCACCCTTTTTTGATTTGATTCGTTCATGAGTTATCAAGCGCTGGCGCGACAATGGCGTCCCAAAAACTTCTCGGAATTGGTGGGACAGGCGCATGTGGTCACGGCGCTGCAAAACGCGCTGACGCGCGGCCGCATTCACCATGCTTATCTATTAACGGGGACGCGCGGCGTTGGTAAAACCACGCTGGCGCGCATTCTCGCCAAAAGTCTCAACTGCGAACAAGGTGTGACCGCGACGCCGTGCGGACAATGCGCGGCGTGTACCGCGATCGACGAAGGTCGCTTCGTTGACCTGCTTGAACTCGACGCGGCATCGAATACCGGCATCGACAACATGCGCGAGATTCTCGACAACGCGCGCTACGCACCAACGGTCGGACGTTACAAAGTCTATTTGATCGACGAAGTACATATGTTGTCAAAGGCGGCGTTTAACTCGATGTTGAAAACGCTGGAAGAGCCGCCGGAGCACGTCAAATTTGTGCTGGCGACGACCGATCCGCAAAAAATCCCGGTAACCGTGTTGTCGCGTTGCCTGCAATTTTCATTGAAGCCGTTGCCGTCCGAAGAAGTGCGCGAACGGCTGGCCTATATCCTGGAACAGGAAAAAATACCGTTTGAAAACAACGCGCTGTCGTTGATCGCACATTCGGCGCGTGGTTCGCTGCGCGATGCGTTGTCGCTGCTTGATCAGGCGATTGCGTACGGCGCGGGCGAGGTCAAAGAAGCGGATGTGCGCACGATGCTGGGCACAGTCGAGCGCGATTACATCGACCGTTTGGTCGAGGCGCTGGCTGCGAAAAACGGCGAGGAATTGCTGGCGGAAGCCGATCAACTCGTGCGTCGTGGGATTGACGCCTCTGCGGTGTTGGATGAATTGGGTATGTTTTTTCATCGTGTCGCCGTTGCTCAGGTGGTGCCAGAAGCCGCAAAACAGTGGGATGATGCCGAGAAAATGCAGGCGTTGGCAGCGCGTTTTTCTCCAGAAGATGTCCAGCTTTTCTATCAGATTACCTTGCAGGGGCGCGCCGATCTGGCGCTGGCGCCGGATGAGCCAATGGGTTTGTCGATGACTTTGCTGCGCCTTTTGGCGTTTGCGCCAACGAACGCGGAAACCTCTGCCAAAGCCAATCGCAAGCCAAGTTCGGTGGCAGCGGATACGGTAAAAAAAAAACCGCACGACCTGACGGCGGATAAAGCACCTGTTTCCAACGAACTCCTACCGAACAAAATCCAGGAAAATGCGCCGAAAATTGCGCCTCAAAGCACGGACAGTGGCGATTTTCCGGCACACGATGCGGCTTCGTGGACGGCGTGGGTTGCACAACTGCCGCTGAATGGCATTGCCGAACAGGTGGCTGCTTATACCGAATGGCGCGGCATCGAGGGCAATGAAATAACGCTGGCATTGCCGGAGCAACAGCGACATTTCGCAGAAGGCGTTTACGCCAGCAAGCTGAAAGGCGTGCTGGAAAAGGCGACGGGGAGGCGG
Organism: Casimicrobiaceae bacterium; assembly: GCA_036825435.1. Taxonomy (GTDB): domain Bacteria; phylum Pseudomonadota; class Gammaproteobacteria; order Burkholderiales; family Casimicrobiaceae; genus UBA931. Next base: position 235 of record DAISYG010000119.1, on the reverse strand, counting down.
CTACGTTTGAAGTTCGATCTGGTTGCGGCGGCGGACGATACGTTGGCAGCGCAAAAACAGCGGGCGCAAAAACAGGCGCAAAAAGAAACCGAGACGGCGTTTCGCGACGATCCTTTCGTGCAGGCGCTTGAGAAAGAAGGCGGCGTCATTAAGCGAGAAACAATCAATAAAATTTAAAATTAAACATAATATTATTGCAAGTTATTAAAGTAATTTATAAATAGGTATTTTATGT
>DAISYG010000118.1:0-3865 GCA_036825435.1 Casimicrobiaceae bacterium | reverse complement strand
CTATCGTTCCTACGTTTACGTGCGGCTTCGTCCGCTCAAATTTCTCTTTGGCCATGATCGTTCTTCCTAGTTTCTTTCCATCACTTCTTGTTGATAATTGCCTCGGCAACCTGCTGAGGTGCTTGAGAATAATGCTTGAATTCCATTGAATATGTGGCACGTCCCTGCGTCAACGAACGCAGCGTGGTCGCATAGCCAAACATTTCTGCCAACGGCACTTCAGCGCGTATGGCTTTACCGCCACCCGCCATATCTTCCATGCCTTGGATGATGCCGCGACGCGATGACAAATCGCCCATCACGTCGCCCATTTTTTCTTCCGGCGTTTCGATTTCGACCGCCATCATCGGCTCCAGCAATACCGGGTTGGCTTTGCGCATCGCGTCTTTGAACGCCATTGACGCTGCCATCCGGAACGCGTTTTCGTTCGAGTCCACATCGTGGTACGAGCCATCAAACAACGTAACCTTGACGTCCACCACCGGAAAGCCTGCCAACACACCGTTCGGCAACGTTTCTTGCAAACCGCGCTGTACGGCTGGAATGTATTCACGTGGAACGGCGCCGCCTTTGATTTCGTCAACGAATTCGAAACCTTCGCCCGATGTGTTGGGCTCCATCCGAATCCAGACGTGACCATACTGACCACGACCACCGGATTGTTTGACGAATTTACCTTCGGTGTCGCCCGACGACTTGCGAATCGTTTCGCGGTACGCCACCTGCGGCGCGCCGACGTTTGCTTCCACCGAAAACTCGCGCTTCATGCGGTCAACGATGATTTCCAAGTGCAGTTCGCCCATCCCGGAAATGATTGTTTGCCCGGTTTCTTCATCAGTACGCACGCGGAAAGACGGATCTTCCTGCGCCAGACGATTGAGCGCAAGGCCCATTTTTTCCTGGTCGGCTTTGGTTTTCGGCTCAACGGCAACGTGAATCACCGGCTCCGGAAACTCCATTTTTTCCAGAATGATCAGCTTGTTCGGATCGCTCAGCGTTTCGCCCGTGGTCACGTCCTTCAGACCAACCACGGCGGCGATGTCGCCCGCGTGCACTTCCTTGATTTCTTCACGGTCATCGGCGTGCATTTGCAGCAAACGACCGATACGCTCTTTGCGTTCCTTGATTGAGTTGACCACCGTGCCGCCAGAGCTGACCGAGCCTGAATAAACGCGGATAAACGTCAACTGGCCGACGTAAGGATCGGTCATGATTTTGAATGCCAACGCGGAAAACGCTTCTTTGTCGTCCGCTTTGCGGGAATCTTCTTCACCGTTCGGTTTCAGCCCTTTCACCGGCGGAATGTCGATCGGTGACGGCAGAAACTCAACCACGGCGTCCAGCATCCGTTGCACGCCTTTGTTTTTGAACGCCGTGCCGCACAACATCGGATGAATCTCGCAGGCAATCGTGCGCTCGCGCAGACCCTTGACGATTTCCTCTTCCGTCAGTTCGCCACTTTCGAGGTATTTGTTCATCAATTCCTCGTTGGCTTCGGCGGCGGCTTCAACCATTTTTTCACGCCACTCGTTGGCGGTGTTCACCAGCTCGGCGGGAATCTCGCCATATTCGAACTTCATGCCCTGACTGGCTTCGTCCCAGATGATTGATTTCATCTTGATCAGATCAACCACGCCCTTAAACGTATCTTCCGCACCGATTGGAATCACCACCGGAACCGGATTGGCGCGCAGACGCGTGCGCATCTGCTCATAAACCTTGAAAAAATTCGCACCGGTACGGTCCATCTTGTTGACGAACGCCAAACGCGGCACGTTGTATTTGTTGGCCTGACGCCACACCGTTTCCGACTGCGGCTGCACACCACCGACCGCGCAGTACACCATGCACGCGCCATCGAGCACGCGCATCGAGCGCTCCACCTCGACGGTGAAGTCAACGTGTCCCGGTGTGTCAATCACGTTGATGCGATACTGAGGAAATTCGCCGCTCATCCCTTTCCAGAAACAGGTCACTGCCGCTGACGTAATCGTGATGCCGCGCTCGCGCTCCTGATCCATGAAATCGGTCACGGCAGCGCCATCGTGCACTTCGCCGATCTTGTGCGAAACGCCCGTATAAAAAAGGATGCGTTCAGTCGTTGTCGTCTTGCCCGCATCAATGTGTGCGCTGATACCAATATTGCGGTAGCGCTCAATAGGTGTTGTTCTTGCCACGTTTGTCTTAGCCAAAAAAGCGCGCGTCATCCTGACGCGCGGTCATCGTAATAAAATTAGGGAAGCTCTGAAAAATGGAACGAGCGCGCGTCAGGCAAGGCGAAATGCGCCGAAAACGCGCAGTTGACTGATCGTCAATGAGCATTTTGAGGCGTATTTCAACGCTGCATGGCGTGCGCGCAGTCATTTTGCAAGCTTTCTTAGAAACGGAAATGGGAGAATGCCCGGTTAGCTTCAGCCATGCGATGCACTTCTTCACGTTTTTTCACCGCACCGCCACGACCTTCCGCCGCATCAAGCAATTCGCCTGCCAGGCGCGCATCCATTGATTTCTCGCCGCGCTTTCTGGCCGCTTCGCGCAACCAGCGCATCGCCAGTGCGGAACGGCGCGTCGGACGCACCTCCACCGGCACCTGAAAGTTGGCGCCACCGACACGACGGCTTTTCACTTCCACCATCGGCTTGGCGTTTGCCAAAGCTGCGGTAAACACCTCCAGCGGCTCCTTGCCGGCCTTTTGGTTGATCTGCTCAAACGCGCCATAAATGATGCGCTCTGCGACAGACTTCTTACCACTCGTCATCAAAACGTTGACGAACTTCGCGACTTCAACGCTGCCGAATTTCGGATCAGGCAGAATTTCGCGTTTCGGGACTTCTCTACGTCGGGGCATAATATTCTCGTTGCTCTATGCGATTAATCGGATTTCGGCCGCTTGGCGCCATACTTCGAACGCGCCTGCTTGCGATCTTTCACGCCGGCGGTATCCAGCGCGCCGCGCACCATGTGGTAACGCACACCCGGCAAGTCTTTAACACGACCACCGCGCAACAACACCACCGAGTGCTCTTGCAGGTTGTGCCCTTCACCGCCGATGTAGCTGATCACCTCAAAACCATTGGTCAAGCGAACCTTGGCGACCTTACGCAACGCCGAGTTCGGTTTTTTCGGCGTCGTGGTATAAACGCGAGTACACACGCCGCGCTTTTGCGGACAACGCTCAAGCGCAGGCACTTTACTCTTGGCGACTTCGGGCTTACGGCCCTTGCGCACCAATTGATTGATTGTTGGCATTCTGAATTTTCCTGAGTGGACGGCTTGCGCCGACGCATCGCTCTCATCCGACAAAGCCAGCCGTGCAGCCGCGCTTCACCAGACACCATCGAAGCCGTTTGGTTTTCGGCTCCTAAAAAGACCGTGGATTGTAATCCGCAAAAAAAGGGCTGTCAATTGTTCAGATGACAGAGAACAGGCATCAGGGATCAGAAAACCCACAACCTTCGCTCAAGCGCAAACCTTTCCCTCCGCGTCAAAACATCCAAAAAAATACGTCGTCATTCCCGCGAAGGCGGGAATCCAGAAACCAATATCTATCGCGCGAAGCGCGATCAAACTTTTCTGATCCCTGACCCCTGACCTCTGATGCCTGACACCTGTCATCCGACCCCTGACCGTTGTATCCCCGCCACTTTTTACATCGTCGCTGTCACCAATCCGCAAAAAAATATGCCCATCGAGAAAAAATAACCTTACAATAAACCGTCTTTTTTCTTGACCGCGCTCAGGAGGCACGCGCGGCCTGTTTTGAATCTTGTCTTGTGGGGAGCATCATGCAAACTTTTCTTTTCAGAAACACCCTAGATTCAAGTACGAAGCGCAACGCGGTTAAATGGTCTCATAAAAACCTCAT
>DAISYG010000117.1:0-4033 GCA_036825435.1 Casimicrobiaceae bacterium | reverse complement strand
CCGCCAAAGATGAAAAAAGCAATATCTTTGAGCTTGGTACGATTTCGGTTCAGGGCGAAGAGCAATCATCGTCGGAAAAAATCGAAGTCCAAGTTGATAAAGAACGCATCAACATGTTTGAGAAAAAAGATGTCGGCAAGGCATTGTCGCGCTCGCCCGGTATTCTTTTCCAACGTGCTTCGGGCAGTCGTTATGAATCCAACGTGATGGTGCGCGGTTTTGCTTCCGGGTCGAAAGTGCCGATCTATATCGACGGCATCCCGGCGTATGTACCCTACGATGGCTTCATGGATCTGGGTCGTTTCACGACCGCCGATGTGTCGTCGATTCGTGTGGCGAAAGGTTATAGCTCGGTGTTGTATGGTCCGAATACGCTGGGCGGCGTGATCAATATCGTCACCGAGCGACCGAGCAAACCGTTGGATGGTCATGTCACGGTTGGGTACGGAACGGGGCAAAGTTCGGAAACAGAAGTGAGTTTGGGAACTTTACAGGGCATGTGGTATGCGCAGGCAAATGCCTCGTATTACGAGCAAAAGTACATCAAAACTGCGAAGAAATTCTCCGGTATGGATGCCGATGGTAATGAACGCGATACCGATAAAGAAAACTATCGAACACGCGACAAAAAAGGTTCCGTAAAGATCGGCTTTATTCCGAATGCGACCGATGAATATGTGTTGAGCTATCTGAAACAAGAGGGCGTGAAAGGTTATCGTGTTGGTGAAGATGGTTTTGCCGAGACCAACTGGGAATGGCCGGTGTGGGATAGAGAAACGGTATCGTTCGTATCCAATACGCGTTTTGGTGACGCCTTTTACATCAAGCCGCGTGCTTACTACGATCAGTTTGACAATGCGCTGTACAACTGGGGTGGGCGCGGTTATAGCGGTTGGTACGATGATTATACATATGGCGGATCGCTGGAAGTTGGTACGGAGGCGATTAAAAACAATATTCTGAAGGCCAACGTCCAATACAAGTTCGATCAACATAAATCGTTCGATACGTATGGCCGCACGACGGATCATATTCCTGACACCGATCAAAAAACCGAGCAGAAAATCTTCTCGTTTGCGGTCGAGGATACCTACAAGATCACGAAGCAATGGGAAATTCAGGCCGGTATTTCGTACAGCAAGCGCAAGACCGAAACGGTGGGGATGGGCAGCAACATGAATGGACTGATTACCGATTTCCCGGATGTGTCGGGGATGCTCAAGCCGGATATCGACACTTGGGATCCACAGGCAGCGATTTTTTATAAGCCGACCGAGGATCACACGTTCTATTACAGCATCGCGAAAAAAACACGTTATCCGACCATGCGCGAGCAGTTCTCGAATTACGGCGCGGGGAGTTCGGTGACATGCTCATCAAGCGATGTATGCCCGCCGGGAATGGAAGGACAAAGCTTCCCACTGGTGTCGTTGCAAAATCCCGGCCTTGATCCCGAGCGCGCAATTCACCAGGAAATCGGATACAGCGGTAAACCATTGCGTGATCTTTTCGTGGAGGCCAGTGTTTTTTACAGCCGGAACAAAAACACCATTGGCCGTAGCGATCGCGATTTCATCACTTATCCGGGGTATGCGGTACAGCAAACCATCAACATCGAAGGCGATGTCGAGCGCAAAGGTGTTGACCTTGGTGCGGAATACCAAATGACACCAAGCATTTTATTGGGGTTGAGTTACAGCTATTATGATTCCAAAGACAAGGACAACAAAGATTATCACTTCGTTGACTTGCCGAAACATCATGGATCATTGTACGGTGATTTTCGCATCGGCGAATGGCTGTCGATTATTCCGGCGTTTGATTTCTTCAGCGACAGCTATTACAACACCAGCGGTGTCAGCAAAAACCCCGGCTATGCGATTACCGATCTGAAATTCTCGGTCACACCGCCGATGTGGGATGGCTTGTCACTGAACTTCGGCGTCGAAAATCTCTTCGATAAGGATTACCGCAAGTTCTCGGCAAATTACCCGACACCGGGCAGGTACTTTTACGCGAATATTCGCTACGATCTTTAGGGAGGCGCTGATTCATGTTGCGAGCACGAACAAGACAAGACGGAGTCCGACGAAAAAGCGGAGTTTACATGAGAGTAAATGAGCATTTTGAGAAGGATTCCAACGCCGTATTGTTTGTGCGCAGCCATTAATCAGTGCTTCCCTGGAGCGAATGTCCTAAGAAGCTGGTCATGCAGCTCTCTCCTATAATAATAATTCATTTCTCTCTCATTTTTCCGCCCTGCGGGGCGGAATTTTTTATTTTGAGTATTTGCTCATTCAGTCGATAAACCTAATATTTTGCAGGAGATCTATCATGAGTACAAAATCATTTTTACGCAGGTGTTCTTTTTTGTTTTCAGTCGCAGCGTTGTCGTTGCTGTTTATCAGCCATCCCGCGCTGGCGAAGGACGACCAAGCGGTTGTGTTGACGGGCTATCCCGACAACATCAGCAGGAAATATCAGGAAGCATTCGAGAAAAAATATCCGGGGAAGAAAATCACCGTCAAGAAAGTTTCTTCCGGCAAAGTGTTGTCGGAAGTGCAGGGCGATGCTGATGCGGATATTTATTGGGCGGCAGCATTACGCGCGTTTGACGAATTGAACAAAAACAAGCTGTTCGCCAAACTGAATCTTGATCCTGCAGTTCATCCGTACCAAATTGCCGGTTCCCCGATTGCCGATGCTGATGGTCATTATGCGGCGTTTGAACTGGCGGGCTATGCAATTGCTTATAACCAAAATGCCATTCAAAAACTCGGTGTGGCGGCGCCCAAGGAATGGAGCGATCTTGCCAACCCGGTGTATGCAGGCAAAATCACATTGCCGATGCCAAAGAGCGCCGGTGGTCCTGCGCCCATGGCAGTAGAAACCATATTGCAGGCGTATGGTTGGGAAAAAGGCTGGGCATTGCTGTCTGAAATGGTTGGCAACGCTTATGTGAAAAAAGACGACGATAAAAAGAATCCGCTGACGTCAGGTGATGTCGCGGCTCAAATCAACTTGGATTTCTTTATCGCATCAGGCATCGAGAAAGACAGTCCGGTTCGTTTGATTTACCCACAGCAAACGGCATACAACCCCGGGTTGATTGGTATTTTGAACAAAGCAAAAAACAAGGAAACCGCACAACAGTTTGTTGATTTTGCATTATCCGAGGAAGGGCAAAAAATGCTGTACGATGACTTTTCCCGCCTTCCGGCACGCCGCGATTTATTCGATTCGGACAAAATTTCGGTTGCTAATCCATATACCAATACGACACTGAAATATGATTGGCAAACCGCACAAGTGCGGGCGCCGTTGGTGGTTGCGCTTTTTGATACCGTGCTCACGCAGAAGCAAGCCGAATATGCGCCGCTCTGGCAAGCGTTGTATGCGGCGCAAGGAAAAGTTCCTACCGATAAAATCAATGAAGTGCGGAAACTATTAACGGCAATGCCGGTCAACGAAACGCAACAGGCCGATCAGAGCTTGCGTACACTTTTTGCTGCGCCTAAAGAAGATGCCAAAGCGCAGGAAGAACAGGGGAAAATCAAAAAACAATGGGAGGAGGACGCGACGAAACGAATCGAACAAGTCAAAACGCTACTGAAATAAGCTCACCGCAGCCGTGACAAGAGCGGCGCGGTGTTTGATGAAGTCCAACAGCACAAACGGGAAAGGTTTATCGCCTTTCCCGTTTGATTATCAAACGCAAAGAATGATTACAGCGTAAACGCGTCGCCAGTCTCTATGAACTGTCTAGGTAATATATGAAAAGATAAAATCACGGATAGGGCATGCTTGGGCACGGTTACAGTAGCGACAAGCCATTTCACAGTGGCTAAAAAAACCATAACTGTCGCTAATTTTTTACTCGTGACATTTTCTTTGAACTCAAATAGAATAACGCCATCTGAATATTTCTAATCCAAGGAGGCAGCTATGTCCGGCAAACCAGCAGCACGGAAGGGTGATAGTGTTGTCAAAGGCAAGATCGTCACTGGTTCGCCAACGGTTCTGATCGGTAGCT
>DAISYG010000116.1:0-4163 GCA_036825435.1 Casimicrobiaceae bacterium | reverse complement strand
CAAATTTGAGAGAAGAAAAATGCGGTAGATGCGATTTGATCAGCGGTTCCTTAATTATCTTGATCTGTGTCTCGCGGATTATCGTCGTCAGCGAGAATACGATACGCGGGACTGTCCAGATCGTCCATCTGTCCGCTGCGTACACTCCACCAGAAGACGCCACCGATGATCGCCACCAAGAGGACCGTTATTGGAATCAACAACCAGAGCGCTTCCATTTATATTCTTTCTTGAACACTTCTTCCTTCATGTGCGCGAACGGCGGTATGCGAATCGCGCGCATCGCATTCAACACGACAACCAGCGACGATAGCGACATCCCAACTGCAGCGAGCAACGGCGTCACCAAACCCAACACCGCCGCCGGAATCGCCAGCACATTATACAAAGCTGCCCAACACAAATTCTGACGGATAATTTTCAGCGTGCGGCGCGCACAAATCAATGCATCAGCAAGGCGCGGCAATTCGTCGGAGAGGATCACCACATCTGCTGTCCATTGCGCCAACGATGTCGCACTGCCGAGGCTGATGGAAATCTGCGCCTGTGCCAAGCCGGGTGCATCGTTGATGCCATCGCCGATCATCGCGACTACCTCGCCCTTTGCTTGCATTGCCTGAACGTATTCGCGCTTGTTTTCCGGCGTCAAATCACCATGAAACACGTCGATGCTGATCGTCTTCGCCAAGTTTTCAACATTCGCTGTATTATCGCCGGACAACAAAACGGTTCGAACACCCATCGCTGTCAATCGTGCCACCGTCGCGGCGGCTTCCGGGCGTAACGCATCGCCAAGCGCAAAAACGGCGCAAATCCCGCTTTCGTTGCCGAGAAACACCACCGTTCTTGCTGCGTGCTCGGTCAAGAAAGACGTAAACGATCCCGGAACCGCGCCACCGACAAATACCGCACGCCCGATACGCCACCGCTCGCCATCAACAACACCTTCGATGCCCATCCCTGCCACCATCGTCACATTCGACGCCCGCGGCAAATCATGCTCATTATCGTGAAACGCGCGCGCGATCGGGTGCTCCGAACGCGCCTCCAACGTCTGCGCGATTCGTGTCAGCCTTGTCGTCTGCGTTTCGTCCCACGCTTGCATTGCGAGCAAACGTACCTCCCCTTCGGTGAGTGTGCCGGTTTTATCGAAAACAATCGTGGTTACGCCTGCCAATGCTTCCAGCGCGTCACTGCGCGACAGCACCACGTGCAAACGCCCCAATGCGCCCGCCGCCGCCGACAATGCAGTCGGTGTCGCTAGCGACAACGCACACGGGCAGGAAATCACCAGCAACGAAAAAACAACTTCCAATGCGCGTTCCGGCGCGTACCACAGCCAGACCGCACCAACGATCGTCGCCAGCGTCAGAAGAATGCTGACAAACCAGAATGCAGCCTTGTCGGCAATGCGCGCAACACGTGGTCTTTCGCTGGCTGCGCGATCCGCCAAACGCAGAATCGTCGCCAGCCGTGTCGCTTCACCAGCTTCGGAAACGCGAACAACCAATGCGTTCTCACGGTTGACTGAACCGGCAAAAACGCAGTCACCGGCGATGCGTTTTCGAGGCCAACTTTCGCCGGTTAACATCGCTTCTTCAACGTGCGACGCGCCATCAACAACCACGCCATCAGCGGGAACCAAACCACCGGCGCGTACCAACACCACATCGTCTCGATCAAGCGAAGCCGCTGTCAACGTTTGCGCCGTTTGTTTTTCCGGCCACTGTTCAAAACGTTCGGCAACCATCGGACGCTGCCGCGCCATTGCTTCAATCGCTTCTCCCGAACGATGACGCGCCGTCAATTCGACAAAACGAGCGATCAACAACAACGCGACGAACATCGTTATCGAGTCATAATACACTTGTCCCATGCCTTGCACGGTATTCCAGACACTACCGATAAAGGCAAATATCAGTCCAAGCGAAATGGGCACATCCATGCCCAGACGGCGTATCGACACATCGCGCAATGCGCCACGAAAAAAAGGCAACGCGGAAAAAAACATCACCGGCAGCGTCAACACCAAACTGCCCCAGCGCAATATCGTCGTCTCGTTCGCGGCAATGTCACGGCTCAGATAACCGGGCGCAGCCATCATCATCACCTGCATCATGCAGCATAACGCAACGCCCATCCGAAACAGCAGCATGCGTCGCTCCCGACGCGCCTGTACGTCGCGTAATTTCGGATCGTAAGGGTAAGCGCGATAGCCGATCGTCGAGAGTGAGCGCAACAAGGCAGACAGTTTCGTGACCTCCGGATTCCACAGCACCGTCGCGCGCCGCGATGCGTAATTCACGCGCGTTTCAATAACACCCGTCTGTTTCATCAGCCAGGATTCGATCAACCAAACGCATGCGCCGCAACTCATTCCGTCGATCAGCAGCGAAATTTCGTTTTGTCCGTTTTCATTGCGATGGACGAATTCACGCGCCACGTTATCCTCGTCGTACACTGTCCATTCGTCGTTGGCTGTCGCGTCCTGTACCGCCTGCGGCGACATGGCAGTGCGCGTGGTATAGAATATCGATAAACCTGCCGCATGAATGGTTTGTGCGATGGCAAGGCAGCCCGCGCAGCAAAAAGTTCGTTTTTGACCGCCCAACTCTGCCTGCCAGCGAACATCCTGCGGATTTTCCGTTCCGCAGTGAAAGCAGTAGCGTTCACTCGACGCGGGTTCGTGCGAAGAAAGAGCCGAAGATTCTGACATGATGGCACTCTACGGCAGCGCTTGTTCTCGGTCAACTTCGATGAATAAAACCATCGTTTTACCGAGCGAAACGTGATAACTATTGACCATCGGTGATAAAAAGTTCAGCATATGGTTATGAGCATGAAAATCAATCTTGATTATTTCACTTTTCTCGAAAGGAGCTTTCGTGTACCGCCACTTTCTCATCGCTTTTGACGGCTCGGAGCTTTCCGGCAAAGCTGTTGAACACGGCGTCGGTTTGGCAAAAGCCTTATCCGCCAAACTGACTATTCTTTACGCCTCCCCACCGTTGGCGCTGCCGCTTTATTTGTCAGCCGAAGAATCGGCGACACATCCGGCAACCATGGTTTCCGAAGAAGTCGCGCAGGAGGCCGCCAATATTTTATCTGCAGCCAAAGATATCGCCATGCAAGCCGGGCTGGCGTGCGACACCTTGCATGTACCGGGTGTTGCCGCGTGGGAAGCCATTCTCTCCGAATCAAAAAGAATCGGCTGTGATCTGATCGTGATGGCGTCGCATGGTCGCAGTGGCTTTTCCGCCGTGATTCTGGGCAGCGAAACCCAAAAGGTACTGACACATTCAAAAATTCCGGTCCTGGTGGCCCGTTAATGGTGGTTGATTTCTTTTAGAAGGGAAAATGCTATGTACAAAAACATTCTTGTTGCAACAGACGGTTCTCCGCTCTCCGAAAAAGCTGTCGAAACGGCGACGGCGCTCTGCGAAGCGCTGAACGCCAAACTGTATCTTTTCTATGCGTCACCCAGCTACCCGATGCCCGCCTACGCGGGCGGAATGGTCTATGAGCCAATCTCCAAAAAAGAATACGCCGCCTTTTTCACCGAGCAAGCCGAGCAGGTATTGAACGCGGCCGAAGAAATCGTGAAAAAGACACCAACCATGTTTGAACGCGTGCATGTGTTGGCAGCAACGCCGTGGGAAGCCATTCTCAACGCTGCCAAAGATAATAATTGCGATCTGATCGTGATGGCGTCGCATGGACGACGCGGTATTTCCGCGCTGCTGCTGGGCAGCGAAACGCAGAAAGTGTTAACGCACTCGACGTTGCCGGTATTGGTGATTCGTTGATTTTTTGCTGCGCTTGAAAAACAAAAGCCGCATGATGCGGCTTTTGTTTTTCTGTATAGAACCGATCCAAAATAGCTTTAACATGGCAGTCATTGCAGCGAATTATACAAAGCCAAGAAGGTTTTCAGCGGAATTTTTTCAACTCACGAAAACTTACACCCCCAAGCTCAACAGAAACTCAATGCTTGGCAACATCAGGCGGTGTGACCTGCTTTGATCTTCGAAACTTCTCAAAACCATGCTGAGCGCTGATTTTTTCAAGGCAATCCAAAAGATCCAGTGCAACCCGCAATGAAATCTGAAGTGAACCGCCCCGGGTTTCTCGGAGGCAGTTTTGTTTGAGTCATGCGGCATAAG
>DAISYG010000115.1:0-4407 GCA_036825435.1 Casimicrobiaceae bacterium | reverse complement strand
ATATCTGCTATCCGCAAACAATCAATAAAGTGCGATTAAATCAGTGTTTCCATAAGTTTTTAGCTTGGTATATAAAACGTTTGCAGCAAACCGTATCCATCCGCCCTCTCCCAATCAAGAAACAATTTATGAAATTATACTGTGTCTTGCATCTAAAGGTAACAGACTCAATTATAGAGGTTTTCAAAAAAGGAATAGCAAAAAAACAAACCTCATAGCATAAGCGTTACGCTTAAAAGACTTTTGCCCCTTGAACGCCACCCTCTTTATATGAAATGACAATTAAAAAACCCGTTTTTTGGCGGAGCAGATAAAATCGCTTTTTCATATAAAAATGGCGTTTCGTGTTTTCTGAACCTTCCTCATCCGATTTGATTGCTTCGCTAACCGCCGTCCGATTCGGCTACACGCCGTCGCAGCCGGTGCTCAGCGACATCACCATGCACTTTCCGCGTGGCAAGGTTGTCGCCATCATGGGCGGATCGGGCTGCGGAAAAACGACGATCCTGCGTCTGCTGGGTGGCGAAGTATTTCCCGATGCCGGACGGGTTGAGGTCAACGAGCAGTCGGTGCACGGTTTGAACAAGCGGGAGCTTTACGCGATGCGCCGCAAGCTTGGTTATCTTTTCCAATTCGGCGCGTTGTTCACCGATATGTCGGTGTATGAAAACGTCGCCTTTCCGTTGCGCGAACACACCGATCTACCGGAGTCGATGATCCATGATCTGGTGCTGATGAAGCTCAATGCCGTCGGTCTGCGCGGTGCCGCACAATTGCGCACCAATGAGCTATCGGGCGGAATGGCGCGTCGCGTTGCGCTGGCGCGAGCGATTGCGCTCGATCCTTTGTTGATGCTTTATGACGAACCGTTCACCGGGTTGGATCCAATTTCGCTCGGCGTCGTTGGGCAATTGATTCGTCGTTTGAACGACGCGCTGGGTATTTCTTCCGTGCTGGTTACGCACGACATTTATCAATCACTGAAAATTGTCGATTATGTTTATTTCGTCGGGCAAGGGCACATCATCGCCGAAGGTACGCCGGATGAAATTCGCAACGCGACCGATCCTTATGTGCGCCAATTCATCAATGGCGACGAAGATGGTCCCGTGCCGTTGCACATGAAAGCATCGCCGCTGGCGCAGGATTTTCTTGGCCAAACGGAGAGCGCACGATGAATTTCATTCTTGATCTCCTGCGTCGTCTCGGCAATGTTACGTTGCGCATCATCGCGCAGCTTGGCTTTATCTTCCGCTTCTTCATCGCGCTGTTGCGCTACACGCCCGCCGCGTTTTTCCGTTTTCAGTTAACGATGCGCGAGATTTATTTCGCCGGTGTTTTGTCGCTGGTGATCATTCTGGTGTCAGGCTTGTTCGTGGGTATGGTGTTGGCGCTGCAAGGTTACGACATTCTCAGCACCTATGGCGCCAGTGAATCGCTCGGCGTCCTGGTGGCGTTGGCGATGTTGCGCGAACTAGGCCCGGTCGTCGCCGCGCTTTTGTTCGCCGGACGCGCCGGCAGTGCGATCACCGCCGAAATCGGTTTGATGAAATCTACCGAGCAATTATTGGCGATGGAAATGATGGCGGTTGATCCGCTGGCACGCGTTGCCGCACCACGTTTCTGGGGCGGCGTCATTTCGATGCCGCTGTTGGCGGCGCTATTTTCCACCGCCGCGATTTTCGGCGCGTATCTGATTGCCGTGCAATTGATCGGTATGGATAACGGCGCATTTTGGGGCAACATGCAGGCCGTTGTCGATTTTCGCGTTGACGTATTGAACAGCGTGATCAAGAGTTTTGTGTTCGGCATCATCGTCACACTCACCGCCGTTTTTGAAGGCTTCGACACCAAGCCAACCGCTGAAGGTGTTTCGAGTGCCACCACGCGCACCGTGGTGCATGCCTCGCTGGCGATCCTCGCTGCCGATTTTATTATGACTATTTTTATGTTTCGCGGAGTTTAAGCAATGAAACGAGCGACTATTGATTTATGGGTAGGTATTTTCGTTGCCATCGGACTGGTTTCGCTGGTTTTTCTGGCGCTGAAAGTCGGTAATCTGATGACGTGGAGCAATGCGCCCGGCTATCACATCGAAGCACATTTTCACAACATCGGCGGTCTGAAAGCGCGCGCACCGGTGAAAGCCGCAGGCGTCGTTGTCGGCCGCGTGGAAAATATCACACTCGACCCCATATTATATGAAGCAGTCGCAACGCTGAATATCCAAAAGCAATACCAATTCAGCCGCGACACCATCGCATCGATCCTCACGTCAGGTTTGCTCGGCGAAGTTTATATCGGCCTTGACGTCGGCGGCGATGAAGAAATGCTGGCCGACGGCGATCGCATCACCAAAACACAATCTGCGATCGTGCTGGAAAAATTGATCGGTCAGTTCATGTTGAATCAGGCGTCTTCATCGACGGACGGAGATCAATAATGTATCGATTCTTTCTTGTTTTGCTGGCTTTGCCATTGTTTTCGGGCTGCGCAAGTACCGGCTCGATAGCAGATGACGATCCGTTGGAGCCAATCAACCGCGCAATGTTTGCGGTGCATCAGCCGTTGGAAACGTATGTGATGCGTCCCGTTGTTGACGTTTATGAAGCGGTGACGCCCAGCGTCGGGCGGCAGATGGTCACCAACTTCTTCAACAATATCGACGATTTGTTTTCGGGTATTTCCGGTTTGCTGCAAGGCAAGATGGACAGCGCCGGACACGACTTTGGTCGCGTCATCATCAACACCAGCTTCGGCTTGGCGGGACTGATCGACTTTGCTTCCGATGCCGATATTCCGCGCGGTGGACAAGATCTCGGCTTGGCGCTCGCACATTGGGGCGTCGGCCCGCGACCCTATCTTTTCATCCCGGTTTTGGGGCCGACCACATTACGCGATGGCGTCGGCGGTTTCGCGCAAGGTTCCGCATCGCCGGTCAACTGGTACGTCGGCAATGAAAGCATCCGTTGGCGTAATACGCTCTGGGGTTTGGGCGCGGTGGACGGCATGTCGTCGGGCATCAAACTGTTGAACACGGTTGACGACGCGGCGATTGATCGTTATACCTTCATTCGTAGTGCGTATTTGCAACGACGCGCACACCAAGCGCATGACGACAGCTATCGCCGCGCAATTTACGACGACGTCGATTTTGAAGAAGAATGATTGTGAAAGGAATTGCCATGAAACGTTTTATTCTGTTTTTTTCATCGCTTTGGATTTTGTCCGGCTTGGGCATTGTTTCCAGCGCCGCCGCGCAAACGTCCGAAACGCCTGACCAACTGGTGCAGCGTGTAGCGAATGAAGTGATCGAAGTCATCCGCAGCGACCCCAAAGTTCAGGCTGGTGATCCGACGCGCGTACGTGAATTGCTCGACGGCAAATTGCTGCCGTATTTCGACTTTCGTCGCATGACGATTCTGGCGATGGGGCGCAACTGGCGCGAGGCGTCGTCGGAGCAGCAAACACAATTGGTTGAAGAATTCAAAAACCTGCTCATCCGCACCTACTCCAACGCGCTGTCGCAATACCGTGATGACACCATTAACGTCAAACCACTGCGCGCGCGCGAAGGCGATAAAGAAGTCACCGTGCGTTCCGAAGTCACGCGCAAGGGTGAAGCGCCTGTCCCCGTCGATTACAGTATGGTGCTCGATAAGGATGGCAAATGGCGCTGCTACGATGTGATTGTCGGCGGTGTTTCGCTGGTCACCAATTACCGCGACGAGTTCAACCAACAAGTCCGAACCGGTGGCGTCGATGGATTGATTCAATCGATCGAGCACAAAAATCGGGGCGCGGCAACAACACCGGCACAGCAATGACAATACCCATGGCAGCCATTTTTTCAGCGGACAACGATACTTGGTTTTGCCGTGGTGCATTGACACTAAACAATGCTGCCGCTGCGCTCAAGCAAAGCGAATCGTTGCCGCTGCCCGCGTCGGGCGTGGTTGATTTCGGCGAAACCACCGATATCGATTCGACCGCGCTCGCCGTCATGTTGGCGCTGGTGCGGCGCGCGCAACATGAACACAAAACGTTGGCTTTTCGTAGCGTGCCATCAACATTGCAAACACTGGCGCACGTCTACGGCATCGACGAATTGTTTTCTGAGTCGTAAGGCAAACGCTTAAAACCACATGTCAGCAAAAACTCAAAGCATTTACTGGTACAAATCACAATATAACTCCTCTATCCCCCGTTGAAGCCGCCGGCGTTCAGATGCCAGATGTCAGGTATCAGTAAATATTTCATCGCGCTTCGCGCGATCTGCTTTTTTACTGATTCCTGATTCCCGATACCTGTCATCTGAAAAAGCGAGCGCCCGCACCGATGAGAAGCGCAGGGTACCCGTAGGGCGGCGGAACCCGGGGGCAGATTTTTTGGTTACTTTTTTGTCTG
>DAISYG010000114.1:0-4486 GCA_036825435.1 Casimicrobiaceae bacterium | reverse complement strand
TATCTGCTATCCGCAAACAATCAATAAAGTGCGATTAAATCAGTGTTTCCTTAAACATTCGGTCAGTTCGTCGAGCGTGCCAAAGCCGCCGGGGAATCCGACATAAGCAATTGCGAAGCGCGCAAACATTGTTTTGCGCGTGAAGAAGTAATGGAAATCGAGATCGATATCCTGAAAGGTGTTGCTGGCTTGTTCATGCGGCAGCGCGATGTTCAAACCGATGGACATCGCAGGCCCGGCATACGCGCCGCGGTTGGCGGCTTCCATGATGCCGGGACCGCCGCCGGTGATGACGCTGAGCCCGGCGTCTGAAAGCAGGCGGGCAGTGGTCATCGCCTTCTGGTAGTACGGGCTGTCTTCCTTGAGCCGCGCGCTACCGAAAATGGAGACGGCAGGGCCAACGTTGCGCAACTTGCTGGTCGCCGTGGCGAACTCTGCCATAATGTAGAGCAAGCGCCACGCATCATGGCCGAGATCTTCGGGCGGCGCAAAATGATTGGTATTCGGGAGTTTTTTCATCATGTCGCAATTGATTCTTGTTGATGGTTCTTCGTATCTCTATCGAGCGTACCACGCTCTGCCGGATCTGCGCACCTCGCGCGGCGAGCCAACCGGCGCGTTGCGCGGTGTGCTGGCGATGCTACGGCGGCTGGTTGAAGAATACCACCCTGAACGCTTCGCCGTGGTGTTTGATGCGCCGGGCAAGACTTTCCGCAACGATTGGTACCCTGACTACAAGGCGAATCGTCCGCCGATGCCCGACGATCTGGTTGCGCAGATCGCATCGCTGCATGAAAGTATCACTGCACAGGGCTGGCCGCTGATCGTGGTGCCCGGCATTGAAGCGGACGATGTGATCGGCACGCTGGCGCGGCAGGCACAGACACAGGGATGGCAGACCATCATTTCCACATCCGACAAGGACATGGCGCAACTGGTCAACCAACACGTGACTTGCTTCAACACGATGAGCAACGAAACGCTCGACGAAGCAGGCGTACAACACAAATTCGGTGTTGCCCCGAAACAGATCGTCGATTACCTGACCCTGATCGGTGATACCGTAGACAACATCCCCGGCGTTGCCAAGGTCGGCCCGAAAACGGCCGTGAAATGGCTGACGCAATACGAAACGCTCGACAACCTGGTCGCGCACGCCGACGAGATCAAAGGCGTGGTCGGCGAAAACCTGCGCAACACACTTGAGTGGCTGCCCGAAGCACGCCGACTGGTGACGATCAAGACCGACTGTGAACTGCCGCTGACCATGGACGAATTGCAGCCGACTGCGGCCGACACCGAGAAACTCACCGAACTCTATACCCGTTTCGAATTCAAGAGCTGGCTACGACAGGGCAAAGATGGCGTCGCTCCGGCAACCAACCGCTCCGTCAGCAAAACGTTGCGCAAGGAAACCGCCGTAGAAAAAATAGCGCCGGTCATCCTCGACGGCAAGTCCGCCGACCTGCATTACCTCATCGTGCGCGATGAGGCGGCACTGAAACAGTGGGTGCAAAAACTGGACTCGGCATCGCTGGCCGCGCTTGATCTGGAAACCACATCGCTGGATCCGATGACGGCGCGCATCGTCGGCTGGTCGGTCTGCGTTGCCCCGGGCGATGCCTGCTACATTCCGGTCGCACATGAAGATGCCGTGCCACCGGAGCAACTCGATAACGAAACCGTCATCACGCATCTCGGGCCATGGCTGGAAAACAGCGTGGCAGCGAAGGTCGGGCAAAATATCAAATACGACCAGCATGTCTTGGCGAACAACAATATCAACCTTGCTGGCGTGCGTCACGACACCATGCTGCAATCGTACGTGCTCGAAGCGCACAAGGCACACGACATGGATACGCTCGCCGAAAATCACCTTGGCTGGCAGACCATCCATTACGACGACGTGACCGGCAAAGGTGCGCGCCGCATCAGTTTTGCGCAAGTGCCGATTGAACGTGCCGCCGAATACGCGGCAGAAGATGCCGACGTGACGCTGCGTCTGCACGAAGTGCTGTACCCGCAGTTGCAGGGACAGCCTGCGCTGCTGTCCGTGTATGAAGATATTGAACTTCCGGTACGCACGATCCTGTTTCGCATGGAGCATACCGGCGTGCTGATCGACCGCAGCCTGCTTGCCAAACAGAGCCACGAACTGGGGCAGCGTCTGTTGCAACTGGAGAACGAAGCCTATGCGCTGGCCGGGCAACCGTTCAACCTGTCATCGCCCAAACAACTCGGAGAAATTCTCTTCCAGCGTATGGGACTGCCGCCGGTGAAAAAAACCGCGACCGGGCAACCCTCCACCGACGAAGAAGTGCTGCAAACACTGGCAGCCGACTATCCGTTGCCAAAACTATTATTGGAACACCGCACGCTTGCCAAACTGAAATCCACCTACACGGACAAGCTGCCAACCATGATCAATGCCACCACCGGGCGCGTGCATACCACCTTCTCACAAACCACCGCAATCACTGGTCGGCTGGCGTCGTCCGATCCGAACCTGCAAAATATTCCCGTGCGTACTGCCGAAGGACGGCGCATCCGCGAAGCCTTCATCGCCCCGGAAAACCATGTGCTGCTATCCGCCGACTACTCACAGATCGAGCTGCGGATCATGGCGCATCTTTCGGAAGACTCCGGTTTGCTCAAAGCTTTCCATGAGGGCGCGGACATCCACCGCGCCACCGCCGCCGAAGTATTCGGCATTCCGCAGGAAGAAGTCACCGCCGATCAGCGACGCATGATCAAGGCCGTCAACTTCGGCCTGATCTACGGCATGAGCGCGTTCGGTCTCGCCCAGCAACTCGGCATCGAGCGCTCCGCCGCACAACAATTCATCGACCGTTATTTCATGCGCTACCCCGGCGTTGCCGATTACATGCAACGCACCCGCGAACTTGCGCACGCGCAGGGTTACGTTGAAACCGTATTTGGTCGCCGCCTCGTGCTCGCCAACATCAACGGCGGCAACGCCACGCGCCGTGCTGCTGCCGAACGTGCCGCGATCAATGCGCCGATGCAGGGAACGGCGGCCGACCTGATCAAAAAAGCCATGATCGCCACCCAGGGCTGGCTGGATCGGCAGCACATGAAAACGCGCATGCTGCTGCAAGTGCACGACGAACTGCTGCTGGAAGTGCCGAACGATGAAATGGATCAAATCCGGAAAGAACTTCCGACACTCATGTGCCAAGTCGCGCAACTGCGTGTGCCGCTGATCGTGAATATTGGTATGGGCGCGAATTGGGATGAGGCGCACTGATTCAGATGTCAGGGATCAGGGATCAGGGATCAGGGATCAGGGATCAGGGATCAGAAAATTAGGGAGCACGAAGCGCGATCTGAATGGCTCCCCTCGCCCGCTTGCGGGAGAGGGGTCGGGGGAGAGGGTTATTCATAGTGGAAAACAATAAATGAACACAAGAATATATGAACTTTTCTTTGGCGACGATGCCGATGAGGCGCGGTTGTTTTTATGCGACCTTCTGAAAGCTTGCGGCAGCGGCACATGGCAACTCCACGACCATTATTTTCTGGCCAATTTCGAAGATGAAGTATCCAACGATGCCATCTGCAACCTGGCGTGTGCGCTGGAAAGAACCACAGATGAGGACAACGCCCCTTACTTGTTGACTACCGAACAGTTTTTTCATTTCTGCAAACACCACGCTGTTGCTTTTGACTGGTCGGATTGCTATTTTTCAAGAATATCGACATCAATACCATCAAAAACCACCCGGAAAATGAAAAGATTGCCTGTGACTTGATCGCCAACTCCATTGACGGAAGCACTCAATGGCATTTTCAAACGAACATGCATGACTGTCTGGCTCTTATTGCATCCTCCCACTGGTTGAGAAGCATTTTCGAAGAAAGTCCTTCGTACCAGAGCGATTCGATATTTCCACTCAGGGTTTGAGCGCGTGACAACGCAAGGCTTTCAGTTCTGGGGCTTTCCTTGAAGAGGTATGAACATCGCGAACATGACAAGGTTTTTTCAAGTATGATCAAAGCTTCTTCTGCGGAAGATAGTCTCCCATACCGAAACAAGTAGTACCGTCCTTCCAGATTTCAATATAGCCATAATAAGGGTCATCTTCATCGTATCCGGGAAGCTGCCATACGTGAACGCTATGTGCGTCAGGCGAAAATTGCTCTTCAAGGTTTTTTTTATCAAGAGCAAAAATACCCAGATAAATCATATCTGCCGCTTTCAGCGAATCATCATCAAGAATGGACTCACCGAATTCCAGACGAAGGTAACGAGGAAGCTCTCTTTCGACATCCTCGCCCAGCCCGGTACAACCTATCCAATTCGCCTGCTCGACAGTGTTTTCTTCCGCACGCATGCTGCGCGTAAACTCGTCTTCGGTAATCGTACCATCAGGGCTGATGTCGAAATATTGTTCATAGTCGATGGCCGACTGAACCGCCCCGGTTTTCTCGGAGGCTCCCTCTTTTGAGAGAATGGAGCTTATGA
>DAISYG010000113.1:0-4527 GCA_036825435.1 Casimicrobiaceae bacterium | reverse complement strand
GGAGATTCCACCTAAAGATTCAAAAATAACTGTCCGAAGAACCGGGGCCACCTCTAACGTAGCCAGTTGATGGAACAGATGGTACGTCGCAGCGAAGTATCGCAGCTTGAACAAGCTGACCACGAATTTCGTTTTGCGACCGCCGTTGCCGGATTCGGCCAACTATTGCGCGGTAAAAGCAATCTGAACGGTTGGACTTATGAAAATGCACGCGCACTGGCGGCAGCATCCGTAGGCAATGATCCATACGGCTATCGTTCGGAGTTGGTGCGGTTGGCGGGGATTGCAAAAACGTTGGACACTTCTTCGTACCCAGCAGAAGAATAGCGTGCAGAAAGCCATGAATCATGTTGCGAGCGAGGGCAAGACAAGGCGGAATCAGGCGAGAAAGCAGAGCTTACTTGAACGTAAATGAGCATTTCGAGCCGGGTTCCAACGCGGTATTGCCTTCGCGCAGTCATGATTCACGGCTTCCTTTATACTTGGGGGATGAACGATGAACACCAACTTCCTCCTCCCCCACTCGGCAACCTACCCGACGAGGATCTCATGCTCATGATCGCACGAGGCATCATCGCGCAACCGGTTGCCGAGCTTTTTGAGCGCCACAACCACGCGCTGTTCAACTTCATTGCGTGGCTGTGTCAGGGTAACCTTGCCGAAGCCGAAGATATTTGCCAAAAAGTCTGGGTGAAGTTGATGCAATACAGCGGTGAATACAAACCGACTGCCGCGTTTCGTACGTTCCTGTATCAGATTGCGCGCAACGCGTTGATCGACAATAAACGCGGCGCGTATGAACAACGTCGTGAAACCTTGCAGGAATCTTCGCTCACCGATTCGGAGCACGACATCACACCCGAAACTGAATTGCACTTGAAGCAAAACATGCGGCAAGTGCAACAGGCGTTATTGCAATTACCCGCACCGCAACGTGAAGTGATTGTTTTGCGTTTTTTCAACGACATGTCGTTGCATGAAATCGCCGAAATCGCGGACGTTGGTTTCGAAACGGTGAAAAGCCGCCTGCGCTATGCATTCACGCATTTGCGTCGCGAATTGGAGCGCAGCGCATGAATGCTTTCGAACGTTTCATCAACGAACAGGATCGCTTAAGTGCGCTTCTGAAAACGTTGCCTGTTTATGAAGCGCCCGCATCACTGAAAGAAAGCGTTCTCGGTATTGCGCACGAAATGGAAACGCAATCACTGCCCGTTTTCACGCCGCCCGAATCGCTGAAAAATGCTGTACTGAAAGAAGCACAAAACATGCAGCGCGCGCAGGCTCCGAGGCGTGACGCACTTCTGAACGACATCGCACAGCAACAATCTGCCGCTTCGGCACTCGGCGCACCCGTCAGCGAAGAAACGGAACAATGGCTCAAAGAAGAAGCGGCGCGACATCCGATACCAAACAAGACTTCATCGACAAAACCGCGCGGCTGGTTCAACATGCGCCGCCTGGGCCTTGCCTTCACCTTTATCTTTGCCGTTGTTGGCGGCGCGGCACTGCACCATTTTTATACTTCGCCTGAAAGCGGTATGGTGCTTTCTTCAATATCTACGAATGAAGAAAAAGCATCCGCCGTACCAGAAAACGCAAAACCAGCAGCGCCTGCTGTTGTTTATCCCGAATCCGAAGTAGAAGCAGCGACCGCCTCGGCTGAAGAAAATTTTGATGACCGACTGATGGCGCAAGAAGCGAACACGGTACGTTTGCCGGAACCGACTTTTGCCGATGAAACCAAAGAGCAGGCACCATCGGTTCATCAAGACGTCCCCGCGCGGCACATACCTGCCTCGCGCGAACAAATGGAAAAACCACGCGCAGCCAAAACACGCGCTGACGCCATCGCTCAAGGTACCATTGTCGGAGCAGCATCAATCGCTGCCGAAGAAGCCCTCGAACCCGTAATGGCCACGCAAGCGTCTCCTGTGGAAGAAAAGCAAAAAGTATTCATTGAAGAGCGTGCGCGTGCTGATCTTGCCGTAGCAGAAGCCGCACAGCCTCCCGCAGCATCACCTGCACCACCTCCTGCCGTAGCTCCGCCACCTTCATATCCGGCAGCAGCGCCTCTTCATAAGGAACCTGCCCTGCTGCAAGACCGTTCTGACGAAACAGAGCAGGAGAAAACATCGCAGCCTTTCATGTTGTCGGAAGAATTGCACGGTACTGATAATGTATTTGTAGAAGACCGTGCACTATCACCAGCTTACTCGGCAAGCGCTACACCCAGCGCACAGGAAAAATATCCGATATTGACACTCACCTACCCCACTGATTGGTCAAAGTGGCAGACTTTCGCACAGTCCCATGCGCAAACGGCAACCGAAGATCGACCTTATCAATGGCGACTCATGGTGCGCGATCCTGAAAGCAGCGACGTCAAAAACCTCGCTCGCCTACTGCGCAAACATCTGGTTGCGGGCTCATCATTGGAAATTGTTGCCGACAAAGACATACCTGACAAATACGCCCGGCTTGAGTTGCTTGCGCCGTAAGTACGACGCACCTTCTCAAGGAACCTCAGGCTATTGCCACTTGATGTGAATCACCTTCCACTCCCCACCTTCTTCGCGCCATTCAATCTCGACGCGATAACGTGAAGCACTATCGGGGATCAATCCTTCCGCACCCATCACCATCACTTCGCCTTGGCTGGTCGCCCGCACCGGCAATTTTTCATCAATCCGATTTTGAACATTGACCGCCACGATCTTGATGTTCTTGAAACTCAGAAACATCGCCGCCATCGTGCGCCGCGCCCATTCTTTATCATTGCTCGGCGACTGTGCGGTGAAATGCTCGTGCAGCATGTCGAGCACACGACTGGTGTCTTTGGCTTCGAGTGCTGCCTGCAATTCATCGGCAGCCTGATCAAGCTTCGCCTGCGGATCGCTCTTGGAACAACCCACAAGCAAAAAAATCATCGCGAAGATGATCGGATAGAAAATCGATTTCTTAAGCATCACGTTCTCCTTCATCTTTCTTGCAAATCAAAAACAACACCACGGAAACCAGACAAAACGTATAACCAACCAATTCCGCGCCCTCTTCGACCATGTTTTTGACGACACGCGTGTAGTGCTCGCCGAGCAT
Organism: Casimicrobiaceae bacterium; assembly: GCA_036825435.1. GTDB lineage: Bacteria > Pseudomonadota > Gammaproteobacteria > Burkholderiales > Casimicrobiaceae > UBA931. Next base: position 1,428 of record DAISYG010000113.1, on the reverse strand, counting down.
TTCTTTCCAGAAAAAGCCCGAGCCCAATAAGCGGGACACCACCAATACAATCAACAGCCCGCAAATCAGATAACCGCTCTGAAACGAACGAAAAAAACGCGACAGGCTGTCTGCCGTTGTTTCGATGTGCTTGTAAACATAAACCACACAGGCGATGAACAACACCGTCACCACACAAAACCAAGCGCCGCGAAACAAACGGTCGAAAACAAAATCCATCTCGCGCACCAGAATGGCGGCGAACAAAAAAGCAAGAAGAACAAACGCTTCTTTCATTTCCGGCCTTTTGGACGCCAAACGCAACAACAACACGACGATCAATGCGATCCACACTTCCTGCAAAAACTCCGTCAGCGAATGTTCGCCAACCTTGTTGTCGAGCATGAAAACGTTCACATACGGAATCGCCGTCGCCAGTAAAATGCAGAAGGCGAGCGCCAGAAAATTCCTGAGGTGTCGCGAAAGCGCCTTGATTTCGTTGAACAGATTGTTGGGCATGTTAAAGATGAATTGTTGTATGATTCTTGATGCTGGGCAGTTTACCCGACAATCATATATTTTCTCAAGCACATCAATGACAATGGCTCGCTGCATACTTTTTCGTTTCCGTCTGTTTCGTTTTTTCTCAGTTTTGGTGCTTCTGCTTTCCGCGTCGATGCTGCACGCGCAAGCGCAGCCGCAACTGCCGACGCAAACGCTAACCATCGGAGTGCATCAGGTGATTGCCGAAATCGCCAGCACGCCCGAGCAGCGCGAGCGTGGTCTGATGCACCGCTTCACCATGCCCGCCGGGCAAGGCATGCTTTTTGTTTTTCCACAGCCGCAACCGCTCGCCTTCTGGATGAAAAATACACCATCGCCCTTGTCGATCGCATTCATCGACAGCAACGGCATGATTTTGAACATTGAAGACATGGCAGCCAACGACGATAAAAACTTTCACCGCTCACGCGGCAACGCGCTCTACGCACTGGAAGTTCGCCAAGGCTGGTTCATGGAGCAGGGCATCAAGCCCGGAGACAAAGTTGGCAATTTGCCGAAGCCTTCAAAAAATTGAAGCGTTTAGTACGTCGAGCATTCCTCAAAACCTCTGGATTGCCACGTCACTGCGCTCCTCGCAATGACATCCGTTTCTTGGATGCTTTGATTTAAGGCAACGTTTTACGTTTGAACGATGTTGAGCTTTTTCTGATTCCTGTCATTCGGCATCTGACCTCTGCTCTGTAAAACGCAACAAACGCCTGTCAGGCAAGGCGAAATTTGACGAAAAAGCGCAGTTGACTGAAGCGTCAATGAGCATTTTGAGAAAAATTTCAACGCCGCATAGCAGGCGTTTGTTGCGTTTTAGGAACCGCTGATTCATGTCGCGAGCACGAGCAAGACAAGGCGGAATCCGACGAAAAAGCGGAGTTTACACAGATGTAAATG
>DAISYG010000112.1:0-4591 GCA_036825435.1 Casimicrobiaceae bacterium | reverse complement strand
CCTGACCCTTCTTCCTGTTGTCAAAATTGCACTTCGTGGTTGAATTCAAGCTTTACGCTTTTCCGCTTAAGTGATTCTTAAGTCAATGTTAATCTTAGTTTAATCTGACTTGAGCACAATCCAGCTATCGAAAAAATTTTCAGGAGTATTTCATGAAACGTTGGATATTCGGAACAGCGGCACTGGCCGCACTATTATGGATCATCAGTATTCCGCAAGGAACATTCGATGGCCTTGAGTTTTTCGGCGTTCGTCGACAAATCATGTTTTTCAGCGGCTTTGTCACTTACATCATGATGGCGTGGGTGATGGTACTGGCGTTGCGCCTGCCCGTTGTTGAACGTATGGTCGGCGGACTTGACCGCGTGTATCGACTGCACAAATGGATGGGAATTTCCGCTATTGTGTTGGCGCTGCTACATTGGGGCATGGGACAGATTCCCAAATGGCTGGTGCAGGCTGGCGTGTTGGTCAAACCAGCTAAACACGCGGCAGCCGCAGACGACGTATCTTCATTCAACTGGATCGGGTTCGCAGAAAACATTGGTGAATGGGCGTTTTACGCGGTACTTGTTTTGATCGTCATCGCGCTCCTGCGCAAAATTCCGTACCATTGGTTTCGCCGTGCGCACAAATTGATCGCTGTTGGATTCTTGATACTAACGTTTCATGCGGTTGTGTTGATTCCGGCCAATATGTGGTTAACGCCTGCCGGGCTTCTCGGCGCTATCGCCGTTGCCGCAGGCACACTCGCCGCATTGGCTTCTCTGTTCAACCTCATCGGCCGCCTGAAAAAACATGGCGCCGTGGTTGAGCACATCGAACGCCTGCCCGGAAACATGATGCGCGTTCGTTGCACACTCAATAGCGCGAGGATGATTTATCAACCCGGACAATTTGCGTTCGCCCGCTTTGAAGGCACGAAAGACCCGCATCCTTTTTCGATGAGCGCGTACGATGAAAACATGAACGCGGTTACGTTCTGCATCAAGGCGCTCGGCGACGACACCACCTACCTTTTGCAACATCTCCACGAAGGAAGCCGCGTCACCATTGAAGGCCCTTACGGTCAATTCAACTTTGCGCCCACGGGCGATACGGAAGAAGAAGTGTGGGTCGCGGGCGGTGTCGGTGTGACGCCGTTTCTTGCTCGCCTCGAATATCTGGTGCAGCAAAAAACAGCGCTTGAGAAACCGATCCGCTTCTTTTATTGCTCGCAACCCAATAACCCGCTGTTGCCGCGCGTCACTGATTTATGTACGCGCACGGGTGTGGCGCTGCATGTTTTTGATGAGAAAAAAGATGGTTCGTTGACGCTGGAAAAAATATTGGGGCACGCGCAACGCCCGGCGCAAATGTGGTTCTGCGGACCGCTTCGTTTGGGTGACATGCTGCAACACGCATGGCAAACGATGCGCCTTCCGGCGTCACGCTTTCATCGTGAGTATTTTCAGATGCGTTGAGACAGGGATTACAGACTACAGAAGTCGGTAAAATCAGATCGCGCGCAATGCTAATATAACTTCTGGAGCGCCTACACTCTCGTTAGCAACCGATCGGAAGATTGATTCCCATATAATCAATCACCTCTTGTGCGGTGCTGTAGGGGCGAAAAATTTTTCGCCCCTACTTCGCCAAAACTGGAAAACCAGCATCCTCGACCAAACATCTAAGAAGCGGAGATTATGAAATTGCTTTGTTTTTCTCTTCGTCTCAAAACAATATTTGTCTTCTATACATACGATAAAAACCAATCACAGTCAAAAATAAAGTCAGCAACAGCAATGAAAGTGGACTGCTCGCCGGAATGGAGACGCCTGCCGTGTTGGCGCGTCCTGTTGCGTAGAGTTCCCATTGTTTCCCCCAGGGACCTTGTCCATTAACTTGTCTGAGTCCATAGCGCCAATCACCAATATTGACCGGGTGCGCCAGAGAGAAAACGCCGCCATTATCCGCAGTAAAAACCAGCGGTAAAACTTCTGTTCCGACGGTATCGGTCGCGCCCTGATTGGAAATATCGATAACGTAATTTCCTGCCGTGTTGTTATTGACCTCGATGATATCCGCTGTACCCGCCACAAGATCTGTTTTGAGAACAATGGTTCCTTGATTACTGTTTTGTACCAGATCATTGACAGCAAGCTTTGTGCCCAGAGGCGCTGATGAAAAGTTGGCTGCCGCGCCGTCAAGCGTCAAGGAGGTCAATGTAGAATCATCGGTCAGCGTCCAAAGGGAATCAGCACCGGTGATTGAAAGTGCATTGCTGGCATTGGTCGCAGAAGTCTGTGTGTGGCCGGTGAATTGCGAACCATTGCGCAACGTCAGATTGATGCGGCTATTATCATTCGCAAAAACAGCGCCTCCGCTCATGGTCAAAACACCATCGCCGATAACTTCCGCGTTTTGACCGCTGGTGTAAATAATATCCGAGGTTTTGTCGGGATCGACCGTGATGGCAGCATCCTGCAAACTGATGCTGCCTCCATCCGCAGCAAATAAAGCGTGCGAGTTATCACCATCCGTCTTGATCGTGGCATCGGCGCTCATCTCAATTCGGGTTGAATCACCTGTGGCGTAAAGACCGGAAGAATTCAAACTAATCGTGGTTACGGTGCTGCCGCTGCCAATAGACACCTGTGCGCCACCAAGAGCATGAACCCCATCGGAGTTAGCGCCAAACGTACCGATAACGGCATCAACGCCCAGAGACACCTGTCCCACATTGGCAAATATTGAATGCGTTTTTCCACCGAGAGTTGCTAGTTGCAGCCCATCACCCGCCGTAACCAGGGCGCCGCTACCATTGACCACCAAGCCATGAGCCTCTACACCCTCAGTATCAACGATATTGCCACTTCCTAAATTGACAATCGTATCGGGCTGGGCACGTACACCGTAAGAGCCGTCACCGATGGTGTTAATGGCAACGTCGGTGCCGGTCTCTATTTTGGCGGCACTGCTGTAGGCATACAACCCGGTGGATTGCGTACCGTTAGTTGTTACGCTGCTTTCGTCACCAATGAAGACGTAACCGCCACTGGCGGCATAGGCACCTTCGCTCTGAGCGCCGCTGGTGGTGATGGCGGCCTCCTGCCCGATTCTGGTTTCGGAACCGACACCTGTTGAGAAAAGCCCAATAGCAGAGTCACCAGAAATAGTAATCGTTGCGCCTTCGCCAATACTGAGTTGAGCGGAGGCAGCAGAGCCAACGCCATTGGCGTCCTTCCCTGTGGCTGTCAAAACAGCGCGGTCGCCAATGGTCAATATAGAATCAGTTTCGTTGGAGTGGGCGAGCGTCGCCTCGTTTCCTGTGGTGGAAAAATAGGCGTCGTCGCCAATGGTTATCTGCCCGCCGCGGCGGGTCTGGGCGCCGCGCGAGCGCAGGCCGGTGCTTTCAAAGACAAAATGGTCGCCTGCATGTATTTCAGACGCGCCGCCGGAGCCGTCGGACTGCATGCCGTAGGAAATCTCGCCGTATGACTGCAGGGTAAAGTTATTGCCCAGCGTGACGATGGCGCCGCTGTGCGCGCTGACACCCAGGGTGGAGTCGCCGTGGGTCACAACCCGGGAGCCGTCCCCCAGCGTGACCTGCGCGCTTGACTGGGCGTTGATGCCGTGGCCCGAGGTGCCGCTGGTGGTGATGAGGCTGTCTGCGCCCAGCATAACAACCGCAGTAGAGCTGTTTGCAACCACGGCATAGCTGTTGTTACCGGTTGTGGTGACAGTTGTTTGGCCCCCGGTAACGCTGGAGCCGACAAACGCCGCGATGCCGTACGAGTGACTTCCCTGGGTGCTGACACTGACGTCTTCTCCCATGTTGATGGTGGTACTAACTCCAGTTGCGTAAACACCAATGTTGTTTGTCGATGTGCTGCTACTTGTGGTGGTTTTGATTGCACTGCTACCACCGATTTCAATGAGGCCACTGTCTGAGGCATAAACGCCGTAGTGAGAACCCAAACTGTCGCCAAAGCCATTATTGCTGATGTCCGCTTTTGTTCCAATTACCACACGGCTTACGGTACCGTTACTCTGAATAACGCCGCTGCCCGTCAACGTCCCCTGCAAAACAGCATCTTCGCCTACCGTGACACTGCCGCCCGAAGTAGCGGAAATGGCTGTGCCGCCGGACATTTTCAAGGCATGAACTTCCGTGTCGTTACCCAGAAGAATCGTGCCACCATTTGCCAAAATACCTGTTGCCATTTTAGACGCCGGGTCTGTCGAGTTAGTGACTACGGTGGTGCTGTTGCTGAAATTGATCGTACCGCCGGTATTGGCAACCAAGCCATTATTGCCGCTGGCCGGATTGGTGGCTTCGCCCTGAATCACGGTCGTGATGGTCGTCCCGTTGCTGGCGGTCGCGGTTTCTCCGCTGCCCACGGTAAGCGCGCTTGTGTTGTTGTATGTATTGGATAAGGTGATGGTGCTGTCAGCGGTAAAGCTCTGGCTGCCGGTGAGCGGACCATTGATGTTAACCTGACCGGAGGCAACCCCGGCGACAACCAAACTCAAAAAAACGAAGCTCCCTTTATATAAGGAACCGCTGATCAAATCGCATCTACCGCATTTTTCTTCTCTCAAATTTGCC
>DAISYG010000111.1:0-4698 GCA_036825435.1 Casimicrobiaceae bacterium | reverse complement strand
CATCAACCAAGTTTACGCCGCAAGCGGCGGGGAATTTAACCCGAAGGGATTAAAACGAATGATAAAGATAAATAATTGCGTTGACGGCGACCATGAAACGTCATCTGTATACTCTTTCCCCTGCTTATTTCACCCACACAACAGTATGGCTATTTCTCGGATGATACATAAGTGAGCAAAAAGAGTACCAGAAATGAACTCAATCTTTCGAAAAATGTGTTCTTTCGAAACAAGCGCATTGTGATGACATAAATAAGTCTATCAATTATTATTTTTTATCTATCGTTCGATAGTTGCAATCTTTTGAATATTTATTTTGACAATCTCATCGACATATATTGTGAAAGATAAATTATTGTGTGAATCCATGAAAAAAGCGACACCTTCGTGCCGCTTTGAGTGACTCGATGAATGTCAACATCGATCAGCTTTTGCGAATTATTTCTTTGCCGTTCATGTAAGGCCGCAATACTTCGGGCACGATGATGGAACCATCTTCCTGCTGATAATTTTCGAGTACAGCAACCAACGTGCGCCCTACGGCAAGCCCCGAGCCATTCAAGGTGTGCACCAATTCGGTTTTTCCCTGTGCATTGCGAAAACGTGCCTGCATCCTCCGCGCTTGGAACGCTTCGCAGTTGGAGCACGACGATATTTCTCGGTAAGTATTCTGCGCTGGCAGCCAGACTTCCAGATCGTAGGTTTTCGCTGCGGCAAACCCCATATCGCCGGTACACAGTGCCATCACGCGGTACGGCAATTCCAGCGCCTGCAATATCGTTTCTGCGTGCCCCGTCAGTTCCTCCAGTGCCTTGTAAGAATTCTCCGGACACACAATCTGTACCAGCTCCACTTTTTCAAACTGGTGCTGCCGGATCATACCTTTGGTGTCCTTGCCGTAGCTGCCTGCCTCGGAGCGAAAACACGGTGTTTGCGCGGTTATTCGAATGGGCAGCAGGTCCAGCGGCAATATCTCGCCGCGCACCGAATTAGTCAGCGTAATCTCAGAAGTGGAAATCAGATACAGAGCTTCTTCTTCACTTTCGGCACCGCCCTTTCTCGCCGAGAACATATCAGCTTCGAACTTGGGTAATTGCGACGTACCGATCAACGTGTCGCTGTTGACGATATAGGGTGTATAGCATTCGGTGTAGCCATGCTGTTGCGTGTGTGTATCCAACATGAATTGCGCCAACGCACGGTGAAGGCGCGCAACGTCACTGCGCAAAAACACGAAACGCGCGCCGGACAATTTCGCCGCCGTCTCAAAATCGATCATCCCCAATGCTTCGCCAAGTTCGACGTGATCGCGCGGCGCGAACGAAAAACTGCGCGGTTCACCCCAGCGGCGAACCTCGACATTATCGTCTTCCGATTTACCGACTGGTGTTGTCGCATGCGGCAAATTGGGAATATCGAGCATGAAATCGCGCATCGCGTCCTGAATACGCGCCAGTTCCTTTTCCAGATCGGACAAGCCTTGCCCCAATCCCGCGACTTCCGCCATCAACACGGTAACATCCTCCCCGTTCTTCTTGGCGATACCGATCTGCTTGGATTGCGCATTGCGCTTTGCCTGCAAATCCTGCGTCCGCGTCTGCACATCCTTGCGTGCGCTTTCCAGCGTCTCAAACGCGCTGACATCGAGTGTAAAACCGCGATGCGCGAGTTGTTCGGCGACTTCGCGGATATTCTGACGAAACAGATTAATGTCCAACATGATGCTTGTGATGAATGTTTTGGAAAAAGCTGACTTTACCCGATCTTGTGCGCCAATGGTTCAAGAAAAGGAAAAGAGCAAAATTTTTCAACTGCCGCACAGCGTCACAAATAACATTGACATAAGGCATGGTGGCACACTGATGGCTTGTAGCCGCGCTGACACTCACCACATTGCCTTTATGGTTAAAAAATATTTATACTGCCGATGTGCTGGCGCTTTCCGTGTCACATCGGAAAATGTGCTCTTCGCGACAACCATTTCTGATGAGAATTGTTCTCGAGGATGCCGTTGTTCACATAATTACGTTAACATTGCCAATGAATTTGACCAACCACAAACAGAAGTTTTTCGGTCTTTCTGTTTTATTTTTGGAGCTTTTATGCTGACCGCGCCTACCCCACTTTGCCCAAATCCGATGCAGGTTCACAGCATCGTCCAGGAAACCCCCGATGTCTGGACCATCGGTCTTCTGCCGGAAGCGGGGTATTCATATAAACCCGGTCAATACGCGCTGGTATGCATCGACGACAATCCGAACATGTTGCGCGCTTACACGATTTCCTCGTCACCCGGCGCTGGTGCCTTCTTGACCATCACCGTACGTCGCATTGAAAGCGGTGTCGGCTCCAACTGGCTTACCGGAAAAATCAAAATCGGCGACTATCTGTGGCTCAGCGATGCTCAGGGTGCGTTTACTTGCGCCGATGCGCAGGATGACAAATATTTGTTTCTGGCCGGAGGATGCGGTGTGACGCCGATCATGTCAATGGTGCGCTGGCTACTGATCAATCGCCCTGAAACCAACATCACCGTTTTCTACAACATGCGTACGCCCGGCGACATGATCTTCGCCAACGAATGGGAAATGCTGACCACCGAATTTCATGATCGTTTGAAAGTCGTTGTGATGGCGGAAGAAGGTGCGCGCGGTGATTTTGAACCCGGTCGTTTGTCGCTCGACATTCTGCGACAAAAGGTTCCCGATGCCGCCGAACGTACCGTGATGACCTGCGGTCCCAATGTCTATATGGATTTGGTCGAGCAGTGGGTCAGAACCTTGGGCGTGCCGCCGGAAAAATTTCATAAAGAACAATTCCATGTCGCCGCCGAATGCATACTCGACGATATGGAAAAAGTTAAGCTTACCGTCGATCATCTGCGCCGTGATTTCTCCGTCGTTAAAGGCTCGTCCCTGCTCGTTGCGCTGGAACAGAATGGCGTTAGCACGGTTTCCTCCTGTCGCTCAGGCATCTGTGGCGCGTGCCGCACACGAGTGTTGAGCGGTGATTACACCACCACCAGCCAACAAACGCTAACGCAGGAAGAAATCGACACCGGCTTCGTACTGGCGTGCAGTTGCAGAATTCAAAGCGACATCGTCGTTGAATAAACGTTCAAAACCGTCATGACGAATTTTCTTCCTCTTTTTGATTTGCTCTCCGCCGTCCCGTTCAGCGGCATGGCGCTTTTGCTGATTGCCAGCTTCATGTGGGCAAGACGTCGACGTGATTATCTATGGTATGCGTTCAGCGCGGGCTTTCTGGTGCTCTTTCTGTCACGCCTTCCGGTGTTCATCAAAATCATGTCTGACCAAGGCGCAACCTATCTGAATACCGCCATGCCCAAGGAGACGATTTTCCAGTATCAAATATTGTCTCTGGTCGGAAGCATCGGTTTGTGGATCAGCGCTATCGCTTTGTTGGTCATCGTTCTGCGCGAGAGAAAATGAGCCGACGTGTATATGTTTTCATTGCTATCATCGGTATTTTTGCCGGATGTTATTCAATGTCGACTCCTGCACAGGAGTTCTACCACGAACGTGAGGATGTTCAAAACTGGATCAATGATTTCGCCGGGCGCGAAAACCTCAATCCTGAATTCCTAAGCTATTATCTTGCCAAAACTCAAAAACACGAACGCATCCTGTCGTTGATGGATGCACCCGTCAAAACGCCGCCCGGTTGGTATGAATACGCACCGCGTTTTTTGAATGATGGTCGTATCGACGCCGGTGCGCTGTTCTGGCGCATCAACGAAACCTATCTGACGCAGGCGGCGCGCTATTTTTCCGTTCCTCCCGAAATCATTGTTTCGATCATCGGCATCGAAACCTATTATGGACGCAACACCGGCGGCTTTCCCGTTCTCGATGCGCTGGCAACACTGGCTTTCGACTATCCGCGCCGCGCCGATTATTTTCGTACCGAACTGGAGCAGTTTTTCATGCTGACGCTCGATAATCGTTTTGATCAGCTTCAACTCAAAGGCTCCTACGCCGGCGCGATGGGCATCGCACAATTCATGCCCCGCAGTTATCGTCATTTTGCTGTCGATTTTGACGGCGACGGCAAAATCGATTTATGGCAATCTGCCGACGCCATCGGCAGTATCGCGTTTTATCTGTTTGAACACGGCTGGCAACATGGTGGCAAAATCCTGAGCGACGCCGTGATTCCTAATGAGGTCTCCGCCAACATCCTACCGCTGATCAACAGCGGCCTGAGTGAAACCAAAAGCTGGCAGGAATGGCAAACACTCGGTGTCACACTTCCGCCTTTCAGCGAAACCATCGCCAACGATGAAATACTGGCGATGGTAATGCTTGATACCGCAGAAAACACACCTGTCTATTATCTCGCTCACGACAACTTTCGTGTCATTATGCGCTACAACAAAAGCCGCATGTACGCGACTGCGGTCAAGCAACTTGCCGATGCTCTCGTCGCGCGACGTTTTCGCGATTATTAATTTGAACATTGAAAACTTTTGCTCAAGCGAATTTAATTAGCACATAAACAAAGCCACAGACCAATGATAAATAAAGCGCTAAAAAAAGCCATTTTTTATCATGTACTAATCTGAAGAAAAGCCAAATTGGCGCGAAAAAGAAAAGAGCCCAATGTTTGGACATAAAGCTTTCCCTAGATTCAAGTACGAAGTGCAACGCGGTTAAATGCTCTCATAAAAACCTCATG
>DAISYG010000110.1:0-4862 GCA_036825435.1 Casimicrobiaceae bacterium | reverse complement strand
CGAGCTATGATCAACCATGATTTTTTGAAATGACACAGTTCGTTTTACAGATCCTATTTGTGTGTTTGGTTGAGATGCATAACTCCCTACAGCGACACCACTTGCATTTGCTCTGGCCCCTGAAAAACCATGCATACCCCATCCATAAATGCTTCCCCATCCTTGTGAAACAGCGACGGAAGAACCAGAAGAACCTCCGATCTGGGTTAGGTACTCACCATTGCACCCGACTCCATTGTCAAAAATACCCCAAGCCTCTCCATAGCCACTCCCTGTCCACTTGAACGACACATTAAAAGTGCTGCCATTATCTATATTGTAAACCTTTGCTGGAATGATTACTTCCTGCGGCATTCCCTGCGACATTGACATACAAGCTGATAAAATCACAGCAAAAAAACTTACAGCAAGACTCTTTTTCATCACCCGCTCCTAAAATAATAAAATACGAAAGTGTTTTTTACGAACAATAGTTTATCATTTCCGCCGCCTGCTGATCAGCATGGTACGACGAACGCACCAGTGCGCCCACTGCCGCGTGTTTGAACCCCATAGTCAAAGCTTCGCGCTCAAACATCTTGAACGTATCCGGCGTCACATAGCGCAGCACCGGAAGGTGTGCGGTGGAAGGTTGCAGGTATTGACCGATGGTCAGCATATCCACGTTGTGCGCGCGCAGGTCGCGCATTACTTCGATGATTTCTTCGTCGGTCTCGCCCAAACCCACCATCAGACCGGATTTGGTGACCACCTGCAGTGCACATTTTTTGTAATCCTTGAGCAGTTTCAGCGAATGATGATAGTCAGCGCCCGGGCGCGATGATTTATACAAGCGCGGCACGGTTTCAAGGTTGTGGTTCATCACATCGGGCGGTGTTGCCGTCAGGATATCAAGGGCTGTTTCCAGCCGTCCGCGAAAGTCGGGCACCAATACTTCGATGCGCGTTTGCGGCGTTTGTTCGCGCAACGCCTGAATGCAGGCGGCGAAGTGTGCCGCACCGCCGTCGCGCAGATCGTCGCGATCCACGCTGGTGATCACCACGTATTTCAGCTTCATCGCGGCGACAGTTTCTGCCAGTTTCTGCGGCTCCTGCTCGTCAAGCGGCAACGGACGGCCATGCCCGACATCGCAGAACGGACAGCGCCGCGTGCAAATATCGCCCATGATCAAAAATGTTGCCGTACCCTTACCAAAACATTCGCCGATGTTCGGACACGATGCCTCTTCGCAAACCGTATGCAACGCATGTGCGCGCAATGTCTTTTTGATTTCTTGATAACGCCGTGAATCGGCAACGCGCACACGAATCCACGATGGTTTTTTCAGCATCGGCTGTGGCGTGATTTTAATCGGAATCTTCGCGGTTTTTTCTTCGCCTTTTTGTTTGACGCCCGCTTGTATTTTCTTTGTGTTGTTCGACTCAACCATAAAGCTTATATTTCCGTCACCAGTTTTTCTGCCAGTACATGTGATAATTGCCGCGCCGCCTCATCAATCTCTGGCACCGCGCCATAGTCACTCATTTGCGCAACTCTTAATCCGGCATAACCACAAGGATTAATATCACGAAACGGTGTTAAATCCATTCCAATGTTGACGCTCAAACCGTGATACGTTCGGCCATTGCGTACTTTCAAACCCAACGCACCAATTTTTTTCTCACCTAAGCGGTCGCGCACATAAACGCCGGGCGCGTCCTCTTTGCCATAAGCGTCAATATCGTATTCCGCCAACCACTGACTAACTGCCCCTTCGATGCAGCGCACCATACGGCGCACGCCAAGTTTCATTCGCCGCAGATCGACCATCGTGTACAGCACCAGTTGTCCCGGCCCATGGTAAGTAATCTGTCCGCCGCGATCTGTTTTGATCACGGGGATGAGACCGTTATCGTGCAACAGGTGTTCGCTTTTCCCTGCCAACCCGAAGGTGTAAACGGGGTTGTGCTCCGTCGCCCAGAATTCGTCGGGGGTTGTTTCGTCTCGTGCTTCGGTAAAATCGCGCATCGCTTGCCAGCATGTTTGATAATCGGTACGCCCCATATATCGCAATAAAAACGGCGCGCCCGTACCAACATCAATATTTTCCAGCGAAAGCATCAAAGTACCAGACGAACCATCGGATGCGCGGTCAGTTCCCGATAAAGATTGTCGAGCTGTGCTTTGTTGTCTGCCCGCACCGTTATCGTTACGGACAAGTAATTATTGGCTTGTGATGCGCGCATTTCCATCGTCGCCGGATTGTAATCGGGAAAATGGTCGAGAACGACTTGCGTAATTGTCTGTGCAAATTCGTCGTGCATCTTGCCCATGACTTTGATGGGAAAATCGCATGGAAATTGCAGCAGCGTTTCTTCGCTGCTCGTTGAATCAGTCATCCTTGTTTTCTGCAATTTTAACGGTTTCGTGACTATAAGAAACGCGGATAACCTGCCCGGCGCGCAGCGCGCTTGGCTTGTCGATATCGTTCCAGCGCATCAGATCTTCCACACTCGCGCCATGCACTTGCGCGATCTTGCCGAGCGTGTCGCCTTTTTGTACTTTGTAATTTTGCGGCAGTGTCGTTTCTTCAACAATTGTGCTCTGACCAGATTGCATTGCCAGCGCGCGCCCAAGATCGCCATCACTTTCAACAACGATTTTTTGCCCGATTTTCAATATCGAGCGCTTGTTCAAATTATTCCAGCGCAACAAATCATTTGTTGATACTTGATAATGTGCAGCAATCGCACCGAGCGTATCGCCCTGCTGCACAATATGTGCGGCACGCGCCGCTTTCGGCGGCGTTGCTTCTTTTTCTTCGACTTCTTCGCGAGCTGCCACCGTTTCAGTCGCGGCCGTTGTTGTCGCTGCGATTTTGATGGTTTGTCCGGCGCGCAATGACGTCGCTTTTTGAATATTGTTCCACGCCATCAAATCCTGCACGGTGACGCCATTTCTCGCTGCAATCGCGCCAAGCGTATCGCCTTTCTTGACTTGATAACGAACCAGTGCTGTGGAGGATGAAGATGCTTTTGCCGACGATGCTGTTTCTTGCGCAGTGCTACGCGCCGCAACTTGCGTTGCTGCTTTTTCATGAATTCGAATTTTTGTACCTGCGCGAAGCGATGATGGATTGCTGATATTGTTCAGGTCCTTCAACGACTGCACGCTCACACCGTGACGTTTTGCGATACTGCTCAAGGTGTCGCCTTTTTGCACGGTGTATGAAGTGACCGTTGTTTTCCCACTTGCCGATTTACCGGTATTCGCCGCAGAGGCATACACGGGCGCATCGCGCATCACACGAATACTTTTTCCGGCACGCAATGATGATGCCTTTTTGATGCCGTTCAAGCGCATCAACTCATTCACGCTCACGTTATAGCGTTTGGCGATGCCGCTCAGGGTATCGCCTTTTTTCACTTTGTAATACGTGGTGCGCGTTGAAGGCACCGTTGTGAACACGGCGTTGGCGAGCGAAGCTTCCGTCATCGCCGAAGGTTGTTCGGCAGGCACCATCAGCATCACACCTTCGCGTGCCTGCGCTCGGCTGCCCAAACCATTAACGGCACGCAGCGCTTCAAGCGTCATGTTGAATTTATCGGCAACATGCGCGAAGGTTTCGCCTTTGTGCATTTTGTACGCCTGCCACGTCACCAACGGCTGATCGACAAGGTCGAGTTTGGTCGCAAAAATATTGGCTTTGTCGATGGGCAACAGCAAGGTAGATTCATTACCACCCGCAATGACTGGACGATTGTGCTGCGGATTCAGCGCCAGAAACTCCTCTTTCGACATTTCCGCCAACGATGCCGCCATATCGACATCCATCTTGCGCGACATCTTCACCACGGTAAAGTACGGCGCGTCAGGAATATCAATCAACGTCAATCCATATTTATCAGGATCGCGAATGATATTTTTGACCGCTTGCAATTTCGGCACATAGTTTCTGGTTTCATCCGGCATTTTCAACGCGGTATACGTTTCCGGCTTTTTGTTGGCGCGATTTTTTGCTTGTGCCCGCGAAACACTGCCTTCGCCCCAGTTATAAGCGGCAAGCGCAAGATGCCAATCGTTAAAATCACCGTATAGTTTTTGCAGATAGTTCAACGCCGAATCGGTTGCCGACAAAACATCGCGACGCTCATCCATCCACCAATCTTGTTTCAGACCGTAATGTTTACCCGTGGACGGAATGAATTGCCAAATGCCTGCCGCGCTACTACGCGACAACGCATTCGGGTTATACGCGCTTTCAATCATCGGCAACAAAACGATTTCCATCGGCATGCCGCGCGCTTCGACTTCGTGCGTGATGTGATAGAGAAAGAGGCGGCTACGCTCAACCATGCGCTCGACGTAATCAGGGCGCGCCGCATACCAGCGTTCCCATTTTTCCACCAACGGACCTTCGAGATCGGACATCGCATAGCCGTTGACGATCACTTCCCACAAATCGGTTTCCGGCGGCGGCAACTCGACCAACTCGTCGCGCGACGACTCTGGAAACATCGTCAAGTCGCGCGCCATCGCTAGCCGCGTATCAACCGTGGTTTCGTATTCGTCGTAAGATTTTTCTGCGCCTTGTGCAACGATTGATTCATCGTCAACGATGGTTGGCTTTTGTGCGCAGGAAGAGAGGAGGAAAATCGCTGCGCATAGTGTACCTGCACGCAGCACGGGAGAACAGATGAAACAACGATACCAATCAGACAAAACGCCCTCGTAAATTCATGTTTTTGGCGATTCCATGATAGTAGGACGACTCGGCGATGACGTCAATCATTTATTGTCTGTTTCAGAATGTCGCATGGCATAGTTACTCTTGAATTCAACCACGAAGTGCAATTTTGACAACAGGAAGAAGGGTCAGGATG
>DAISYG010000109.1:0-4900 GCA_036825435.1 Casimicrobiaceae bacterium | reverse complement strand
GCGCGATGAATATTGGCTTCTGGATTCCCGCCTACTACTCGCGGGAATGACGGCAGTTTTTTTGGATGTCGTGGTGGAGAAGTCGAATGTTGCAGTGGGAAAGAGAAGTTTTATGCGTTTTGGCGAAGAAAGACGGAGACGGCGGCTACGCTGCGCTATCCCGTCCCATGGCTTTCTTTGGATGGATATAAAAAAACATTTCTACCTTATTGAAGCATCGCTCAATGCAAACGCATCCACCTCTCCGCCGTCATTCCCGCGCAGGCGGGAATCCAGAGAAATGATCGCTGAAACGGGAGTGACTTTCTTCTATGGCCTTACCTTTTATTGAACGATGAAAAAACCTTGTGTTTATATTCTTGCCAGCGACCGCAATGGCACGCTGTACACGGGCGTTACGTCAAATTTGTTTTCGCGCCTTGAGCAACATAAAGCCGGAGTGGTTGAAGGTTTTACTCAGCGGTATGGCGTTCATAAGTTGGTTTGGTTTGAGGAGCATGAGTCCATGCCGAGTGCGATTGCCCGCGAAAAAGCGATCAAGAAGTGGAATCGGCAATGGAAATTGCGCATTATTGAAAAGAGTAATCCGGGATGGCGTGATCTTGCGGATGATCTTTATTGATTAGATCGCGCGGAGCGCGATGAATGTTGGTTTCTGGATTCCCGCCTTCGCGGGAATGACGCCACGGTATGTGGAAACGTCCTCTGTTCTCCGCCGTCTGATTCCTGGCCTCTGCCCATCTGATACAAAAAAACGCCTCTCGTCATTCGCAAACGAGAGGCGCTTTCAAACCGCGCGTGCGCGATCACATTTCAACGGTTACTTCTTCAAAACCAGCAATTTGTATTTGCCGTCTTCCGGTTCAATGCCGTGGACATCATGGCCAAAGCCAGGGAATTTCTTATCGTATGCTTCCAGCGCTTTCAGGTAGCGAATAGTCACACCATCGCTGGCGCCTGCGTTTTCACCTGGCATCAGCAATGGAATTCCCGGTGGATAAGGCACGATGCCAGTGGCAACGGTGCGCCCTGCCATCTGGTCGAGCGCGATGCGTTCGACTTCATTGCGTACCAGATACTCATACGCCTGAACCGGGCTGAAGTCCATGGTCGGCAATGCGGCAAACGCCTGCGACATGCTCTTCGTGGTTTGCAGCTCTTTCATCGCGGCAAACATTTCGTCGGCCAGGTCTTTAAGGCCCATGCCTTCGTAGCGTTGCGGATGCGATTCGACCAAACCGGGCAGCACGCGACACAGCGGCGTGTTGTTGTCGTAGTCCTGTTTGAAACTGAACAGGGTGCTCAACAATGTACCCCATTTACCTTTGGTAATACCAATCGAGAACAGAACCAATATGGTGAAGTCGGTCGTCTTTTCAACGACCACGCCCTTCTCTGCCATATAGCTTGTCACGATGCTGGCGGGAATACCGTGTTTCAGCAGGTTTCCTTTTTCATCAACGCTTGGCGTGGTGATGGAAACCTTGATCGGGTCGAGCATGCAGTAGTCTTTTTCGATGTTGCCGAAGCCGTGCCATTTGGCGTTCGGCTCAAGCAACCAGCATGAGGCGTTGGTTTCCAGATAGTTGTGATCAACTTCATGGAACGGCACGCTTTTGCCTTTTTCGTTAG
This sequence comes from Casimicrobiaceae bacterium, assembly GCA_036825435.1. Classification (GTDB taxonomy): domain Bacteria; phylum Pseudomonadota; class Gammaproteobacteria; order Burkholderiales; family Casimicrobiaceae; genus UBA931. The sequence goes on along the minus strand of DAISYG010000109.1, from coordinate 3,268 downwards.
CCACGGTATCCGGCTGCCAGATATTGAAAAACCAGGTGCCCTGTTTCTGGCATTCGGCGTGCGCCTTGGAAACGATCTGCCGGAAGGAAACCGCTTCATGGATACTGTCGCTGGTCAGTGCTTCGCCGGATGCGCCATCCATCATCGACGCGCTGACATCGTTGGAGGCGATGATTGCGTAGTTCGGCGATGTCGAAGAATGCATCATGAATGCTTCGTTGAAACGCATGTGGTCAATCGGGTTGCGTCCGTCACGCACATGGATCATCGATGCCTGGGAAAGTGCCGCCAGCAGTTTGTGCGTGGATTGCGTTGCGAACAGCGTCGGGCCTTTTTTGTCGTAAGCCTTGGCGTCGCCGTACATCGCGAAACGGTCTTTATAGATCGGATTGAATTTGGCGTAGCCGTACCACGCTTCGTCGAAGTGCAAGCGGTCAACCGAGGTACCCAATAGCTCGGTCACGCGCCGTATGTTGTAGCACAGACCGTCGTAGGTTGAATTGGTGATCACCGCGTGTTTGGGGTTTTTGTCCGCCGCCTGGCTGGCGACTTTGTTGTTCTTGATGGATTCCTGGACGCTTTTGCTCTGCAAATTCTCGGGCAGGATCGGGCCGATCAAACCATACTGGTTGCGCGATGGCACCAGATAAACCGGAATCGCGCCCGACATCGTCATCGCGTGTTCCACCGATTTGTGGCAGTTACGATCGCACAACACGACTTGATCCCGCGTCACGCTCGCCATCAAAATAATACGGTTCGATGTTGATGAGCCGTTGGTCACATAATAGGTACGATCCGCGCCAAACACCTGTGCTGCGTATTGTTCGCCCTTGCCGATGGGGCCGGAGTGATCCAGCAGGGAGCCCAAATTGCCGACGGAAATCGACAGGTCGGAACGAAGCAGATTTTCGCCGAAGTATTCAAAGAACGCCCTGCCCGCTGCTGTTTTCAGAAATGCCGTGCCGCCCGTGTGCCCCGGTGTGTGCCACGAATATTCATGAATGGCCGCAAATTTTACCAATGCTTCGAACATCGGCGGCAGTATTTCTTCACGATATTTGGTGACAGCGGCAATGATTCTGCCAGCGATAAACGACGGCGTGTCTTCGAGCAAATAAACGAACCCGTCAACTTTTACCATCGTGTCCAGCGAAACGGTGTTGGCACTGCCTTTTTCAGTGAGCAAGAAAACGGGGATATTTTGATTACGCTTTCTGATCGCCGTGATCGTCCTGCGTGCGGCAGTGTGCTCTTTTGCTTTGTCAAGATCCCAGTCAATCATGACGCATTGAATCGCCGGTTCCGCCTTGATGAACGCGTCTGCATCTTCATACGAAAACGCCTTGATCAAGCGCACGTTCTGTTCTTCCAGATTGTGTTCAAGCATGTTCAGCACATGACCGATTGCCGAGTTTTCGGAATCATCTTTCTGGACAACTAAAACCAGCATGCTCAATTTTTCCATCGTACTCATTTTTCTTTCCTTTTTCGGAGTTGGCAATGAACCGAGTATGAAACCTCGCGCCCACTGCCGTATTTGTTTTTCGGATATGGAATCTGAAATATCAGTTTTTACGCAGGTAACAATTTACCTTCATCCGTCTCTTTCCTTTTCAACTCATCCAAATAGCTTTCCAGCTCTTTGATTTGCGCCCTTTTATCGTCACCCGCACGCTCCATTGCATCAATCAACGAGGTATCAAGAGGCTCGTGCGCTTTAATGAAGCGGTGCGAAACCGACGCAAACAACGTCCAGCCAAGGAACGTCACCAGCGCACCGTACATCATGGATGTTGGACCGGTGCTATACAGAGCGTAGAAGCTGTAAATCGACGCAATTAGCGCGACCACATAGGTGATAATTTCATCTCTGTGCCGAACGTTCGATACTGCAAAGATCGCGACAATCGACGCCATACAAATGATGTACGGAACCACGTTGGTCACGACGGCAAGGTTCGTCAATTGTTCGAACTGCGCGCTCAACTGCGGGCTAACCGTCATCAATGCCAACAAGGTTTGCGCACTGGCCAGAATAACCATCGGAATAATCGGCACACCTTTATCGTTAACTTTGGCAAAAATTTCGAGAAAGTATTTTTCCTGTGCCGATGATTTGAACACTTGCGCCACGGTAAACTGCCAACCCAATAACGAGCCAATGCAGGCAATCACCATCAGACCGATCACGATCAGACCGACAACCGGACCGAACATCATGCTGAATACCAAACCAAACGGAGCATTGGAGCTTGCCAGATCGGCGTTCGGCACAATCCCGGCCATCACGTTGGTCGAAGCAATGTAAATAATAGCCGCGCCCAAGGTGCCGCCGAGAACGGCGATCGGAACGTTCTTCTCAGGATTCTCAACTGCGTCCGAGTTTGCGCACGCGGATTCCAAACCCAGGAACGCCCACAAGGTCATCGGGATCGACATGCCAACTGCACTCCAGAAACCGAAGTTGTGCGGGTTCCACGCGGAAACATAAGTGCTGGGCGAGAACCAGAACCAACCCAGAATGCTCAACCCCAACACCGGAGCGATAATGCCCCAGATGGTGAAGGTGCCGATTTTACCGGTCACGCTTGCGCCGCCGAAATTCGCTGCGGTGGTCAGCCAGATCAACACGATAGCCAAAATCGCGGTAATCAATGGTTTGCTGCCATCGGAAACAGCGGGCATTGCAAAGTTGAATGTCTGCGCGGCGTTTTCGAGAAATGTTTCGCCATAACCAACGGCAGAAATCGCAATCGCAACGTTCGCCACCACCAATGAAAATGCGTAGGTGTAGTTCACCATGTGGCTGCCCGCTTTACCGAATGCGTACTCCGCGTAGCCGCCCATACCGGCAGCGGTGTTACGGCTGAAACGTCCGCACTTGGCAAACACGTACGCCAACGCCATCGAGCCCAGCGCCGTCACCACCCATGAAAAAACGGAAATGGTGCCCACTGAGGCCAGCTTGGTCGGTAACATGACGATGCCTGAGCCCATCATGTTGACGCCGGTCAGGATGGTTAGCTGCATCACGTTCATCTTCTTCTGTTCAGCCATTTTTAATTCCTTTCCTTTGTTGTAATCGCTTTAGGAAGTTTTCATGAAGTAAAGGGTGCGTCGCCGCACCCTTTGATCATTATTGAATCATTACTTTTTCATAACATAGCCGTAAGCACGAACTCGTTTATTGTCAGAAGTGGCCCCAGGAAGTCGGACAGTAGCTTAGGTGGGAACTCTGCTTTATATTCGACCGGTATTGACCGGA
>DAISYG010000108.1:0-5000 GCA_036825435.1 Casimicrobiaceae bacterium | reverse complement strand
TTTTTTGGTTACGGTCCGCGCAAAAAAGTAACTCGCCAGCCGGGCGAGACCGGCAACAGTCTTTGCAAAATACAAAAAATGGGAAAAATTCGAAAGAGTTGATACTTCTTAACACCCCTGGATTGCCACGTCGCTTCACTCCTCGCAATGACATCCGTTTCTTGGATAGTGCAAGAGAATCGTCTATTTATTTATGAAAACAACGATAATATTAGGAAACGAATCATGAAATTCTCCGAACGTTGGTTGCGCACGATGGCCAATCCGACCATGGATACGGAAGCGCTGTGTGATTGCCTGACCATGGCGGGTCTTGAAGTCGAAGAAACTGAATTGGCAGCACCGCTGTTTTCCGGCGTGGTTGTGGCGCGCATTATCGACGCCGCGCCGCACCCGAATGCTGATCGTTTGCAGGTGTGCATGGTGGATGTTGGCGCGGAAAAACCATTACAAATTGTATGTGGCGCACCCAATGCCGCTGCCGGTCTGGTTGCGCCCTGTGCTGTCGAAGGTGCGGAATTGCCGGGCGGTTTCAAAATCAAGCACACCAAAATGCGCGGCGTGGAATCGCAGGGCATGTTGTGCTCGGCGCGCGAACTGGGCATCAGCGACGAGCACGGTGGTCTGATGGCGTTGCCCGCCGATTGGCAACCGGGCGAATCGATTCGTGATGCGCTCGGTCTCGACGACGTTTTCATCACGTTGAAACTGACGCCGAACCGCACTGATTGTCTGTCGCTACTCGGTGTGGCGCGCGAAGTCGCAGCACTGACCGATGCCGAATTGGATGTGCCGGACATCACGCCAGCCCAAGCTGTTATCAACACCACGCCCGCGATTCGTGTGGATGCGCCTGCCGCGTGCCCGCGTTTTGCGTCGCGCATTATCGAAGACATTGATCCGACGGCGATAACGCCGCAGTGGATGAAAGAACGTCTGCACAGTGCCGGTATTCGTCCGATTTCACCGCTGGTGGACGTGACCAACTACGTGATGCTCGAACTCGGGCAGCCGATGCACGCCTATGATTGCGCGCGTCTGGATGGCGGCGTGGTGGTGCGCTTTGCTCAACCGGGTGAAAAACTATTATTGCTGAACGAACAAACGCTTGATCTGTCGCCTGATTTACTCATGGTGTGCGATGAGAAAAAACCGCTGGGCGTGGCGGGTATCATGGGCGGCGAATACTCCGGCATCAGTGATGACACCTCGCGTGTGTTGCTGGAAGCGGCGTTCTGGTCGCCTGATGTGATTCAGGGGCGGATGCGACGTCTCGGATTCGTTTCGGATGCAGGTTATCGTTTTGAACGCGGCGTGGATTTTGAACTGCCACCGGTCGCCATCGAACGCGCGACCGAATTGATCCTTCTTATTTGCGGCGGTAAACCGGGGCCGCTGGTGGACATGAAAAGTGATTTGCCATCGCGTCCGCCGGTCACGGTGCGCACGGCACGCGTTGCGCGTCTGCTCGGTTGGGCATTGTTGGCGGCGGACATTGGCGCGATTTTCGATCGTCTTGGTTTTACATATGAACGCACGGGTGACGATTTCACCGTCACGCCGCCTTCGTATCGTTTCGACCTCACGTGCGAAGAAGATTTCGTCGAAGAAGTCGCGCGCGTGTATGGCTACGACAGTATTCCCGAGCCGGACAAAAATCATGATCAACACATGCTGGCGTTGCCCGAAGAGCAATTACCAGCCGGATTGCTGAAAATCAAATTGGCCGATCTGGGCTGGCAGGAAATCATCACCTTCAGCTTTGTCGCGTCGGACAACGAAAAGCTGATCCACGGCGAAAACCATCAGGCACCGGTGCAGGTGGATAATCCGATCGCTGCGCAATACGACGTAATGCGCGTGTCGCTGATTTCCGGCTTGCTGGAAACGCTGAAAAGCAACCTGAGTCGTAAAGAGCCGTATCTGCGCTTGTTTGAAGTCGGGCGCGTATTTCTGGCGCCGATGGCGGACGATGCTTATCAGCCGTACCGCGTCGGCGGTATTGCTTATGGTTCGGCGCAGCCGGAGCAGTGGGGCGTGCCATCGCGTTCCGTTGATTTTTTTGACGTCAAAGGCGCGCTGGAAAGTCTGGTCGCGCCGCGCAAATTGACCACCGGAGCGCTGACCGGCCGCGACCTGCCGCACTTTCTGCACCCGCGTCGTGCCGCGCGCGTGTACGCGAATGGCGCGGTGTTGGGCGTGCTCGGCGAACTGCACCCGCGCTTGGTCAAGCAGATGGAATTGCCGCAAGCGCCGATTGTTTTTGAATTGGATCGTGACCTGTTGTTGAAAAACAACGTCCCGCAGGCCGAGAAAGTTTCCCGTCAGCCGATGGCGCGTCGTGACCTCGCCGTGATCGTGGATCGCGCTATACCGGCGCAAACGCTGCTCGACACCATGGAGAAAGTGCGGCCTGATCATGTCGAAAATATCCAAATTTTTGACATTTACCAAGGTGCGAGCGTTCCCGAAGGGAAAAAAAGCGTTGCGATTCTTATGCTTATGCGCGATACTGAAAAGACTTTGACGGAAAGCGACATTGATCAGACCGTCAAGCGTTTCTTTGCCGCGTTGGAAAAAGACCATGCGGCAGTGTTGCGAAATTAGGAATAACCGATGCCGACATTTACAAAAGCCGAACTGACCGAAATTCTGTTTGAACAACTGGGGCTGAACAAGCGCGAGGCCAAAGATATGGTTGAGGGCTTTTTCGAGGAAATACGGTTGGCTTTGGAGCAAGGGGAGGCGATCAAGCTTTCCGGTTTCGGCAATTTTCAGTTGCGCGAAAAAGCGCAGCGCCCGGGACGCAACCCGAAAACCGGTATCGACATTCCGATTTCGGCGCGTCGGGTGGTGACGTTTCACGCCAGTCAGAAATTGAAGCAAATGGTTGATGAGGCTGTCCATGCCCGAGAAACAACGGCTGAACTCTGAATTGCCGCCGATTCCGGCGAAACGCTATTTCACCATCGGTGAAGTCAGCGAGCTGTGCGCGGTCAAACCTCATGTGTTGCGCTACTGGGAACAGGAATTCACGCAACTCAACCCGATCAAAAGACGCGGTAATCGTCGCTATTATCAGCGCCATGAAGTTTTGCTTATCCGCCGCATCCGCAGCCTGCTTTATGAAGAAGGGTTCACGATCAGCGGCACGCGCTCGCGTCTGGAAGAATTGGCGCAGCAGGATCAGAAAAGCACGGAACCCAAAGCAGCACCACAACCTGTACTGACGATTCTGCCACCTATCACGAAAAATACGTCAACGCTATCGGCGAAAGAAATGCACGGCGAGTTGCGCAAGATTCTTACGATTCTCAAAGACTCCTAATCGGCACTTCTTCAAGTAACAGATTACTCCTCATCGTTTGCTGCAATACGATCAAGTGCAGCGCCCGTTGCACGCACAATGCGCCAATCATCCAAAATATCAGCACCGCGTGCGCGATAAAACTTGATCGCCAATTCGTTCCAATCCAGCACTGCCCATTCGAGGCGTCCGCAATTTCGCTCCAGAGCAATCTGCGCCAGACGCGCCAACATTTTTCCGCCAATACCGCGTTGCCGATATTCGGGGTGAACAAACAAATCTTCCAACCAGATGCCGCGCTTGCCGAGAAACGTCGAAAAATTGTGGAAAAATAACGCGAATGCGGCGGGTTTACCGTTAACGTGCGCGATCAAAGCCTCGGCTTCCGGCGGCGAAGAAAAAAGCGCACGCTGAAAATCGGCTTCAGAACTAACGCACATGGATTCCAGATTTTCATAAACCGCCAGCGCGCGCACCATCGCCAGAAGGTCGGGAACATCCTGCGGCGAAACAAAGCGGATGGTAATGTCGGAAGAAGTAGAAAGTGTGGATGTCATTTCTGTTTTCTTGTAGGTAAAATGAAATGGTAATTTAATGAACGAAAAAAGAAATAAGCAATGAGTAAAGAAACGTTTCCGATAACATCCGCGATTCGCGTTTTGCGCCAAGAACGAGTAGCATTCACCCCTCATCTCTATGCGTATGAAGCACACGGCGGCACAACGGCGTCGGCGCAGGCGCTTGGTGTTGACGAACACGCGGTGATCAAAACATTGATCATGGAAGACGACAGCAAAAAACCATTGATCGTACTGATGCACGGTGATTGCGAAGTTTCAACCAAACAACTGGCGCGTTTACTGCACGTGAAAACCATCCATCCGTGCGCGCCGGATATTGCCGACAAACACTCTGGTTATCAGGTTGGCGGCACCAGCCCGTTCGGCACACGCAAAAACATGCCGGTGTATATGGAACGTTCGATCGCGGACTTACCGAAGATTTACATCAACGGCGGCAAACGTGGCTTTCTGGTATCGCTGGCGCCATCAGATTTGGTAAGAGTGTTGCAGCCGGAGTTGGTGGATGCAGCGACGAAATATTCACATTCGCCTTGACGCAAGTTTGATCTTCATGGAGGGTGTATGACCGAGCAGAGGGTGGAAGAAGTTACTTACGAAGAGCGGCTTGTATTATTTGCCGATATACTTGGATTTAAGGATTTGGTAAAAAGTTCTGGAAATAACGATGTAGACGCCTTATCTAAGGTACAAAGAATAATGGGTATTTTAGCAAAGCTGAATCAAGATGAAAATTCTGCTTTAAGGACAGATCATCGCACAGGGAACGATCCTCAAGATTACCACAATGCTGTCATTACTTCGTTTTCAGATCACATTGTTGTTTCAGTCCCGAAGGGTAGGCCTGATGCGGTTTGTTGGCTATTGCGGACTGCATACATTATGGCTTATCAACTCATGGAGGAAGGAGTGCTTTGTCGAGGTGGCATTGCTTTAGGGAAGCTCTATCACACAAAACAATACATTTTTGGCACCGCTTTTCTGGATGCATACGAGCTAGAACAAGATGAATCAAGATACCCGCGTATACTTTTCTCGAAAGGTGCTGCAGATCGACTGAGTCTGTAATCTGAACTGTGTCATCCTGCTAAACTGACGGTGGAAGCCGTGAA
>DAISYG010000107.1:0-5171 GCA_036825435.1 Casimicrobiaceae bacterium | reverse complement strand
ATAAGCTCCATTCTCTCAAAAGGTGGAGCCTCCGAGAAACCCGGGGCGGTTCAATTGAGCCGCAACAGTGGCACAAGATCGTGTCTTTCTCTGATGACATACAATGCCAGCTTGCTTTCTACTGTGAAGCTCAGGATTACTACACCAATAAATATGAACTGACCCGCACCCACTCCGAAGTCATTGAAGCGGCCCAAAGCATCCCCGTAGGACGTGTACTTGATCTGGGTTGCGGCTCAGGACGTAATTCCTTGTATTTGAATTTGTTGGGGTTCGATGTCAGCGCATACGATAATAAAATCAACAGCATTTCCAATCTGGATGAAATCATTGATCTTGAGCAGCTTACCCGGATTCAGACTCAGGTCTATGACATCAATGAAGCTACAATCAACAAGCATTACGACTGGATTCTTTCAACTGTGGTCTTGATGTTCCTGCAACCTCAGCGTATCCCCATGATTATTGACAACATGCAAAAAAGCACGGTATCAGGTGGGTACAATCTGATTGTTTCCGCAATGAATACGGATGATTATCCCTGCACGCTTCCGTTTCCCTTCACATTCAAACCCGGGGAACTCAAAAACTATTATCAGGATTGGGAGATAGTCAAATACAATGAAAATCCGGGTGAGTTGCACCGTGTCGATGAGCAAGGCAATCGGATAAAAATGCGTTTCGCCACCATGCTGGCGCGTAAACCGTAAAGAGTCAATGACCGCGATATCCGATGACTCCCTATCGACGAAACCGCAATCAGCGCGATCAACGGTGAAACCGCCGCCACCCGCATCATCCCCGCCCGGGCATGAATGTCGGCGATGCGGTGGAATTCGATGGACTATCAAGCAACATGAAAAGAACGAGTGAATAACTCGTTCTTTTCGCAGTTCCTTAAGCCATATCAAGCAACCTTCTTTTCCCGTTTTCTTTTGTCCTCACGGACTGGCAAAGAAACCGTTTCCGATGTACATTCGACGGCAGTGCAGTCTTTGGGACTTTGTTTTTTTGATTCGAAAACGGGAGTACTTATGACGCAATACACCACTGAAAACATCCGCACCCTTGCCCTTGTCGGTCACGGAAGCGCCGGGAAAACGACTTTATCCGAAGCAATCCTCTTGGAAACCGGCGTCATTCAAAACGCCGGCGCCGTTGAAAAAGGCACCACCGTTTCGGATTACGACCCTCTGGAAAAGAGTTACCAGCATTCCCTCCACGCTTCCCTGCTCCACGCTGACTACAACAACACCCGCATTCACATCATCGACACCCCCGGTTATCCCGACTTTATCGGTCAGGCAATCGGCGCGCTTGACGCCGTTGAAACCGCCGTCGTGGTTGTGAACGCCGCAGCGGGCATCGAAATGATCACATCGCGGATGATGAACTGGGCGAATAAGCGTCAACTGTGCCGTCTCATTGTCATCAACAAAATCGACGCAGAAAATATCGACTTGCCCGCTCTCGTCGAAACAATCCGCGAAACGTTTGGCAAGGAATGTCTGCCGATCAACCTGCCTGCCGCCAACGGCACACAGGTTGTCGATTGTTTTTTCAATCCGTCCGGTGAATCCGATTTCATGTCGGTCGAAGAGGCGCACCAAGCGCTAATTGATCAAGTCGTCGAAGTCGATGAAGACCTGATGGCACAATATCTTGAGCACGGCGAAGACATCGCTCCCGAACAATTGCATGAACCGTTCGAGCGCGCGCTACGCGAAGGCCACCTCATTCCGATTTGTTTTACCTCGGCAAAGAACAATGTCGGCATCAAAGAGTTTCTCGATATTGCCGAAAAGCTATTACCCAACCCTACCGAAGGAAACCCTGCGCCATGTTATCGCGGCGAAGAAGAAAGCGCCGAAGCTTTTTATCCGAACCAGGACCCGAACGCGCACGCGATCGCGCACGTATTCAAAATCCAGATCGACCCGTTCGTTGGCAAGGTCAGCTCCTTCCGCGTACATCAAGGTACGATCCGCAAAGATTCCCAGCTTTACGTTGGTGACGGACGCAAGCCGTTCAAAGTCGGTCATTTGTTTTTAATGCAGGGTGCGAAATTCATTGAGGTGAATAGTGTTGTCCCCGGCGATATCGCCGCCGTATCCAAAGTTGATGAAATCATGTTCGACAGCGTGCTGCACGATTCGCACGACGAAGACCACATCCACATGAAAGCTTCGGAATTCCCCGCGCCGATGCACGGCGTTGCCATCTCGCCGAGCAAACGCGGCGACGAACAACGACTTTCCGAAGTGCTTGGCAAAATGGTCGCCGAAGACCCGACGCTCGCACTCGAAAACGACGCGACACTAAATGAAACCGTATTGCGCGGTCTGGGCGAATTGCATCTGCGCTCGGTACTGGAGCGCATGAGCAGCGTATATAAACTCGAAGTCGAAACGCGCCCGCCGCGTATTCCCTTCCGCGAAACCATCGCCGGTAAAGCTGAAGGTCACCATCGTCACAAAAAACAGAGCGGTGGCGCGGGACAGTTCGGTGAAGTCTTCTTGCGCATCGAACCGCTACCACGCGGCGCGGGTTTTGAATTTGTCGATGAGGTTAAAGGCGGCACAATCCCGACGCAATTCATTCCTGCCGTGAAAAAAGGTATTGAACAAGTGCTTGTGACCGGGCCAACGGCGGGTTTCCCGTTTCAGGACGTGCGCGTGATCGTATACGACGGCAAACACCACGCGGTCGATTCCAAGGAAATCGCTTTCATCACCGCTGGGCGCAAAGCGTTTCTCGACGCCATCAACAAAGCTACACCAATCGTGCTTGAGCCGATCGTCAAACTGCAAATCAACAGCCCCGCCGAAAACATGGGCGACATCACCGGCGACCTTTCCAGTCGCCGTGGCCAGGTCACGGGCACGCAGACCATGCGTTCGGGCGCGCTGGTGATTGAAGGCATCGCGCCACTCACGGAGTTGGAAGGTTACGCAGCGCGCATCAAGGCCATTACGTCAGGACATGGCGCATGGACGATGACGTTATCGCACTACGAACCTGCACCGCATGCGTTGCAGCAGAAACTGTCCGACGAATTCCAAAAAACCCGGAAGCAAGAAGAAGATTGATGCCTTAATAAGAAAAAGCGCAAAATCAATAATGATTTTGCGCTTTTTTATATATCATTGTTCAACACTCGTTTTTTTAATTTTTATGCTTTCATTTTCGCAGAGACATGGTCATAGTCCATTAAAACAAGCATTTCAACGCGAATCTATGGATAGTGACTTGCGTATAAAACTATGGAACCTTCTCAATATATTCATTTGGAAAAATTATCCTCAATATATTTATAAAGAAAAAATAGATGACCTTGTCGCGCGATTATGGTTTCATTTTTTCAACTATGATTATGATCATCTTCCTAAATTCAATGCACAGTTTAGATCAGGAAATACTGGGTATGATATATTAAAAGATCAATTCTTTGATCTCGAATGGTTTAAAGTCTATGATTTTATCGAGGCAATAGTAAATGACCCGAGCAGTTTATTATCAGAAGACAATAAAATAACCATAAATAATGAGCTTGAAAAACATAATTCAGCATATAGGCTTGTTGAAAACAAAATTATTGAAATCACCGATCAAATAGAAATCGATGCCATCGAAGATGCCCTTAAAATTTCAGATGATCCTGTTAAGGAACATTTAAACACCTCTTTAGAAATGCTGAGCGACAAAGAGTCTAAAGATTATAGAAACTCTATTAAAGAATCTATTTCTGCTGTTGAGTCAATTTGCCGAACTATAACGGGAAAGAATACATTACCCGATTCTTTAAGAGGTATTTCTGATTTACACCCCAGTCTAAAGAGCGGGCTTTCCGCTCTTTATGGATACACCAGCGATGAAGCTGGCATTCGCCACGCTCTCACTGATGACTCTTCTCCTGTCAGCTACGCAGAGGCAAAATTCATGCTTGTTGCCTGTTCTGCTTTCGTATCCTATTTAAAGCAAAAATATCAACCGTAAAAACACATTGCGCTAATTAATCATTGATGTGATCGTCACAGCAAAATATCGTCAAGCCGATCGTTGAGTTTCCATCGGTTTTGGTTCCGGCAGTTTGCGACCAACGGCGGTGCAAATCGCAGACAAGGTTTTCATCAGCGAGGAAAATTCAGCGGGGGACAGCGCCTGATCAGCATCGCACCACGCATCCAGCGGTGACGGGTGTACTTCGATCAACAGACCGTCCGCACCAGCGGCAATCGCGGCACACGACAGCGCGGGCACCATCCACGCCTTGCCACCCGCGTGCGACGGATCGGCAATCACCGGCAGGTGGGTTTCACGTTTCAGAACCGGTATCGCCGTGACATCGAGCACATTGCGGTACGCTGTCTCAAAGGTGCGGATGCCCCGCTCACAGAAGATGATTTTGAGGTTGCCACCTGCGGCAATGTATTCTGCCGCCATCAACCATTCGCTGATGGTGGCGCTCAGGCCGCGTTTGAGAATCACCGGCACATCAACGCGTCCCACTTCCTTGAGCAAATCGAAATTCTGCATGTTGCGCGCGCCGATCTGGATCACATCCACACCATGTTCGAGGAAGGTGTCGAGCATGCGCACATCCATCAGTTCGGTCACGATGGGCAAATGCATCGGTGCGGCCGCATTTTTCAGCATCGTCAGCCCCTCAACGCCCTTGCCCTGGAAAGAATACGGGCTGGTACGCGGTTTGAACGCACCACCACGCATCAATCGCGCGCCTGCTTCGGTCACCGCTGCTGCGGCTTTTGCCATTTGCTCATCGGTTTCCACCGAGCACGGCCCGGCGATCACCTGAACCTCGTTGCCGCCGATCACGTTGCCGCCGATGTCGATGGTGGTATTTTCACGGTGCCACTCGCGGGCGACGAGTTTGTACGGTTTCAGAATGTGCAGCGAACGTTCGACGCCGGGCAGGATTTCAAAGATTTTGGGGTCCAGTTTGCGTTCGTCACCAACCGCGCCGATCAATGTGCGCTCAGTTCCTCGTGAGAGGTGAACGTCCAGCCCACTCTCTCGAATTTTTGCCTCGACGTTGGCGATATCTTCTTCGCGTGCGTTAGGTGCCATCACGATAATCATTTTGCTGCTCCTCATGGTTGAAATCCTGATTCTAAAAAAAACCGGACGCCTGTTTTGGCGTCCGGTTCTGT
>DAISYG010000106.1:0-5242 GCA_036825435.1 Casimicrobiaceae bacterium | reverse complement strand
TTAGAAACTCTTTGCCGGAAAGAGAAACGCCTTACACAGATGAAGGATTGGATTTGGTGCATGTTCCCTTTGTTGGTATTGCAAACTGTAGAGCGAAAAAGGAGAAATAAATATGAGCTTTCGTGATTATGCGCAGCGACACCTTTCAGAAATTAAGCAAACACTACAAAAAGGTAAATCACTCTCGAATGACCAAAGTAAATACATCATCGAAGTTTGTGCATTGGCGGAACTAAGGTGGAAAATTGAAAACAGTATATTGTTGACTGATGAGCAGCGAGAGCTATTAATAAAATTACTTTCTTCTGAAACGCCACAAGATGATAGTTTTTCATTTTTTATCAGTAATGCTGATCGAGCCTTGCTGGAAATGACCGCGAATACAGCTATTCCTATTTTGCGCCAAGGCGGGCAGCTTTCTGATGATCAGCGTCAGTCAATCTTGAAACACCCAAAGCTAACCGATCCTTTAGGAATAAAAATTCCGCGTGGTCGTCCGCGCGATGACGATAAACAAAGAGAAACGGCTAGAAAAGTTCTCGAAGTGGTTGAAGAAAAATCGCAACAAGAAAAAACTACTTTGAAGTCTGCTTACGAGAGGGTGGCCGATGAACTTAGAATGACCGAGGACGCTGTAAAAAAAGCCTACCTTGCGAAACGCGATGAAGTTACAGCAGTGGAAACTATCTACAAAATTCGCCGCGAAGGAAGGAAAGCCACGGAAAGCGAATCTCAAACCATTAAGACAGGGTTGGACGCAACAATGAAAAATGCTTTGAAACAAAATCAGCGATAACACAAGCCACACCAAAAGGGAAAAAAATACGCCGATTTTTTTCCCTTTTTCAAAAAGTTTTTAATCCGAGCATATTCTTTAACAACCAGAAAGGTTTTAAGATGTGCCAGATTCAAAGACTTCCCCAAGTTAAAGCAGCGATTGGGTTATCGCGCAGCACTGTTTACCACCATGTAAAGGAAGGGCTTTTACCGCCGCCGGTGTCTATTGGCGCTCGTGCTATCGGGTGGCCTGACCATGAGATAAAGGCTATCACCGCTGCTCGTATCGCCGGCAAGTCCGACAACGAAATTCGTGCGTTAGTAAAAAGCCTTGTCGTAGCGCGACAAAGTGGCTCATAAGGAGGTAGCCCATGCATACCTCAAAACAAAACGCCCGCTGGCAAGCGGGCGGTAAAGCTAATTCATTTCGTGCAAATGATTATCGCGCAACAAGCTTCAGCAGTCAAACACCAGCCGAAAAACTTTTGTCGCTGCTTGATAAAGTCAGGCCAATTGGGCGCGACCGTTGGTTAGCCTGTTGTCCAGCCCACAACGACAAAAGCCCTTCCCTATCGATACGCGAAGCAGACGACGGGCGCCTGTTGATTCATTGTTTTGGCGGTTGCGATGTCTACTCAATCGTCAGCGCAGTGGGTTTGGAGTTGCACGATCTTTTCCCACCCCGGTCAAGCGGTGAGCACTACGTAAAGGGGGAGCGCCGTCCGTTCCCTGCCTCCGACGTGCTGCGGGCGATTGCGCATGAGGCGCTGATAATCGTTTTCGCCGGTAGTGCCATTGCAGACGGTACGTTAACCGAACTTGGCCGTTGCCGGTCTTTGCTGGCAGCCTCACGCATTCAGGCTGCGCTTGATGCTGCGGGGTTATCAGCATGAGCGCTCGCGACATTGAAAGAGGGCAAGCCTTCCTTGATGAGTGTATTACTGAGGGCGAAACAGTAAACCTTCTTCGTGGTGATGCGGTGAAAATTGAACCGATTCACTGGCTTTGGCAAGGCTACCTAGCTGCGGGAAAGTTTACCTTGTTGGGAGGCATGGCCGGTACTGGCAAAACCACCATTGCATTGAATATGGCGGCGAGAATATCGCAGGGGAGAACTTGGCCTGATGGTCTACGCGCACCGGTGGGGAATGTTGTCATCTGGTCTGGCGAAGATGACCCCGCCGATACGCTGGCGCCGCGTCTGACTCAGGCGGGCGCGGACATGCGCAAGGTTTTCTTTGTCGATGGTGTTTCTGGTCAAGAAAGAAAACGTCCATTCGATCCCGCACAGGATATTGACGCATTGAAGCTGGCAATTCTTCGAGCGGGCAACGTCAAGCTATTGATTGTCGATCCGATTGCCAGTGCCGTTACCGGGGACAGCCACAAGAACACCGAAGTTAGGCGGGCGTTACAGCCACTGGTTGACCTTGCGGCAGAAACAAAGTGCAGCCTCTTGGGTATATCGCACTTTGCAAAAAATACGGCGGGGCGCAGCCCGTTAGAGCGCATTGTTGGTTCTCTTGCCTTTGGCGCAATGGCAAGGATTGTTCTGGTCGCCGCGAAAGACGAAAAAAGTGATGAACGCATTCTTTGCCGGGCGAAGGCGAACATCTGCGCCGATGAAGGCGGTTTCAAATATGAACTCGACCAAACAGAGATTCCAGACGTTCCCGGCGTAGTTGCTTCGGTTGTCCGATGGGGCGAACCATTGGAAGGCAGCGCCCGCGACATACTGGCGACGGTCGAAGAATCTGACAGAGGCAAGGGTAGCGCTTTGGACGATGCAATAGATTTTCTGGAAGACACATTGTCTGATGGCGCGGTGCCACAAAAGGAAATTGAGGCAGCGGCGAAAAGCGAGGGGCTTTCGTGGAAAACAGTTAGAAGGGCGAAAGATTCGATAGGTGTTATTTCATATCGGCATGGCGGCATTGGTGGTAGTGGCTCATGGTATTGGAGCCTGCCTGCCTCTGAAGATTTGCCTAAGATGCCCATCGAACCCCTAAGATGCCCACAAAAAAACATGGGCACCTTAGACAATTTTGGGCATCTTAGCGATGACAATGGCGAAACGGAGGTCATTGTATGAGCGCCGCCGATTTGATCGACAGCGCATATGGTTCTGGCTTAACGATTCATTTGCATGGAAGCGATCTGAAAATAACGGGGAGGCAGGAAATCATAGCGGCATGGATTCCTGCCATTCGCGCACAAAAGATAGAGGTCATTGCCGAGCTAGAAGTACGCCATCATGGGTGGATCATTCACTTTGATCAGTGCGAGAAAACAGTTTTCTATCATCCGGCGGTTAGTTGCGCCCGCGTGTTGGAGCAATACCCAACAGCCGTTAAAGCCGAGCCGATAATCAAGCCCAACCGACAGATAACGCCAGCCGAGCGTACAGAGTTGCACAAACTAATTGCGGGCGTGCTGGCGGATGTTCCGGAAGAAATCGAAGAAGCCTTTACCGCCGCGCTTGCTGATATTGACCCTGCGCTGATTTGCTGGCGCAGCCTAGCAGAGGAGGCGGCGACGCAATGAGCCGGTTTTGCACGCCTAGGGGAAACAAACCAATTACTATTCATGGAGAAACGGAAATGACAGAAATTGAAACTTTGAAAAACCATCACAATAAGCTTTTAGAGAGCATCGCGGTATTGGAAAAGCAAAAAGCATCGCTTGAGGAAGAACGGAAGCGCTTAGCACCAAAACCACAAATTTTGGGCAAGGATTGCGTGGGACAGTATACCGAGATTTACTGGCCACGATCCGGCAATACGCAGTTTGGTGAAGTGCTACGTGAAATCGGGGCAATAGACTCTCAAATCAGAACGGCGCAGAGAGGGATTGAAGAGATTGATCGCGAGGTAAATTACCGGGAAACATTAATTGGAATCAACGCGGAAATCTTGCGGCATAAAAGCGAGATGGAGTCAGCTCAACAAAGTGCTGAGTCGCTTGAATCTAAGGCTGACAAGATAAAAAATCGAATTGCCGAAGTTGAGAAAGAGTCAGCAGAGGCAATTGAGAGAGCCGAGAACGACAAAAAAGAAGCGATGCGCGTTTATACCGAAGCCGTTGCAAATGATACCCCCGAAAGAAGTGCCCGCAACAAACTTGATACCGCTCATAAAGCTCTTGCAAGCACGAAGGCAACAGCAGAAGCGCAAGGCGCGGTTATTGAATCCCTACAGGCAGAAGCGGAAGCACTGGATGACCAAGCGATGAAAAAGCGCGAAGAGTCCAAGGCGGCGAGGCTTGCCATGTTCCGCGCAATCAGGTTTCGACTTGGTGAAGAGTGGGAACTCCGTATGTCCGGCCTCCTCGAGATTGGTGCAAAGATAATCGCAACCGAGCAATTGGATGGTACTTATGCAGGACTGAGTAGCATAAGGATTCCGTCCTATCGACCTGGCGCCGATTTTTACAACGAAGATGATTTTCTGGCAAGGGCTCAAGGAATAGCGCTTGACGATCTTTTTGATGGGGGTAGCGATGAACAAAACGCAGAAGCTTGAACAGCGCCTCCTGAACATCGCCGACGATTTGCACGTCGGTGATATTGACCGCGCATTGGTGCGTATTGACCAAATACTGGCGATGATACGAGGGGATAGCGACTTGGCTGATTTGGGTGATGTTGATTTGATCATCAACGAAACCGAAGAGGAACTCGCTGAACTGAACGCCGCACTGTGCCAGGCATTGGAGTCAGAGGAATGAACGCCGGTAAGAAATCGCGCATTGCGTTGGCGCAGCAGAACCTACGGGAAGCTTTAATGGCATTGCAATCAATAGCAAGCGGCGGAGGTGCGGAATGCGCTGACTACGCCTACAGTCTGATAAGTTGTGCACTGCTGGCGTTAAAGAGAGAAACGATACAGCGCCGCAAAGCTCGGGCGAAGCTGGCAGGGCTGATGCTCGGTAACAGACTGAGGGCAGGGTTAATCGTCAATCCGATGATCGGTCATGAAGCTACCTTTCAAATACTCAAGGAACTGGACGAAGAACTTGGTCGATTAATTGAAGAACTGTCTGACGAATAAAACCAAACGGACTCTCTCCTTCTGCCCGCTCTCCTTCGGCGGGCTTTTTTATTGCGCAACAGCAGGGTTGACAAGAAGGGCAGATAACCGCAGAATGATCGCGCTGATGCAAATTCATCAGCTTGGTTTAGCAGCCAATAATTACTGGCGGACGTGCCGCCATCAGAGCGGTTTTTTTACGTCCGTTCCCTACGATGTTCCAAGTTTTGGGCGCGTGTTGGGAGGGCTTATGCCCTGCCGGTTTCCAGTAAGCCGGTCTGCTAACCCGTCACGCGCCCGCCCTTTCTTTATGTGGCGGCTATTCAACCATGAGAATGAAAGGATATAGTATGGCTACTCAAGCACAAGCAATCACCAATGGCTGAACCGCCCCGGGTTTCTCGGAGGCAGTTTTGTTTGAGTCATGCGGCATAAGG
>DAISYG010000105.1:0-5329 GCA_036825435.1 Casimicrobiaceae bacterium | reverse complement strand
CGTTCTTTAGTGTATTTGACGGTTTCGTCGATCGCTCCCTGCGCAATGCCCAGCGCCTGCGAAGCGATACCAATACGTCCGCCATCCAAGGTGAACATGGCGATTTTGAAGCCACCATTGATCTTGCCGAGGAGATTTTCTTTCGGCACTTTGACGTCTTCGAAGACCAATTCGCAGGTCGCGGAACCGCGGATGCCCATTTTCTTTTCTTTTTTCGCGAAGCTGAAGCCTTCCCAGCCTTTTTCGACGATAAAAGCGGTGATGCCCTTATTTCCGAGGGATTTATCGGTCATCGCGAAAATGATGTATACATCGGCGACGCTGCCATTCGTGATGAAAATCTTGTTTCCGTTGAGCAACCAGTGATCGCCGCAATCGACGGCCTTAGTCTGTTGGGCGGAGGAATCGGTTCCAGCGTTGGGTTCGGTCAGGCCGAATGCGCCGATCTTTTCGCCTTTTGCCAGAGGAATGAGGTATTTTTCCTTCTGCTCCGGCGTGCCGAAGTTTTTAATCGGATCGCAGCACAGTGAAGTATGCGACGCGACGATGACGCCAGTGGTGCCGCAGACCTTCGACAGCTCTTCGACGCACATGATATACGTCAACGAATCGCAGCCCTGGCCGCCGAATTCCTTGGCGATGGGGATGCCCATGAAACCATAATGCGAACATTTTTCAATGGTTTCTGCGGGGAAGCGTTCTTCTTCGTCGATCTCCTGTGCGAGCGGTTTTACTTCTTCTTCCGCGAAATCGCGAAAGAGTTGCCGGCACATTTCTTGTTCTTTGCTCAATGTAAAATCCATGCGAGCTCTCCCTTCTTTGGGTTCGTATCAAAAAAACAACAAAATCTATTTATCACGCATAAAATGCGACAACCACAATAAGATTAAAATCGTGCTTATTCATTGATGAACGGATCGGCGTCTCGCTTTTCGACAAAGGCGGACATGGCGTTGTGCTGATCCTTGGTTTCGAAGCAAGCGGCAAACGCATCTGATTCGATATTGATGCCGCCGTCGATGTCGGTTTGCAGTCCATTGTTGACCGCCTGCTTGGTGGCGCGTACAGCAATGGGGGCATTTTTAGCGATTCGGTTGGCCATTTCGAGCGCCTTATCCATCAAATCCGCCTGAGGAACGACGGCATTGACCAAGCCGATGTTCAGCGCTTCAGGCGCTTTGATGCGGCGCGCCGTATACAATAGTTCTTTGGCTTTTCCTGGTCCAACGAGCCTTGCTAGACGCTGCGTTCCGCCAAACCCGGCGGGAATGCCGAGCGTCACTTCGGGCTGACCAAAGCTGGCGTTTTCGGAAGCAATTCGAATGTCACAGGCCATCGCCAGCTCGCAGCCGCCGCCCAGCGCAAAGCCGTTGACGGCAGCGATGCTGGGAACCGGGCATGTTTCGAGTTTGCGGAATACGCGATTACCGTCGAGGCACCATGTTTTACTCTCTGCCTTGTTCAGGGCGAGCATGGCGCCGATGTCCGCGCCAGCCACGAAGGCTTTTTCGCCCGCACCAGTGACGATGATGCATCGTGTGGTGTCAATGTCGATGGCATCAATGACGGCTTCTAGCTCGTTGAGAACGTCTTTAGAGAGGGCGTTGAGCGCTTTGGGGCGGTCAACTGTAATGGTGAGAATAAACCCCTGTTTTTCAGTCGTAATGTAAACCATAATATTTCCTCATCTTATATAGTATCGGTAGGGTTAGCGTTCTGCGGAAATTTGAGCAGCATTGGCGGGATAGGACTCATGGAAACGGCGCTCGAATTCTTCCTTTAATCCATCGCGGAAATCGGGATGTGCGATTTCGATGAGCGAAACGGCGCGTTGGCGCAGCGTCTTTCCCTTCAGGCGAGTTAGGCCGATTTCCGTCGCGACGTAGTCCACGTCGAACCGCGAGGTCATTACTGTCGCGCCCTCATTGATAAAGGGAACGATTTTTGAAATGGTTCCGCGGGATGTCGACGGCAT
This sequence comes from Casimicrobiaceae bacterium, assembly GCA_036825435.1. Taxonomy (GTDB): domain Bacteria; phylum Pseudomonadota; class Gammaproteobacteria; order Burkholderiales; family Casimicrobiaceae; genus UBA931. The sequence continues at coordinate 3,354 of DAISYG010000105.1, read as the reverse complement.
GGCGATGATAGCGCGGCCACCTTTGCTCATCGTGGCGGCGCGGACAAAGTCAACCTGGCCACCGACGCCGCTGATCTGGCGCAAGCCCACCGAGTCCGAAACCACCTGTCCCATTAGATCGATCTGGATACAGGAATTGATGGCGACGAGATTGTCGTTCTGGCAAGCGGTGCGCGGGTCGTTGACGTAATCGACGGGCATCATCATGACCGAAGGATTGTCATCGACATAATCATAGAGCTTCCGGCTGCCCATCAAGAAGGTTGCCACGCTCTTGCCGTGGTTGAAGTTTTTGGCGCGATTATTGATATTACCGGCTTCGATCAGGTCGACAGCACCATCGGAAAACATTTCGGTGTGCATACCAAGGTCGTTGAGATTGGTCAAGCTGGCCAGTACCGCGTCGGGAATGGCTCCGATACCCAATTGAAGGCAATCGCCGTCGTTGACCAGAGCGGCGACATTGGCACCGATGGCTCGCTCAACATCGGTTAGATTCGGTGGGAACAGGTTGATTAAGTCCACGTTACTTTCGACGATGTAATCAATATCACTGATGTGAATGTAGCAATCGCCGTGTGTGCGGGGCATTTTTTTGTTGATTTCCGCAATCACGATTTTGCTGCTCTCGGCGGCGGCTTTTGTATAGTCGACCGAAACGCCCAGACTGCAATAGCCGTGGATATCGGGCGGCGACACACTCAACATCGTGACGTCGGGACGATAGCGGTCGCGTAAAAAGCTTGGCATTTCATGGAAGAACATGGGTGTGTAGTCTGCCCAGCCGCCGTTGACGGCTTCGCGTGCCGATGCGCCGACAAAAAAGCTGTTATGATAGAAATTTTTGGCATATTCTTTTTGGCAATATACCGAAGGACCCATGGCGACTTTGTGGATGATCTCTACGCGCTCATAGGCAGCGGCGTTGTCGACCATGGCGGCGATCAATGTTTGTGGTTCGCCGGTGGCGTGGCCGAGCACCACACGGTTGTGCGATTGGATATGCGTCACCGCTTCGTGAGCGCTTACCACCTTTTTTTTGTAATCATCTTGCCACTGCATAGCATTCTCCTTTCGTGGGAGGGGCTGGATTCGTTGGATGGTCAGATCTGTTTTTTGATCATGTGCTCAATTTTCTGATGAAGAGGTTCGTAATCGTTTACGGAAAAAATACAAAAGCATTCCTTTTGAGCCAATTCATCAGAAAACGCAGCGCAAGCCCGTTCACATCCTTCAAAAATGAGTATCAAATCAGAAGAGGCAGCCCGGTTTGCGTCGGTATGGAATTCTACTTGCGGAAAATCCTCCTGCAAGTGCCGATAAAAGGCCGATCGATCATAACGCGGATTACAACCGCCACAGAACTTAACATACATATTCATAAGTGTTCTTGGTTACGCAGAAACGGGCTTGCAGTACATTTATACAATTCATTGCAGGAGCGAAGGTGTGCGCTCCTGCAATAGTATACTATGGATAACCTTTTCGTGCCAATCCTAAGAGGGGATTATTCTTCGATTCCAGCGATTTTTTTCGCCAAATCTTTTTTGTGTGCGAAATTGGCTTGGCGACCGATAACGATGCGCTGTGCCTGCGGTGACCCAGCACCGTGCATGGATTCCGTGCGGTAGCCGACAGCAGCGGTTCCAAGGCTCAGGTTCTCGATCAAGCGCATGATGCGCAAGCGGTTTTCGACACTGACGCCATTGACGCCCACAAGATACTTTTCGATATACGGCTTGAGGTCAGGATGATTGAAGTCCTTTTCCGAAGGTGCCGTGACCATCAGGCCGCCTGCAATGTCCTCGGCTAGACGCACGATTTCATAGGGGAAACGCGTGACGTTTTGCTTGCAGACGTTGGCGAGCATCAAGTCGATCATATATCCGCCGGACTTGGTCTTGGAGCCTTCTGCTGAACAGGCGATGCCGCTGGAATACATGGTTTCATTTAAATGCGTCATTTCGATCAGCTTGTCTTTAATGTGGCTGGCTCTGGCCGCGCCGTTGTAGTCGGCAGCCAGCGCTGCCGCGCCGATCAGCACGTCGCCCACGCCAACTTTACATCCGCCATAGCTCTGACGATGGTATCCGGCGAAACGTTCGACCAGCATTCCGGCGAAGTCAGTTTCGCCATTCATGAAGATGCGGTCATTGGGTACGAATACATCGTCGAAGATGGTCATGGCTTCCATGCCGCCGAACTGTGCATTTCCGACATCGATGCATCCGCCTTCCAGTTTGCGAGTATCGCAGGACTGGCGACCGATGATGAGCTTGATTCCCTTGGTGTCGGTTGGCACGGCAAAGGCGATGGCATATTCGTCTTCGCCTTCGCGCAGTGCGATGGTGGGCATGACCAATACTTCGTGGCTGTTTGTGATACCGGTCTGGTGCATTTTGCAGCCGCGCACCACGACGCCATCTGGACGACGTTCGACGACGCGCAGGAACACGTCTTTATCCGTCTGTGCGCTGGGCGCCAGACCACGGTCACCCTTTGGGTCAGTCATCGCGCCATCGACCGTCAGGTCATTGTTCTGAACAAAGGTCAGATATTCTTTGAAGCGTTTGTGATAGTTGGTGCCTTTTGCTTCGTCGATTTCATAGGTGGTGCTATAGGTTGCGTTAAACGCGTCCATACCCACGCAACGCTGGAAGCAGGCGGCGGTTTTCTGGCCGAGTAGGCGTTGCATCTTGACTTTCTTCATCAGATCATCTGTGGATTGATGAATGTTGGTGAAACGGTTGATCTTCTTGCCAGTTAGGTGCGATGTTGCGGTCATCAGGTCTTCGTATTCCGGCATCTGCGCCAGCTCGTAAGTCATCCTGACCGAGTTGAGCGAGGGGCGCAAAATCGGATTGTCGACGGCGCTCGCTACTTTTTCGCCAAACATATAAATCTCAAGATTGAGTTTGCGTATGCTCTCTATATACTCCTGCCCTGTTTTCATGGCATGTGCCTCCTTGTACGAGTTGTTTATTTTTTAATTAACAAAGATACGGATCAAATCGCCCTCGGCTGGTCGTTTTTGAACAATAAATTTTTTAGCAGGTGGATGCAATGTTCGATTGTATCGGCATATCGATGTGATTGTTGTGCTTTGTTATTTTTTACAGAACGGTGGATATCTGCAAAAAAAAGCAATGCTCCATAAGCAATTCCAACTTATAGTATAGCATATGGCTTTGATTTTGGCGACACCCATTCGTTGCGCTGGTACGTTTTTTTTTGGCTTTCTTTTGGTGCGAAAAATATGTTTCTGGCAAAAAAAGAAGAGGGAAAAAGGCGGAAATTTTCCGCAAACAGGGTATTTCGTTTTGATGTTGGCATCGAACGGAAATTGTATACTAT
>DAISYG010000104.1:0-5363 GCA_036825435.1 Casimicrobiaceae bacterium | reverse complement strand
TCACGGCTTCCACCGTCAGTTTAGCAGGATGACACAGTTCAGATTACAGACTCCGTTTACCGACAAGTAAGTATTTTGTGTCCGCTCTTTGTACCAGAAAAGCTTAGGCGGACGCGTTTACCGCTGCTTCACGCCCCCGCTCAAAAGCAATGGCATTCAAATCCGCCAGTGCGGGTTTGCGAATACGAAAGCGGGCCACGATACTTTCCTTCAATTTTTCGGAATCGAAGGGCAGGTCGCCAGAGACGGCACCGAGCATGACGGTGCTGACCAGGCGCAAATCGCCGAGCTCGCGGGCAATGGCGCCAGCATCGAAATCGTGGATACGGAGTCCTTGCTGGCGAATACTGTCGACCGGATCTTCGGGGTAGTCAAAAAGACCGAGCGAAACGACGGGCGGCTCGAGGTGCAGACGGTTGACCATCGCCACGCCTTGGGGACGCAGGTAATGGCACCAGCGCAAGGCTTCGGCGGCTTCGAAGCCAAGCAGCACATCGGCTTCACCAGCCATGATTTCGGGGGAGTAAACGCGATCAGCAATGCGGACGTGCGAGGACACCACACCGCCGCGCTGCGACATGCCCGCGACTTCGGTTTTCTTGACATCGTAGCCTTCGGCAAACGCAATTTGCGAAAGGATTTCAGATGCGGTCATCACACCTTGTCCACCGATGCCGACGACGAGAATATTCATGGGTTTTTTGTTGCTCATAACGATCTTTGGCTCATGAGACGGTAACAGGGGCACAGCATGCGGCGGCGGTAGCGTGCTGAATGGCATTGGGGGCACACGTTTGTACGCATAGGTTGCAGCCGGTACAGGCAACGGTTTCGATATCCACGAACGCCAGTTCCACTTCCTTGCCCGACGGTTTGATCACTTTTTCACGACGGATGACGCGAATGGCAGGGCAACCGACATCCACGCAGTTGCCACAGCCAGTACACAGTGTTGTATCGACGGTGTAGGGCGCCTGTTTGACGTAATCGCCGACCAGCACACAGGGTTTGTTGGTGATGATGACCGATACGCCGGGCTTTTTGGTTTCTTCGCGCAGTGTCTTGAACAACACGGGCAGTTCGTAGGAATTCACGACATGGATGCGTTCATGATCGACGCCGAGCGCTTCAACGAGCTTGGCAAAATCAACGCGTGGCGCGGCATCGTTATTGATATCGCGGCCATTGCCGGGGTTGTTCTGCCCGCCGGTCATGCCGACGGCGCGGTTATCAAGCAGCAACACGGTGACGTTGCCCCGGTTATAAGTAATATCGAGCAACCCCTGCATGCCCATATGCATGAAGGTTGAGTCACCGATTACCGCAACGATCTTTTTCTTTTCATCGTCTGCGCCGCGTGCTTTGTCCATACCGAGCGCCACGCCCATCGACGCCCCCATCGAAATGCAGGTGTCCAGTGCATTCCATGGTTGCCCTGCGCCCAATGTGTAGCAACCGATATCACCGGCAATATTGACATTGCGCATCTGCGATAGCGTGTAATAAACCCCCAGATGTGGGCAGGCCGCGCACATGGTGGGTGGACGCGGAAACAAAGTCTGCGCCGTACCGCCTTTGCTTTCAACAAATTCAGGCAGCAGCGAAGCCAACGAAGCGCGCAGCACGTCGCTGGAAAGCTCGCCGTTGGCGGGCAGCAAATCTTTGCCGCGTACGGAAATGCCCGCAGCGCGGATTTCGTTTTCCATCAGAGGTTCGGTTTCTTCGACAACTACCAGCGTATTGACCTGCGCAGCAAATGCTTTCACCTTGTCCAGCGGGACAGGGCAGGAGAAACCGAGCTTGAGTATCGTCGCGTCGGGGTAAGTCTCGCGCACATGCATGTAGGCAGGGCCAGAAGTGACGAAGCCGACGCGGTTGTCCGTGCCGTTTTCGATTCTGTTGAGCGTGCTGGTTTCTGCGGCCTGGCGCAGTTCCCGATCACGCGTGATCAGCTTGGGCATGTGCCGTTTGGCATTACCCGGCACCATCACCCAGCGGCCGGGATCCTTGGTGAAGCCTTCGGCAACACGCTTGACTTCGCGTTCACCGATCTCCACCACGCACTTCACGTGGCAAACACGGGCAGTCATGCGCAGAATGACCGGCGTGGAAAACCGTTCGGAAAGCGCATACGCCGCTTTGGTCATCTCGTAGGCTTCCTGTGAATCGGAAGGCTCGAAAATGGGCAGATGCGCGAAGCGCCCCCAGAAACGGGAATCCTGCTCGTTTTGCGACGATGAAAAACCGACATCATCGGCAATGGCAATGACCAAGCCACCGACCACGCCTGTGAGCGTCATCGTCATCAGTGCATCGGATGCCACATTCATTCCGACGTGCTTCATCGCGCAGAACGCGCGCGCACCCGTCATCGACGCGCCCAGCGCGACTTCCAATGAAACTTTTTCATTGACCGACCACTCCGAATAAATGTCGGGGTAAAAGGCAATGATTTCGAGCATTTCCGTGGAAGGTGTGCCCGGATAAGCGGCGGCAACGCGAACACCTGAATCCCAGACAGCACGGGCGACGGCTTCGTTGCCCGACATCAGCATGCTGGTTCCCGCAGGTGGCGGGGATAACAGTGAATTACCCAACTTCATTCTCCCAAAACAAATATCAGTCTTCTTTTTTCTTGCGGTGATCCAGAACGCGAACCGCTTTCCCCATCGAGCGCTCGATCGCGCCCGTTGGATGGATTTTGACCTCGGCAGAAATACCAATGAAATCCTTGATATCCTTGCGCACCTTGGCGGCAACACGATCCATGTATTCCTGTCCCTTTGCATACAACGGCGGACTGGCCTCAACATTCACCCGCAGCGAATCCATGAACCCTTCGCGGAATACTTCAATCTGGTAGAACGGCGACAGCGTTTCCGTGCGCATGAGCACGGCCTCCACCTGCGTCGGAAAGACATTGACGCCGCGAATGATCAGCATGTCGTCCGAACGTCCCGTAATGCGGCGGATGCGCGCATGCGTGCGACCACATTTGCAGGCCACCTTGTCAATCACCGAAATATCGCGGGTACGAAAACGAAGCACAGGGAAGGCCTCTTTCGTCAACGTGGTGATGGCGATTTCGCCTTCCTCACCAGGAGGCAGAGGTTCACCGGTGTTCACATCCACGCATTCCACGAGGAAATGATCCTCCCAGATGTGCAGCCCTTTTTTCGCTTCAATGCATTCAACGCCAACACCCGGGCCCATTACTTCCGAAAGCCCGTAGATATCAATCGCGTCGATGCCCAGCCGTGATTCCAATTCGTAGCGCATTTCTTCGCTCCACGGTTCCGCACCAAAAATACCGACACGTAGCGGCAGCTTGCGAATATCGACGCCGAGGTTGGTGGCTTCTTCGGCAATATTCAATGCGTAAGAAGGGGTGCAACTCAGTGCGGTTGTACCGAAATCCTCCAGCAACATCACCTGCTTCTGCGTTTGTCCGCCCGACATCGGAATCACCATCACGCCCAGCGTTTCCGCGCCAATGTGCAAGCCCATACCGCCGGTAAAAAGACCGTAGCCATAAGCATTTTGCAGGCGATCACTCGGCGTCAGCCCGGCTGCGCTCATACTGCGTGCGCCGAGCATGCCCCAGTTTGCGATGTCGCGCTTGGTGTAGCCAACCACGATCGGCTTGCCCGATGTACCCGAAGAACCATGCAGACGCACCACCTGGTCGGTGGGAACGGCAAACATCCCGAAAGGGTAGTTATCGCGCAGTTGCTCCTTCTTCGTGAACGGCAGCAACTTCACATCCGCCAGCGTCTGGATGTGGTGCGGCTTGACCTCCAATTCATCCATCGCATCGCGGTAAAACTTGACCGTCTCGTAGCAGCGTTCCACCGTGGTGCGCAGGCGGCGCAGTTGTAGCGCTTCCAGATCGTCACGCGGTAGCGTTTCGTTGTCGATATCAAAAAGCATGGTTCCCGCTTTCGATTATGTTGTTGGAATTGCCGTAAGGATATGAAAAGTTACGGCAACCTTTAATTTTACCGTGAAATGGGAGGGGTTTGGGTGGTTTTTTGAGAGTAGATTTTGTAAAACGTTTCGCGGGGAGCGCTCGGAGGTTTGTCTATGCGGTAAGCCCAGAGAGAATAGCGTCAAAGAAAGTTTTAATGGTAATTTTCGCGTTGATAGTTTTTGGGGCTGAAGTAGATTAGCGTTATGTTAATCTACGAAAATGAAGCTAACTCATTGTAGGTTAAAGAGAAATATCCAGATCAAGTTGCTGGAGTTTTTCGTTCTGGAAGTAACGGCCAGATCGGCTGCTGATGTGCTCGGAATACAAGCCAATACCGCAATCCTTTTCTATACCAAAGTACGCCGCATCATCAGCTTTCATTTAGAGCAACAGGCTTCCGAAATCTTTGATGGTTGCATTGAACTTGATGAAAGTTATTTCGGTGGTGTTCGCAAAGGCAAAAGAGGTCGGGGTGCTGCTGGGAAGGTCGCTGTTTTTGGTATTTTGAAACGAGGTGGCAAAGTTTACACGGTGGTAGTCAAGGATACGAGATCAGCGACGCTTATGCCCGTTATCGCTCGAAAAATAGCGCCCGACAGCATCGTTTACACGGATTCTTACGGAAGCTACAATGCGTTGGATGTAAGCACCTTTCAGCACCATCGCATCAATCATTCCAGCCATTTTGCGCGAGGCAAGAATCATATAAACGGAATAGAAAACTTTTGGAATCAGGCCAAAAGAGTGCTGAGGAAATATAATGGGATCAACAAAGATTCTTTCCCTCTGTTTTTGAAAGAATGTGAGTTCAGATTTAATTATGGGACACCGAGTCAACAGCTCAAAACGTTGCGACTTTGGTGTGGTTTTTAATCCCTAATCTACTTCAGCCCCTAGTTTTTTATGGGGCGAAACAGAGTGAAAGTAAAAGTCATCATCAATGATCTGTGACGGCATTACAATGTGGTGTAGATTCGTTCGAGCCAAGATTACTTGGCACCGGGTAAGTTTAAAAAACAGGGGCTTTTCTGATTTCTGTTGATAAAAAGGAAGGCGAGCCAACGCAGTCGGCATTAAAAGAAGAGGTCAACTATCATGTTAAGGTTAATCGAAAAGGCGAACGTCTTTATGGAAAGAGAATCGCTCAAGAGGTTACTAAAAAATTTAGCAATAATATCAATTGTCATAATAGCTCTTGCTGCAGTTTATCACTTCTGGAGTGGGCGGCTAATAGAAGCAACTAGATATTTTGAAAACGCTGATAAGCTTGGTAAGGAAAGCCTTGGTCTACAGGGGGATTATATTGGGGGGACATTTAATCCCCATTTTGCGTTCATGACGAGTCTGTAATCTGAACTGTGTCATCCTGCTAAACTGACGGTGGAAGCCGTGA
>DAISYG010000103.1:0-5498 GCA_036825435.1 Casimicrobiaceae bacterium | reverse complement strand
AACTACTTCGAGTCTTGTGGTTATGTATAGAGATAAATCAAAAACGCTCTAATCCAAGGCGTTTATTCAAGGAGGCGCTGATTAATCTCGCGCTTTTATCACGACCTCTTTGACCGGCGCGATAATTTCCCGATCCAGCCGCCATTCATCGCTCTCAAGAATCACGCGCCAGCGTCCGTCAGAAAGCGGCGTTACCGCACCGTTGAAAGCATTGTCACCAACACGCTGCAACATGGCATGACGATCCTGCGCCGGAAAACGAGGATGCACCAATTTCAACTGTACTTCGTCTGGTGCAATAAACGTCGCGTCGGGCGTATTCAACACCATGCGCACGGTACCGTCGGGCAATAAACTCAAAGACGCCGTTAACAGCAATTCTTCGCTACGCGCCGCACGCGCCAAGGTTTGATTGATCGCCAAACCTTTTTTGTAATAATCGTCTTCGACCAATCCGTCGTAAGACCAAATCGCCAGCCCAAGCGTGACAAAACAGGCGGCGACGACGACACTCAAGCTACCAATAATAGCCCACGGCCATGGCTCGCGATACCAAGGTTTGATCTCTTGCGGTTCGTTCATTTGCTCCATGATCTGAAAACTGACATTCGTTCTGATGCAATCAATTGTTCGGCACCATGAACGTGGATTTTTCCGCCCGTTTCATTCCTTCCTTGTCGAGGGCTTCCACGATAAAGAGAATAGGGTACATCCCTTCTTCGTACCCGTCACGCGGCAATTCAAAGCGCACCGCCACCGGCACCATTCGCACGTCACCGCTGCCAAGCGCGACCGGTTCCACTGGGTCGCTAATCCGAATCCCGGGAAGTCCTTCAACCTTGATACGAAACGTATGCGCTGCTTCTTCGGTATTCATGATCTGCAAACGATACACATTTTCGATTTGCCCGGGTGCTGCTTCGCGCGCCATCACGCCGCGATCACGCAACACATCGACACGCAACGGATTCCGCGATAGCAACGAAAACAACAACACCGCTACGACCACGGCCAGAATGCCAATATACACAAGAATACGCGGACGAAAAACTTTTCGCCGTATCTGACTTTTCGTATAGCCATACTTCATGCCATTTTCCGTTGCATAGCGTACCAATCCGACCGGCAAATTCATTTTCTTCATCACCGAATCGCAGGCGTCGATGCATGCGCCACAGCCGATGCACTCATACTGCAATCCATCGCGAATATCAATTCCCGTCGGACAAACGTGCACGCACAAAGCGCAATCCACGCAATCACCCAATGGTATATTCTGTTTTTTTTTCGAATGCGCACCGCGCGGCTCGCCACGCCCAGCGTCGTATGTGACGATCATCGTATCGTGATCGAACATCACCGACTGAAAACGTGCATACGGGCACATGTATTTACAGACTTGTTCGCGCATGATTCCTGCGAACAGATACACCATCATCCCAAACAGGAAAATGAAGACCAGCGACCAGCCGGAAGCGTCAAAAGGCAATTGCGACAAAAGCGTGCGAATCGGAACAAAATAACCGACAAAGGTAATCCCCGACCATAGGGCAGTCAGAATCCAAATAATATGTTTTCCAATTTTTTTTCCGATTTTCCGGCTGCTCCACGGTGCGGCATCCAACTTCATGCGCGCATTACGGTCGCCCTCAATGGCGTGCTCAATCCACATCAGTAATTCGGTATAAACGGTTTGTGGACACGCATAACCACAGAACAAACGTCCAGCAATGGCGGTAAATAAAAACAAGGCATACGCGGAAATGATCAGAATCGCAGTCAAGTAAATCACATCCTGCGGCCAGAAAACAACGCCGAAAAAATAAAATTTGCGCGCCGCAATGTCCAACAATACCATCGGACGACCATTCCAAGTCAACCAAGGCAGGATGTAGAAAACACCGAGGATCAGCACAACCAGCGCAACGCGCCAGTTTTGAAACCGCCCCGTCACCGAGCGCATGTAGATTTTCTTGCGCGCCGTATAAAACGGCGGCGCTTCTTTTTCCGGCATTTGTGAATGATGATGCGAGTCGTTCATGATCACGAGCTCGGTGGAAAAAGCCGCCTACCAATATTGATTTTATCGATAAACGAAAGTTGATTGCTCAATTCGTTAATCCCCAAACGTACGCTGTCAACAGATGAACTTTACCGGCATCAAGCTCATGATGCTCCGGCATCGCCTGCGTGCCTTCCGTCATTTCCACGTTATGCCCGTGTTTGATGCCCTTGCGAATCGCGTGTTCCGAACTACCGTAAACCCAAACATCGTCCGTCAAATTCGGTGCGCCGAGTGCTTCCGTGCCTTTTGCGTCGTCACCGTGGCAAGCGGTACAGTTTTCTTCGAATAACGGTTTACCCGCAGCAGCGGCATGATCATCGTGTTTCAATCCCGAAAGCGAGCGCACATACGCCGTCACCTGATCAAGACCCTTATCGTCGAACACATCGCCGTACGGCGTCATCACGCCAGTACGACCATCCGCGATGGACTCCTGAATCGCCTCCGGCGTGCCACCCCAATTCCAGACGCCACTTCGCAAATTCGGAAAACCAATTGCACCGCGGGCATCGGAGCCATGACATTGCGCACAGTTATTCAAGAACAAGCGTTCTGCCATTCCCATTGCTTCGGGATCGTGCGCCACCTGCTGCACATCCATCGCCAGATAACGGTCGTAAAGCGGTTTGGTTTTTGCATCGATCTTGCTCATCTCTTCTTCGAACTGACCGATCGACGACCATTTGCCCACGCCCTGAAAAGAACCGAGACCGGGATAGTAAATCAGATAGCCGATAACGAAAATCAGCAGTCCCCAGAACATGATATACCACCAGTTCGGCAACGGATTATTGTTTTCGGCAAGATCACCATCCCAAACATGATGCTCCGCATCCTGCTGCTTTTTCGTTTCGTTTTTCCTGCCCATCGCCACGAGCAGAAAAGCGCAAAAAATGATCCCCAGTAGCGTAAATACAATAACGTATACACTCCAAAATTCGGATGTGAAGTCACTCATCATGATTGACATTCCTATGGTTCATCAATGGTTTGCCCGGCTTTGAACACTCGGGACTTTCGGCATCATCGGACAATGCGAACGGTGCGTTGGCGGCATCGTCAAAATCTTTTTTTCTACGACTGCTGAAAGTCCAGAACACAATAATCATGAACGCCACGAACATCAGTACCGTCATTGCGCTGCCAAAGAAGCCAACACTCATCGCCGATCACCTCACCTGCTTCAAAGCCATGCCCAGATTCTGTAGGTAGGCGATCATCGCATCTTCTTCGGTTTTTCCGTCCAAATCCGACGCTGCCGCTTTGATTTCTTCGTCGGTATAAGGTACGCCGAGTATTTTGAGCGTGCTCATTCTTTTGGCAATCGTGCCCGCATTGGCCGGTGTTTTTTTCAGCCACGGATAGTTCGGCATGTTCGAATCCGGCACAACGTGGCGCGGGTTGTGCAAATGGATACGATGCCATTCATCGGAATAACGGCCGCCGAGCCGTTGCAAATCAGGACCGGTTCGACGCGACCCCCACAGGAACGGATGATCGTAAACATATTCGCCCGCCACCGAATAGTGTCCATAACGCTCATTTTCTGAGCGGAACGGACGCACCGTTTGCGTATGGCAAACATGACAACCTTCACGAATATAAATATCGCGCCCTTCCAGTTGCAATGCCGTGTAAGGTTTCAGACCCGCCACCGGCTGAGTCGTCGACTCTTGAAAGAAAACGGGAATATTCAAGGTCAAACCACCGATGCTGACCACGATCGTGATCGCGATAATCAGTAATGGCAGTTTGGTTTCAAGCGTTTGGTGTGAAAAGAAACTCATGGGCTTGCTCCTTCCGATCATGCGCTTGCTGGTACGGTTACCGGAACTTCCATTTCCGCAGGTTTTCCGGCGCCGATGGTTTTGATCATGTTGTAGAACATCAACAACATCCCCGCAAGATACATGCCGCCGCCGATGATACGAATCGCCCAGAAAGGGAAACTGTATTTCACGGATTCAACAAACGTGTAAACCAGAGTTCCGTCATCGTTCACGGCACGCCACATTAAACCCTGCATCACACCGGCAATCCACAACGACGCAACGTAAAGCACGATGCCGATGGTGGCGATCCAGAAATGCGTGTTGACCAGACTCATCGACCACATTTGAGTTTGACCGTAAAGACGCGGAAGCAAATAATACAGACTGCCGATGGTGATGAAGCCAACCCAGCCCAGTGCGCCAGAATGCACGTGACCGATCGTCCAGTCCGTAAAGTGCGACAGCGCATTAATGGTTTTCACCGCCAGCATCGGTCCTTCGAACGTGGACATGCCATAGAAGGAAAGTGCCACGATCATGAATTTGAGGATAGGATCGCTGCGCAATTTGTACCAAGCACCTGAAAGCGTCATGATCCCGTTGATCATGCCGCCCCACGAAGGCGCCAACAGAATCAGCGAGAACACCATTCCCAGTGACTGCGCCCAGTCGGGCAACGCGCTGTAATGCAAATGATGCGGTCCCGCCCACATATAAGTAAAGATCAACGCCCAGAAGTGAACCACCGACAAACGGTAAGAATAGATTGGTCTTCCCGCTTCCTTCGGCACAAAATAATACATCATGCCGAGAAACGCCGCGGTGAGGAAAAAGCCTACCGCGTTATGACCGTACCACCATTGTACGACCGCATCTTGCACGCCCGCGTACGCCGAATAGGATTTGGTCAGTGTTACCGGCACTTCGATGTTGTTGAAAATATGCAGGAGCGCGGTGGCAATGATGAACGCGCCGTAGAACCAGTTCGCCACATAAATATGTTTGACGCGACGAATCGCAATCGTACCGAAGAACACGACGGCGTAAGCCAGCCAAACGATCGTGATCAAAACATCAATCGGCCACTCCAGTTCCGCATACTCTTTGGTGCTGGTCATACCGAGCGGCAGAGAAATGACTGCTAGAACAAGAACAAGATTCCAACCCCAGAACGTGAACGACGCTAACCGCGACGCAAACAGTTTGGTTTGGCAGGTACGTTGAACAACATAATAAGAGGTTGCAAAAAGCGCGCAGCCGCCGAACGCAAAAATCATCGCGTTGGTGTGCAGCGGACGCAATCTTCCGTAGGTCAACCACGGGATATCAAAGTTCAGCGCCGGCCACATCAACTGCGCAGCAATCAGCACGCCGACGATCATCCCCACGGCTCCCCAGACTACCGCCATCACGGCAAACTGACGAACCACCTTGTAATTGAAAAACTCTACCGCAGATTTTGTAGCCATCGCAATCATCTCTGGTTAGGGCAAATACCGTGTCATTGTAAACACCCCAAATGCCAGAAATATGATGCAGCGCAAAATATCTTCACGCAAACAGAAATAAATATATATGTTACATCACCGAACTTAAATCATTGAACTTAAGGAAACACTGATTTAATCGCACTTTATTGATTGTTTGCGGATAGCAGATAT
>DAISYG010000102.1:0-5522 GCA_036825435.1 Casimicrobiaceae bacterium | reverse complement strand
CATCAACCAAGTTTACGCCGCAAGCGGCGGGGAATTTAACCCGAAGGGATTAAATTACTTTTCCGCCAGCGCGACCAGAGAATGTCCTTCCATTTCCGAAGGTGCGGGCAATCCCATCAATGTCAACACGCTCGGCGCCAGATCGCATAACGAGCCATCGGGAATCAGCGTCGCCTTGCGTCCCACATACACCAACGGCACCGGATTAAGCGTGTGCGCCGTATGCGGTTGACCGGTTTGCGGATCGAACATCATCTCAGCATTGCCGTGATCCGCCGTGATCAGGATTTCGCCACCAACTTTTTGCAACGCGGTCACCACGCGTTGCAGGCAGCCATCCAGCGTTTCCAGTGCCGCGATCGTAGCGTCGAGCTTGCCGCTGTGTCCGACCATATCGCCGTTGGCATAGTTGATGACGATAAAGTCAAACCGACCGCTGTCGATCGCCTCGACCAAACGGTCGGTCACTTCCGGCGCACTCATCGCCGGTTGTAAATCGTACGTCGCCACTTTCGGCGACGGCACCAAAATGCGTTCTTCGCCGGGCAACACGGTTTCAACGCCGCCGCTGAAAAAGTACGTAACGTGCGCGTATTTTTCAGTCTCCGCAATACGTAACTGCGTTTTTCCCTGCTTGGCGAGGTATTCGCCCAATCCGTTGTCGATATGCTGCGGTGCAAAAATCACCGGTAACGACGCCAACGCCGTGCCGTACGAAGTGAGCGTGACCAGCGTCGCCAGTTTCGGTTTCACTGCGCGGGGAAAACCATCGAATGTTTCATCGGTCAGTGCATGCGTGAGTTGGCGGGCGCGATCGGCACGGAAATTCATGAAAACGACGCTGTCGCCATCGCTAATCGTTGCATGATCAATATCAGACAACGCCGTCGGCTGTACAAATTCATCGTCTTCGCCGCGCGCATACGCCGCCGTCAGTGCAGCCTGCGCATCCGCATAACAAAACGCCGTCTTGCCTTCCGTCAATAATTGGTACGCGCGTTCGGTGCGATCCCAGCGTTTATCGCGGTCCATCGCATAATAGCGTCCGCAGATCGACGCGATCTGCGCTTGCCCCGTCGGAAACGATGCACACACGCGCTGCAACGCGGCCAACGATTCTGCCGCACTCCGCGGTGGTGTATCGCGCCCGTCCAGAAATGCGTGAACACGAACGCGCTGCACGCCTTGCGCCAACGCCAACCGAATCACGCCGAAAATATGGTTTTCGTGGCTGTGTACGCCGCCCGGCGACAGCAACCCCAAAACATGAAGCGTGCCTTTGTGTACCACCGCGATCAATTGTTGAAACGCCGGGGAGTCGGTCAGCTCATTCGCTTCACCTTTTTCCGCTGCCGCCAGCGCACGGTCGATGCGCGTAAGTTCTTGCCAGACAACGCGCCCGGCGCCGATGTTCAAATGACCAACCTCGGAATTGCCCATCTGCCCCGACGGCAAACCGACAAACGATTCCGATGCGTTCAGCGTCGTGTATGGATAGTTCGCACACAGAGAGTGCCAGAACGGCATCTTCGCGCGCGTCACGGCATTGTCGGCCGCATCGGCGCGCACGCCGAAGCCGTCGAGAATCATCAGAACGATTGGGCGAGGAGGAGAAGACATTTTGACATCAACAAAAAAGCGTTATAAAGACGCGGCAAGGTTAATAAAAACTACTTTCCATCAGGCATCTGCGCGTGCAGCCAGAACGCTTGTGCCGCAAAAATCATTTCCCTCTGCAGAATGTCGTAATAATGCTTGTTTTCCATCGGAATTTCCACGTCCTCGGGAATGGTGTCGCCTAACGCCATCGCCATTGCACGGTACATATCGTGATGGCCGACATACGGTTGCGTGAAATGCATCAGCCAAACGCTTCCTTCATCGGCGCGCACATTCATGTGGCGAATCAGTTTTTCGTGTTCCTCGGTGAACGTGAACGCCAGCACCTCGGCGTCCGGCAAGCCGATCGGCGCACCACCTTTAGAGTCAAAATAAAGCGTGCCGTCTTCGGCATACGTTTTATGATAATTCTTCAACTCATAAACACCGTATTCAATCTTCGCTTCGCGGGTTAACGCCAGACAACGTTCCGCCAGTTTTTCGGCGAGAGGCTCCCAAGCGGTGTTGTCTTTCGGCTCGATTTCGGGATAAAGCTTGAGCAACCGCTGAAAAGCCAATGAGTTCATGGCTGGCTCTTTGGCATCCGCCACCATGATGATTCCACCATTGCCAAACGGAAGCCAAAATGGCTTCAGCGTGATGCGCATCTGCTCCAACGGGTCATCCGGCAATTTGCCCATCGGCGCTTTTTCTTCGATCGTCTGCACGGCAACTTCGGGATCGCTTGATGGCGCGGCGTTTTGATTGGCAGCTTGATCGGTCGTGTTGTCGCTGCAGGCGGAAATCATTAACAGCAGGAATGAAACAAACGTAATTTTGGAAAAAGTAGATGGCATCATTTTGAAAAAAGTGAAAGAAAAAAGATTGAAAAAATAAATCAAAACCAACGTTTTTTCGGCTCACGGGCAAAAACTTCTTCGCCCGGACCGGCGGATTTTGGAATCATGAACGTCAACATCTGTGCCGACAACGGATAGCAAAGGCCAATCGCTTCTGCGCAGCCCTGATATTCCGCCTTCAGCGTCACCGACGCTCCCTTCGGCAAAGGCGCAAACGGCAGCGTCACGGTGACTTTCCCGTAATAAACGCTGGTCTGCCCAAAAAACGAATCCTGTTTCAAAGTGCCGACCGGCATCGCCACTTTGCCGATTTCCGCTGGCGTCAGCGAAAACTTCAGCTTGTCCTGATAAAGGTAATAGCACGGCTCAATTTCAATGCGCACTTCGACCGCGTGATCGCTCAACGGTACAGCCGACAAACGAAATGCTTCTTCGTGCGCCAACGGATTGCTTCCACACGAAGCCCATGCTGAGCCCGACAACAACAGCATCGTCAAAACAGCCAAAATCCGTTTCATGGCAAAGCCCTCCGACACCAAACAAGGGATTGATTATAACGGATTGATTGCACTAGACAGGGCTTGTTTTCGTCTCCTGTTGCACCCACTTAAGGTATTCTGGCAACACGCGATCTGCCGCAACAGCGACGATTTCAGGAACGTCATATGGGTGATGAGTCACCAGCCATGATTGCAAAGCAGCGTAACATGCTTGCGACGTTTTGATCATCAATGGGAATTCCGTCGCCTGTTCGACAACGCCTTGCCAGCAATAAATCGCCTGAATGGCCGCGCCGACGTGCACGCAAGCTGCCAGTCGTTGTTCAACCAAATCGCGCGCCAATCGGCAAGCCGTGTCATGGTTGGGAAGTGTTGTATAAACCATCAACATCTGTTGCACTCCTTCTCTGTTTGGCGGTGGTTATCGTGCGATAGAATGGTTAGGAATCACTGATTCATGTCGCGAACGCGAGCAAGACAAGGTGGAGTTTGACGAAAAAGCGCAGTTTACTCAGATGTAAATGAGCATTTTGAAGAAAATTCCAACGCCGTATTGCTTGCGTGCAGTAATTAAGCAGTGATTCCTTTGAATACGTCAAGAAAGTGATTATGCCTTTTATTGTTTTTTTCTGGTTGCTGATTCCGTGGGCGCTTGATGTCTGGCTCACGTTCATGCTCGCTGACGCGCTCGACCTTGATGCGTGGCTGTTTTTCGTGCTGCCCGCTGTCGCGGGTGTCGTGTTGCTAACGCTGGAATGGCGACGAGTGCAAGAACACTGGCAAGCGCTACGCCGTCTCGAAGTCTCGCCGCTGGCGATCCTCGGCAGTTTACGCCGTTCGTTGGCTGGCTTCCTGCTTGTCCTGCCCGGCATCGGTAGCGCCTGCATCGCGCTTCTTTTGCTGTTTTTCGGACGTAGCGCGCCAACACCGTCAACCCCTTTTTCTCGCCCGCATACGTCGCCGCCGTATCAAGAACCGCCACGCGAACGCGCGACCAATTCGCGGTCGTCGGTGGAAATTATTGAAGGCGAATATCGACGGGAAGAATAAGAAAAACAAGGAAACAAAAACGCGGCGATATGCCGCGTTTTTTATGGAGCATATTTTCCCTATTTACTCGGCGCTGTTGGCGCAGGCGGCCCGAAACGGTTATCGCCCGGCGTGCCCGGAAGCACCATGAAAATCAGAACAATGATCGGACCGACAAAAGGAATCAAACTCAGAAGAACAAACCAACCACTACGGTCTTGGTCATGGAAACGGCGAATACACACCGCCAGTTGCGGCAACAATACCGCCAGATAGAAGATACCCGTCAGAATCGGAACGTCCATGCCCAGCACCATGCGATCAATCACGGTCAGGATAAATCCGATAACGGTAACGATCAAAACAAAAAACCAATATTCGGGACGCCCGGCGCGACCATCAAATTTGACATATTTATTTTTCAGTACATCAAGAAACCAGTCGATTGCAATCATCATAATCCCTTTCGTCAGAATAGAATAAATTTCCTTTGTTAGGATACGGGCACTGCAAGCGTATCTTATCTTCTTTATCACTCAGTTTGTGGCTTTGATCACTTTTTCCGTCGATACGCCCAAATCATGATCACAATCCCGACGACTACCATCGGGAATGACAGCCATTGCCCCATCGACAGGTGCAGAGGCAAGTCGGGCAGGAAACTGTCCGGCTCGCGTGTAAACTCGACGAGAAAGCGAAAACTGCCATAGCCGATCAGAAACAGCGCCGAAACTGCCGCGCGCGGTTTCGGTTTGGCGGAAAACCACCACAAAATCATGAACAGAAGGACGCCTTCGAGCGCCAATTCGTAAAGCTGGGACGGATGACGCGGCAAATCATCGACATGCGGGAAAATCATGCCCCACGGTAACGCTGTCGGCTTGCCCCACAGCTCGCCATTGATGAAGTTGCCCATCCGTCCGGCGGCAAGCCCGAGCGGAATCAGCGGCGAGACAAAATCGCTGACATCGAACCAAGCGCGTTTGCGCCGCCAAGCGAAAAAAGTGATCGCAGCGAGCACACCGAGAAGCCCGCCGTGAAAACTCATGCCACCGTGCCAGAGCTGGACGATTTCCAGCGGATGACTGAAGTAATAGGTCGGCTTATAAAAAAGAACGTAGCCCAGCCGCGCGCCGATAATCAGCCCAAGCACACCGTAAAAAAGCAGATCATCAACATCGTGCGTTTGCCAGCCCGGATAGCGCCCGCGTTTGATGCGGTATTTGCCCAGAAAATAAAAAAGGAGGAAACCCAGCAGATACATGACACCGTACCAATGTACGGCGAACGGGCCGATACTGATGGCGACAGGATTGATATGCGGATAAACCAACATCTGTTTAGGCGATCAAAAAAGGAATTGCCGTACGATAACCAAGTTTTGTTGGAAAAGATAGCGGCATTCAGGAATCAGATGACAGAGAACAGGCATCAAGGATCAGCAACCGCAACCGTAGGGCGAAAAAATTTTCGCCCCTGCAGAAGTGGCCCCAGGAAATCGGACAGTAGCTTAGGTGGGAACTCTGCTTTATAT
>DAISYG010000101.1:0-5759 GCA_036825435.1 Casimicrobiaceae bacterium | reverse complement strand
ATACTTGAGAAAAATATCATGTACTATCAGAATATAGTTGTTTTTGAGCACGATTGAATATAAAAAGACGGTTGCATGAATCCATTTTCAGGAAGTATGTTTGCAATAAGCGACACGTGGTTTTAGAATGACATTATTTTACACAACTTTGCCCTGTATATTATGTCATACGTGTTATGCAAATGCTGATCATACGATAATGCGTACAGAGTATAAATTGTTTTTGAAGTGGCGCGTTATTTGCTGTTCGAGAGGCAGTTTGCCTTTGGGTGGAGATTGCAGCGAGCTTGAAAATTGCTAGTTCGTAAAAATATAGAGAGAACGGAGGAGTAATTACGCCGCATTGGCTGTCCACAAAGAAAATTTTTAAGTGTAGTGAAATTTAATTTTGATAAGGAAATGAATTGTGAAAAATAATGATACAACTTTAAACCCGCGCGAAATTCGTCTTCGCCGTGGCATGAACCAGGAGCGCTTCTGGTCTCAGGTCGGCGTTACTCAAAGTGGTGGTTCCCGCTACGAGAGTGGTCGCTCGATGCCGAAACCGGTACGCGAATTATTGCGTCTGGTGCACGTTGAACAGATTGACCTGAGCCAAATCAAACGAGTCGATTATGAGATCATCAAGCATCTGAAAACCAATCAGCCCGATCTTTATCGTAGCCTGAGCCGCACAGTGAAAAGCAAGTGGAAAGACTACGAGCTTGAAGAAGATGGTGAAGAAGACACCGCAGAATAATCAAAGGAGGCACCAATGCTTCCACCGATACGGCGCTACTTTATAGCGCCGTATCTTTTATGATCGGCGATAAAAATACATCGCCCCAAAACAACATGAGCGTGAACCATCATGTCCCACACAATAACTCGTCATCGCCTTGATTATCGTCCACCGGCTTTTCTTGTTCCGCGTCTTGAGATGATCTTTGATCTTGATGCGCAGGCAACGAAGGTAACTTCAACGCTGCACTTTGAGCGCAATCCAAACGCGAACGCGGCGCAGGATTTTGTTCTGAACGGCGAAAAACAGACGTTGTTGGAAGTACGTCTGAATGATGTTTTACTGACACCGGAGCAATATCAGCTTACCGATGTGCAGCTACGCATTCTCAACGTGGGCGAACGCGGAACGATAACGGTGAAAACGCGACATGTCCCCGCCGACAACACCGAACTGGAAGGTTTGTATTTGTCGTCCGGTGTGTTTTGTACGCAGTGCGAAGCGGAAGGTTTTCGTCGTATCACTTATTTTCCTGATCGCCCCGATGTGTTGACGCGTTTCACGGTGATGATTCGCGGTGATCGGAAGACGCAACCGGTGATGCTGTCGAACGGCAATCTTATTGAGCAGGGTGTGCTGGATGACGAACGTCATTTTGCCACTTGGAACGACCCGTTCCCCAAGCCGTGTTATTTGTTTGCGCTGGTTGCCGGTGATCTTGATGTATTACGCGATCAGTTTGTCACCTGTTCCGGTCGCCACGTTGATCTCGAAATCTATTCGACAAAAGAAAATATTCCGCGCTGCACTTATGCGATGAACGCGCTCAAGCGCGCGATGCGTTGGGACGAAGAACGTTATGGCCGCGAATATGATCTCAATCGTTTCATGATTTTTTGCGCCGATGATTTCAACATGGGCGCGATGGAAAATAAAGGACTCAACGTTTTCAACAGTGCATTGGTGCTTGCTGATCCAGAGACAGCGACCGACGATGATTATCATTCGATTGAAAGCGTGATCGCGCATGAGTATTTTCACAACTGGACAGGTGACCGTATTACCTGTCGCGACTGGTTTCAATTGTCGTTGAAAGAAGGGCTGACCGTTTTCCGCGATCAGCAATTTTCATCAGACATGGGTTCGGCAGCGAGCGAACGTATTCAGATGGTTGATTTCCTCCGTCGTCGCCAGTTTCCCGAAGATGCCGGGCCGACCGCACATCCGGTGCGCCCCGATGAATACCAGGAAATCAATAATTTTTATACGACGACCGTCTATGAAAAAGGTGCGGAAGTGATCCGCATGCAACATACGCTACTCGGCGAAGATGGTTTCCAACGTGGCATGGGGCTTTATTTCGAACGCCACGATGGGCAAGCCGTCACGTGCGACGATTTTGTGCAGGCGATGCAGGATGCGTCCGGCGTTGATTTGACGCAGTTCAAACGCTGGTATGCGCAGGCGGGTACGCCCGAAATTCGCGCCCGTGCGGAATATCAACACGATACACAGGAATATCGCTTGACACTCGCGCAACACACGTCGCCGACACCCGGACAACCGGTGAAAAAAGAGCTTGTGATCCCGGTAGGTTTTGCGCTACTGGATCAGGAGGGCAAGCATGTGGCGCTGCGGCAAAACAACGATGAGGACGCACCAGAAAATCGTGTGTTGGTTTTGCATGAACAAGAGCAAACATTTGTCTTCCGCGATGTTCCGCCCAATGTCGTGCCATCGTTGTTGCGTGACGGTTCTGCGCCTGCGCGCTTGTTGTTCGATTACAGCAAAAACGATTTGCAACGCTTGGCGCGCTTTGATACCGATCCGGTTAATCGTTGGGACGCCATGCAACGTTGTTTCGTTCAAGAGTTGGCAAATTTGGCACAAGTGGCGAGTGAACAAAAAACGTTGAAGGTCTCGGAGAATTTTCTCGCGCTCTACGTTGCATTACTCAACGATGAAAAAAGCGATCCGATGCTGCGCGCGCTGGCGCTCAGTTGTCCCGATCTTGCTGCGTTGGTTGATGATTATGCGCCGTTTGATTGCAATGCGTTCATCAATGCACGGCAATTCCTGCTGAAAACTTTGGCGGATCGTTTGCAGAACGAATTGCAAACAATATTTAATCAACAACGTGAATGCACGGCGAACACACCCTACGCACCAGTAATCGAGCAACAAGCACATCGTCGCTTGGCCGCTCATGCGTTATCGGTTGCTTGCGCCAATGACAATGCATCATCATTAGCATTGGCTGAGAACCTTTATCAGCACGCTAACAACATGACCGACACCATCGCGGCATTAAGCGCCATTCGCGATAGCAGCGATCCGTTGCGCGGTGATTTATATGCTGATTTCGCACAACGTTGGCGCCATCATCCGTTGGTGCTCGACAAATGGTTTACGCTGGAAGCCACGCGCAACAACGACGACACTTTGACGCGAGTGAAAACGTTGACGGAACATCCAATGTTCACATTGAAAAATCCGAACCGCGTACGTGCATTGTTGGGCGCGTTTGCACTGCGCAATTTTCCGATATTTCATCGCGAGGATGGGCAGGGCTATCGGCTGGTGGCACACTACATTGATGTGCTCGACGCCAGTAACCCGCACAGCGCATCAACGTTGCTGAACGCATTCCGTTCGTGGAAAAAATGGAGCGTGCCGCAGCGTAATCAAGCATTCATGCTTTTGCAAGAACTGCGACAAAAAGAACGCTCGCCGGAAGTTAACGAGTTGTTGGACAAGATGTTGGCTGAATAAAAAACGCGGCGGACATGTACCTTGTTCGCCGCGTTTCGGTTTTCTTTGGCTTACTTGCAGTCTGCTTTTTTCATTTCCTCTTCCAGGCGTTTGGCTTCTTGCTCGCGCGCGGCGCTGTCCATCAACACGCGCTCGCCCGGCTTTTCACCAGCGCGATAAATACGGTGTCCTGAATCCCGATACTGATTGATGTTCATGCGTGCATCGCGGCAGAAGCGATCTTTTTCTGCTTGCTGCTGGCGATCTTCCTGCGCTTTGGTTTCCGCCGCTTCGCGTTCGTTCACGCGTTCCTGAAACGCGGTTTCTTCCTTGACCAGCTTCTTGGCGGCATCGGGGTCACCGGGCGGAGGAACATTACGCATTTTCGTGGTTGTCTCACTTTTAGGTGTCATCGGCGGCTTGTCGGAATAGGTTACGTTGCCGTTCTCATCAACCGATTTGTATAGCGCCGCGACGGAAGCGCCCGAACACAGCAATACACCTGCCGTGACGAGGAAAACATTTCGGATAAAAGACGTTGTGTTCATGCTTGTTGCTCCTGAAATTATTGTTGTGCCTCTTGGGGAGTTTCCACAACGTGAGTATAATCCACTTTTGCGAGGAATCGACGCACATGCGACCCATTCATAAAGCTTTAACATTTGACGACGTTCTCCTGATACCTGCCCATTCGGTTGTCGTCCCGAGAGAAGTTTCCCTTCAAACGCGATTAACACGAAACATCAAGCTGAACGTTCCCATCATGTCAGCGGCGATGGATACTGTCACCGAAACGCGACTGGCAATCAGCATTGCGCAGGAAGGCGGGATCGGCATTCTTCACAAGAACATGACGCCCGAAGAGCAGGCGGACAAGGTTTCCAAGGTCAAGCGCTTCGAGAGTGGCATCGTCAAGGATCCGATCGTGATTCCACCGACGATGAAAGTTGGCGACGTGTTGGCGCTGACCAAAAAATACAAATTCTCTGGGCTGCCGGTTGTCGATAACGGCAAAGTTGTCGGCATTGTGACCAACCGCGATCTGCGCTTTGAAACGCGACTGGAACAGCCCGTTTCCGAAATCATGACGCGTGGCGACAAGCTGGTCACGGTGATGGAAGGCAGCGAATTGGAAGGTGCCAAACGACTGATGCACGAGCACCGGCTGGAGCGCGTGCTGGTGGTGAACGACGCCATGGAACTGCGCGGTCTGATCACCATCAAGGATATTCTCAAATCCACCGAGCACCCTAACGCCTGTAAAGACGAACACGGGCGTCTGCGCGTGGGCGCGGCGATTGGCGTCGCAGCGGACAACGAACGGCGTGCAGAACTGCTCATCGAAGCCGGTGTCGATGTCCTTTGCGTTGATACGGCGCACGGACATTCGCAGGGCGTGCTGGATCGCGTTGCCTGGGTGAAAAAGCGTTTCCCGCACATTGAAGTGATCGGCGGCAACATCGCTACCCGTGAAGCGGCACAGGCGCTGATTGATCACGGTGCAGATGCGGTGAAAGTTGGTATCGGCCCCGGTTCGATCTGTACCACGCGTATTGTGGCCGGTGTCGGCGTACCGCAGATTTCTGCGCTGATGCGCGTCAACGAAGCGGCAGAAAGCGCGGGCATTCCCATCATTGCCGACGGCGGCATTCGCTACTCGGGCGATATCGCCAAAGCGATTGCAGCGGGTGCTTCCGCCGTGATGCTCGGCAGCCTGTTCGCCGGTGCGGAAGAAGCGCCGGGCGAGATCGAACTTTTCCAGGGGCGTTCGTATAAAACCTACCGTGGCATGGGTTCGCTCGGCGCGATGCAGCAGGGCAGTTCAGACCGCTACTTTCAGGAACTGGAAAAAGGCGATCCGGCAGCGGCACAAAAACTGGTGCCCGAAGGTATTGAAGGGCGCGTGCCCTACAAAGGGCCGTTGGCTGCCATCATCCACCAACTGATTGGCGGGCTGCGTGCGGCGATGGGCTACTGCGGTTGCAAGGATATTGAAGCACTGCGTACGCAAGCCGAATTTGTCGAAATCACTTCGGCTGGTATGCGCGAATCGCATGTACACGATGTGCAGATCGTCAAGGAGGCTCCCAACTATTGGGTGGGTTGATCAAGGAGACCACAGCTTGCCAGAAACTCGCTCCTTGCAAGCGGGAGAAGCGAGCCAAGAAAGCCTTGCTTTCGCAAGTGAGGACGATGCGGAGATACTCTTGAATGGTGTGGTAGAAAAGCGTATCAATCAAATCAAACAGGAATCATGCGCCCAAAACTCGCTCCCCTCTCCCGCTTG
>DAISYG010000100.1:0-5828 GCA_036825435.1 Casimicrobiaceae bacterium | reverse complement strand
GCTCGCTCGAACAATGCTCGCTTGTTTCCCGCGCCTCTTGCGATGCTCGGCGGCTCCAACGGGGGGTAAGGGAGTAATGTTAAAGTTTTTATCCGTGGTCATTTTTGTTTTTCTGGAAATATCATTATTCAGAATGTCTACCATATTCGATGGTTTGTTTCTCGTAGCAGCAATGCTAAGATAACGGGCGTTTTTAGCCCGCATTTTTGATTACTCATGTTCACCCGCCTCATCGATGAATTGCGTACGCAGCTGCTTGCCGCCGAGTCAACGGGGGAGCGCTCTTTTTCCATTCAGCAAACAATTTCTGAACAAGCGCCGCTGCTGGAATGGCTGCACGCGCAAAACGCATTTCCCAAACTGTATTGGCAACATCGCGACAATACTGAAGAAGTTGCGGTATGCGGCGCGGCAGCCACATTCGACTGCCCGCAACAAGCGCAGGCGTTTCTCAGTCAACACGCCACGCTGGAAATGCGCCTTTGGGGATTGAATGCGTTTGATCGGGCGGAAGTTGGAACACATCAACAAAAAAGCATGCTGTTTCTGCCGCGCGTCGAATGGCGACAAAGCGAAAAAACGCTGACGCTCATCTGCCATTTGGATCCATCGCTACCGCGTATGCAAGCATTGCATGATGCGCGAACTTTTTTCGACTGCTGTTGCAACGCGCAACCACTGCCGTCAATCGACACGGTCACCATTCAATCCGTGCAACATCAACCTGATTACGAAAACTGGCAGCGGTTGATCGAAAAGGCGTTGATGGAAATCGGTAACGGGCACTTCCAAAAAGTCGTACTCGCCCGCTGCTCGACGCTGCAACTCAGTCAGTCGCTATCACCCGCGGCATTTCTCGCCGCCAGTCGCAATGTTAACGCACGTTGTTATCATTTCTGGTGTGCGCTGTCGCCAACGCAGTCCTTTCTCGGCTCATCACCGGAGCGTTTGTATTCGCGCCAACATGACACTCTGTTGACTGAGGCGGTGGCGGGAACTGTCGCCAATGATGCCAATGATGAACAGGCGCAACGTCTTGCCGACTGGCTGATGCACGACCCCAAAAATCTCCATGAAAATCAATTGGTCGTTGACGATATCAGCGAGCGACTGAAAAACATCGCGGCAACGTTCACCGTGTCGCCGCTACACGTGATTCGTTTGCGTAAAGTTCAACACTTGAAGCGCGCGGTTGATGTGCAACTGACACGCGCTGATGATGCGGAATGCCTACGGCGTTTGCAACCGACTGCCGCTGTCGCCGGTTTGCCGCGTGAAGCAGCGCTTCATTTTATCGACCACGAAGAACCGTTTTCGCGCGGTTGGTACGCGGGAACTGTTGGTTATTTTTCTCAGACGCAAGCGGAGTTTGCGGTTAGCTTACGCTCTGCGCTGGTTGAAAACCAGCGCATGAAACTCTATGCCGGCGGCGGCATCGTTGCCGGCTCTCAAGCTGGCGAAGAATGGCGCGAGATCGAAACGAAGGCAGAAAGCCTGCGTAGTCTACTCGCAGATCATTCGTCTGTTGTTTAAGGAAGCGCTGATTAATGTCGCGAGCGCGGGCAAGACAAGGCGAAATTCAACGAAAAAGCAGAGTTTACACAGATGTAAATGAGCATTTTGAGGACAATTCCAACGCCGTATTGCGCGCGCGCAGTAATTAATCAGTGTTTCCTTAGCCGTTCGGACTCAGTCCGAGCTGCTGCTCCAACGCAACGATCTGATCCTTGAGGAACAACTTCCGCTTTTTGAGATCGCGGATCGTCATTTCGTCACTGGTTGGGGAATTGAATAAAGAAGGGATGGTTCTATCGAGATTGTGGTGCTCGCTGCGCAAGGCTTCGAGCCGGGCCTGCAACTGTGCGGCATCGTTGACTACTGCGGTTTGATTCATGGCTTCCTTCCTCCTTAACAGATGGTGATGAGACCCAAGAACAGCTTTATGTTATTCCTGTTTGTAGTGCTTGGCAATCGTGGCTTTGTAAAGGAACTTCTGAATCATTGCTGCGCGAAGGCAATGCGACGTTGGAATCCCCCTCAAAATGCTCATTTATACCAAGTAAACCGCACTTTTTCGTTGAATTTCGCCTTGCCTTGCCTCCGCTCGCGACATTCTTCAGAAATTCCTGAAGCTATTTAACATCTTTATGACACCCACAAAAAACCGCGCGCGTCATCGGTGCGCTACAATCCATGATCTGCTTTTTTCGCCGCGTCGTCATGACCTCCCCAAGTTACACTGATCGCGCTGAATTCAATCGTCGCTGGGCGCATGTTCTGCTGGAAACGCTCTCGCGTCACGCCGTCTGCGATGTTTGTATCGCGCCCGGCTCACGCTCGACGCCGTTGACGCTCGAAGCAGCATCGCATCCGCGATTGAACTGCCACACGCACTTCGACGAACGCGGTCTCGGCCATTTTGCCTTGGGGCTGGCGAAAGCGTCGCGTCGTCCGGTCGTCGTTATCGTGACCTCGGGAACCGCCGCCGCCAATCTTTACCCGGCGCTGATCGAGGCCGGTTTATCCGATGAGCGTCTGGTGCTGCTCACCGCAGACCGTCCGCCCGAAGCAATCGGTTGCGGCGCCAATCAAGCGATGCCGCAGGAAAACATGTTTGCGCGTCACCCGTTGCAAACCATCAATTTGCCACGACCAACGCCCGCCATTCCTGCCGCGTGGTTGACATCTACAGTCGATGATGCGATGGCGAACCTTCACACCGGCGCACTGCACATCAACTGCCCATTCGCTGAACCGTTATACGGCGAAAAAACCAATATTGATCAAGCATGGTCGGATGCGCTCGGCACATGGTGGCAAAGCGACCAGCCGTGGCTACGCAAAGAAATTCTGCGTGCGGTACGCACGCAGCCGGACTGGCAACAGTGGCAAACCAAAAAAGGTGTTGTCGTCGCGGGGAAAATCCCTGCCGAATACGGCGCACAAGTCGCCGCATGGACGGCGCATCTCGGCTGGCCTCTGCTCGCCGACGCGTTATCGCAAACCGGACAGCCCTTACCATATGCAGATCTATGGTTGGCAGATACGCACGCGCAATCCATATTGGCTGACGCTGAAATCGTGATTCAATTCGGCAGCCATCTTACCGGAAAGCGATTATTGCAATGGCAGGCAACATGTTCTCCACAAGAATACTGGCTGATCGATCACAAAACCAGTCGTCTTGATCCGGCGCACCATCGCGGGCGACGCATTGTTTGTGACATTGCCGATTGGCTCGCGGCGCATCCGGTCAAGCAAAATCGTTCATGGACAAATGAACTGACATCATTGAGCGCACAAGCCAACGCCGTGATTGAACAAACATTGGAAGATCACTTGAGTGAAGCACGGCTGGCGCATTATTTGCCCGAACTGCTCCCCGAAAACGGTCAACTTTTTCTCGGCAACAGTTTGATATTACGTTTGATCGACGCGTTGGCGCAGCTGCCTGCTGGTTACCCCGTCTACAGCAACCGTGGCGCCAGTGGCATTGACGGGCTGGTGTCCACTGCCGCAGGCGTCATCACCGCGTCTGGAAAACCGACGCTGGCGGTGATCGGCGATCTTTCCGCGCTATATGATTTGAACGCGTTATCGCTGTTGCGACAAATCCGCACGCCATTTGCGCTGATCGTCGTCAACAACAACGGTGGCGGTATTTTTTCGTTGCTGCCAACACCCGAACCGGAACGCGAACGTTTTTATCAGATGCCGCACGATCTTCATTTTTCACATGCGGCAGAAATGTTCGGATTGTCTTACGCCTCGCCACAAGATTGGGGCGCTTTGAAAAAAACGGTGAACGATATCTGGCGCAATCGCACCTCGGCACTGATCGAAATCAATGTACCCAAAAGCGAAGGTGCCGAAACGCTCAAAAAACTGGTGCAGTCGTTTCAGAAAGCGTAATGTTGTTTGCTCGCCTGTTTCACGTTGAACAACGCCAAAAACCTTGGCTGGTTTTTTTGCACGGCCTGCTCGGAAACCATCACGATTGGGATAACGTCATTACCAATTTTTCTGACTTTCCTTGTCTTGCCGTCGATCTGCCCGGGCATGGACAATCGCGAGCAACGTCTGTTGTCGATTTCGCTGGATTCAATTGTCTTTTTACTGATTTGCTGAAAACACATGAAGTCGAAAGCTATTATTTGATCGGTTATTCGCTGGGTGGGCGTTTGGCGATGCACTACACCTGTACCAACGAAACTGTAAAGCCATGCGGATTATTCATCGAAAGTGCACACCCCGGTTTAACCAACGCCGATGAAAAAATGGCACGTTGCACGCACGACGCGCAGTGGGCGCTGCGCTTCCGACAAGAACCGATGGAAAAGGTCTTGCGCGATTGGTACCAGCAACCGGTATTTGCCGATTTATCCATTAGCGCACGTGCAACAAGGATTGCCGAACGACGAGATAATGATGGTCAGGGCGTTGCTGCGTTATTAACCGCCACATCGCTCGGAAAACAGCCCGACCTTGCACCCAAGCTGCGTGCATTACGCCAACCGTTGTTCTATGTATGCGGCGAGCGCGACCAAAAATTTTCGACGTTGGCAACTTCGTTTCCGCATCGCATCATCACCCATGCCGGACACAATGTTCACGCGGACAATCCGCAAGCATTCTGCCAACAACTTCGTTCTTTTATTACCCCTATTTGACAAAGGAAAGACTCATGCTTTACCCCGACGAAAAGGAACTCACTGCTCCGATAACCTGGCAAGATTGCGACCATGGCTACACCGATATCCGCTACCATAAATCGGCGGACGGTATCGCCAAAATCACCATCGACCGCCCACGGGTACGCAACGCGTTTCGTCCGCAAACCGTCAATGAAATGATTCACGCACTCGCTAATGCGCGTTACGACAATAAAATCGGCGTCATCATTCTGACTGGCGAGGGCGAAAAAGCATTTTGCTCCGGCGGTGACCAAAAAATTCGCGGCGATTATGGTGGCTATCAGGACGATCATGGCGAGCACCATCTGAATGTACTTGATTTTCAGCGTCAGATCCGTACCTGTCCAAAACCAATTATTGCAATGGTAGCGGGCTACGCAATTGGCGGCGGTCATGTGCTACACATAATGTGCGATTTGACCATTGCCGCCGACAACGCCGTGTTCGGACAAACCGGCCCTAAAGTGGGCTCCTTTGACGGCGGCTGGGGCGCATCGTACATGGCGCGCATTGTCGGGCAGAAAAAAGCACGTGAAATCTGGTTTCTCTGTCGTCAATACAATGCCGCGCAAGCATTGGCCATGGGGCTGGTCAACACCGTCGTACCGCTTGCCGAACTGGAAAAAGAAACAGTGCGCTGGTGCCGTGAAATATTGCGCAACAGTCCGATGGCGCTGCGTTGTTTGAAAGCCGCGCTCAACGCCGACTGCGATGGTCAGGCGGGTTTGCAGGAACTCGCCGGTAACGCGACGATGCTTTTTTATATGACCGAAGAGGGACAAGAAGGGCGCAACGCTTTCAATGAAAAACGCCAGCCCGATTTCAGTCGTTTTGTTCGCAATCCTTGATGATGTTTACCGATCCGCGAGGTTTTTGAATACCCTCTCCCCTGCCCCTCTCCCGCAAGCGGGCGAGGGGAATTGATTAGATCGCGCCACGCGCGATCAATATTGGTTCCTGGATTCCCGCCTACGCGCACTGCTGTCCGGGGAAAGTTTTGCAAAAAGCTTGGAGGACCTTATTGCGCCTTGCGTTCAAGACAAAAGCTCTGAAATTAGGAAAACCGTTGCTTTGGTTTCGGGTCCCCCGTTGAAGCCGCCGAGCATCGCAAGAGGCGCGGGAAACAAGCGAGCA
>DAISYG010000099.1:0-5829 GCA_036825435.1 Casimicrobiaceae bacterium | reverse complement strand
GCAAATTTGAGAGAAGAAAAATGCGGTAGATGCGATTTGATCAGCGGTTCCTTAAGGAAGTGCTGATGAATTGCTGCGTTACAAAACAATATGACGTTGGAAAATTCTCCTTAAAACGCTTATTACTGCGCTTTTCGTCGGATTCTGCCTGTTTTGCTCGTGCTTGCGACATGAATCAGCGCCAAATTGTTGCCCAAAAAAATCAGGCCTCCCGAAGGAGGCCTGACCTGCTGTTGGTTTGTTTCCGTTAAAAGAAACGGATTCTTGCGAAATGATCTTAGAAGAAATGAGCCATACCAAAGATCAGGCCTTGCTGATCGATGCCGCCGCCGTTAGCGTTACGATGGTGGCTGAAGGTATAGTTGGCATTCTTTTCGTTGTCGATCATCACGTAACCAGCGTATACCGAGGTACGCTTCGAGAGCGGATAGGTATAGCTGACTTCGTACATATAAGCTTCAGTATCATCGCCGTAGCTGAGTCTACCGAGGCTCGTGCCTTCGTCACCCTTGCCTTTGTCGGCGTAGATGAATGCACCGTACAGTTTGCCAGGGCCAATCGGCACGGTCAGGCTGCCGCCGTACAGATGGCGCTTCAGCTTGGCTGCGTTCGGGCCGTTGTCTTTGTACTGAATGTATTCATAGACGAGTGCCGGGCGCACGATACCGAAATCGTAGCCAGCAGCGACCGTGAAGGCTTGGTCTTCAGAATTGCCATTGCGATAGTCTTGGTTGGTTTCATAAGCCAAACCGACTTGCAGACCAGCGTTGTTGTAAACGATGCTGGCGCCACCGACCCAGCCATTGTCTTCAGTTTCATCGGTCGAATATTGCAACGCACCGGTGAAGCCGGAGATCTTCGGGGTATCGTAGCGGATTGAACTGCCCATACGCTTACCGAAGCCACCGTTGGCTTTGCTCTCGCCCCACTGCCCCCAGAGTGCACCCGTGTGCAGAATTGAGGTCATAAACGTTGGCGCGTTACCGAAGATGGCGTCCATGTCTTTGTATGGGGTCAGCATGTTACCCAAGCGGACTTTACCCCAAGCGCCTTCTAAACCGACGAACGTGTCACGATCAGACAGACCGCCTTGGCCTTGGTCGTTAAATTGCGATTCGATCTGAAAAATGGCATTCAAACCGCCACCCAGCGATTCCGAGCCTCTGACGCCAATACGCGATTGGTTCGAGTTGACACGGTTCAGTTCGCCCAGATCCTTCGAGCTTGCGGAACTGGTGAACTCAAGATCCATGTTCAGGACGCCGTACATCGTGACGTTTGCTGTTTGCGCTTGTGCAAGCGGGGCGGCCAGCAAGCCTGCCACGGCAACAGCGACGAGTTTCTTTTTCATGAAAATCTCTCCTCTAGCAGATAAAATTGACAAGATTTTTTTCTTGCCCGCGATAAACCCTTCCCTAACTTCTGAGAAGTTGAAAGCATTGTGCCAAGAGGAAGAACATCGACGCAAGCAATACGGATCAACAAAAGTAAGCTCGTGTGAATCATGTTGTTATGAAACAACAAAGGAGGGGAAAAATACAAACCATGGGCATAATTCGTTCATTGGCGACGTATTTCTTTCAAAAAAAAAGATGGTTTGGGCGATAATCCAAGTAACTGAAATACGCGATGGAAACAAGCATCAGCCCCTTCTTTTATGCTTTCGCCATGTCTGCGGCGGTGACGGCGCTATTTTTGGCGCTGTTGTGGTATTGGCGCAACAAATTGCCGCTGGCGTACCCCAATCATCGCTCGCTGCACCAGCAACCCGTGCCGCGCGTGGCGGCGTTGGCATTATGGGCGGGCTTTGCTGTGGGCGTCACTCTATTGGCTTCGTTCAGGGAGTTGGCGCAGTTCGCTGTTCTTCTGGGCGGTTTGGCGGTATTGATCGTTGTTTCGCTGTTGGATGATTGTGTCGGCGTTGCGCCGATCTATCGGCTCCTGATTCAAACGGCCGTCGCTGCTGCGTTGGTGTTCAGTTGGTTGATGGCGATGCCGGAGCACAGTTTTCTTACTCTGATCTACGCGCTTGTGAGCGTTTTTGGCATCGTGTGGATGACCAATCTTTTCAACTTCATGGACGGCAGCGACGATCTTGCCGCGACGATGACCATCACCGGTTTTGCCGCGCTGGCAGCGGCGGCGTGGCTGTCGGGGTTGGTGTGGTGGTGGTTGCCGGCGCTGATCGTGACGACAATGTTGCCGTTGTGGTGTATCAATTTCCCGCCCGCCAAAATGTTTTTGGGTGACGTTGGCGCGGTTCCGCTGGGTTTTCTGGTAGCGACGTTTGGCGGTATGGGCATTGTGGCGGGACAGTGGGACATTTTTTTCGTGTTGCTGGTTTTTCTGCCTTTTATTTTGGACGCAACGCTGACACTGCTGCGTCGCCTATGGCGTCGCGAAAAAATCTGGGAAGCGCATAAAACGCATTTTTATCAAAAGCTGGTGCAAACGGGTGCTGGGCATCGCGGAACTTTGCTGATTTACGGGGCACTGATGGCGGGATGTGCGCTAACTGCGGTATCATTGTTTCAGCAAAGTAACGCGCTGCGCATTGCGTTCGCGGTCTGGCTTATCATCCATCTGGCGCTTTTCGCGACGATTGATCACAACGACAAAAAAGCAACGAAATGATGAATCCTCTTCCTCGCGGGCGCGCCTGGTTCGCTTTTTTTCACGACGTCATCGCTGCCGCGATTGCATGGACGGTGATTTATGCACTGCGTTTTTCGGTTGCCGATACACCGATCAATTGGGGAAACTGCATCACATCGTTGCTGTGGGTGTTGCCGACGCAGGCGGTTGTTTGCGTCGCACTCGGTTTGTATCGTGGTCTGTGGCGCTACGCTAGTCTTGACGATTTAAAGCGCATCGTTCTGGCGGCGGTGATTGGAACGTTCGCGATTCCACTGTTGTTCACGCTTACGCAGAATACCGTCGCCGTACCACGCTCGGTGTTGCTGCTTTATCCGCTGGTTCTGATTTTTCTGATGGCAGGCAGCCGTTTCGTTTATCGGATGTGGCGCGAAGAACGCTTGTTTAGCCCGTGGCGTGCACTCGGCGAGCCAATCCTGGTGTTGGGTGCGGGCGCGGCGGGCGCGCGGCTTGCCGAGGCGCTGGCATCTGGGCGCGAATGGCGCATCGTCGGCTTCCTCGACGACGATCCCAAAAAACAAAAACGCAGAATTTACAGCGCGCCGGTTCTGGGTGCGATTTCGGAATTGGCAGCGTGGGCGAACAAATTGCACGTGCAGAAAGTGGTGCTGGCGTTGCCGTCGGCGAACCACAAACTGCGTCGCCAAATTAGCGAAATTTGTTTGGACGCAGGCTTGCAAGCGTTCAGCGTACCGACGTACGAAGACTTGCTTTCCGGTGCGCAGTTGACGATGCTGCGTAGCCTCGACATGGAAGATTTACTCGGGCGCGAGCCGGTGCTGCTCGACTCGCAAGGATTGGGCGACTGGCTCGGCGGCAGCACGGTGCTGGTTTCCGGTGCGGGTGGTTCGATTGGTAGCGAACTGTGCCGACAAATTTTGCACTACCAACCGGCGCATTTGGTGTTGCTCGACATCAGCGAAGTAGCGCTGTATCGCATCGCTGCCGTGCTGAAGGCGCATACTGAAACAGTCAAGATCAGTCCGCGCATCGGCGACATCAAAGATCAGGCGCTGATGAAAACGCTGCTCGAAACGGTCAAACCGCAAGTGATTTTCCACGCCGCCGCGCTGAAACACGTGCCATTGATGGAAGACACGCAAAACGCCTGGCAGGCGTTGCGCAGCAATGTTTACGGCACCTATGTGCTCGGCAGAGAAGCGGTGGCGGCGGGTGTGAGTAAATTTGTCATGATCTCGACCGACAAGGCGGTCGCGCCAGTGTCGGTGATGGGTGCATCCAAACGCTTGGCGGAAATGGTTTGTCGTTATCTGCAAAACGGCACGACGCAATTTGTCACTGTACGCTTTGGCAATGTGCTCAACAGTGCGGGCAGCGTGATTCCGCTTTTCCAGAGACAGATCGAACACGGCGGCCCGGTTACCGTCACGCACCCTGACGTTACGCGCTACTTCATGTCGATTCCCGAAGCTGTTGGGCTGGTGATGCAGGCGGGGCTGCAAGGAAAAGGTGGCGACATCATGGTGCTGGATATGGGAGAGCCGATCAAAATCGCCGATCTGGCGCGCAACATGATCAAGCTTTCGGGTGCCGACCCCGAACAAGTGACTATTCACTACACGGGTTTGCGCCCCGGCGAAAAATTGCACGAACAACTGTTTAACCCAGAAGAAATCGGGCGAGAAACGCAGCACCCTAAGTTGACAGCCGCGCGTGCACAACCGGTTGCACACGAATTGATCGAAGAAGTGATTGCCACTTGCGCACAACCCGAAGCGCCCAAACAACCGATACGTGAATTATTACAGCAATGGTTGCCGGACTTTCATGAGCCGGATACCGAGGTTTAGATGCCGGAAGATAGGTGACGGGAATCAGAAAACATTGCGCTGCCGAGAGTAGGGAAATACAAACAAAAACCCCGCCATCAAAGGCGGGGTAGGTTGCGTTTCTATGAAGTTATTGGCATTGCACGCCATCCACTCTGCCAAGAATTCCTAGATTGAACTGTTTGGTTCCGTCTTTTCCAGTCAACTTGGCTGTTCCATTGGAGCAATCGCTCATGGTGAGTTCCAATGTTCCCCAATTTGTGAGATCTCTGCTAGGAACGTCGAAAGTACCGTTGGTAATTTCGAGCATTTCGAAAGTTTGCTTTTCTCCTTTGTTAATTGATTTTCCACCATTAGAAATAAGCCATAAACGTTGCCCCCCAGCGGTGTACCCATAGTAATAGATATGAGTTTCTTCGCGAATTTTCGCGAAATTGAACCCTTCCCCGGCTAGGGTGCTGTCGTACCAGAAGCCCGTGATATTGAAGGTGCTTTCCGCCGTGCCGCCACCATTTCCAGAGCCACCGCCGTTATTGCTGCCGCCTTCGCCACTGCCGCTGCCTCCCGAGCCAAAGCTGGAAAATTCAATCTTCTGCCATTGAGTGCTGTCAACGCAACCATATCCAGGTATCTTGCAATCGCGCGAAATGATAAGCGTAAAAGGATTGGCATAGTCTATGTCGTTTTCCCATAGGGTATAAACCTTGGGATTGAATAATGTGCGATCTGTTGTTCCAAAAATTCCCGTCTTTTGAGTGTTCCCTTGAATCAAGGTGTATTCATATTGAAGGAATTGCGAACGCCCGGGAGTTTCGGGAGAAACTGTCACATGCAGATCAACAATTTTTGTTCCGTCAGAGGCAGAACAGCGCGCTCTTTTTATGGTGATTCCGACAGGGTCATCGTAGGTAACGCTCAAAGCGGTAAATTCAGGAATGTTGAAAGAGTAGGAAAATGCTTCATATTCAGCACTCTGATCACATCGAAGCGTATCCGTTAGAATCGAAGCAGAACAAATGGAACTGAAAAAAAACGCCATCAAAAACAAAAAAGACCGCATGACAAACTCCTTTGTGGTTGAAAGATCGCATGATTATACGTTAAAAATATTTCTGTTCAGACATTATGGAATATTTCTTATTTTTTTAGGAATTGAAATACAAAAAGCATAATTTTTCCTTTAAAACGTGGCAAAGAGCATAGCAAAAGAATTGTTCAATACATGATCTGTCATGAGCCATTATTTCTTGAAAAAATAGATGTTTTTAAGATATAGAGAAAGAAAAAAGCTTGAACAGAAAAAAAGCAGATTGTGTTTTGCATATCCACATCAGAGTCTGTAATCTGAACTGTGTCATCCTGCTAAACTGACGGTGGAAGCCGT
>DAISYG010000098.1:0-5890 GCA_036825435.1 Casimicrobiaceae bacterium | reverse complement strand
TTAATTCTTTGGGGCTCGCCTAATGTTATTAACGCGCATTTAAAAGTGTTTTCTATGAAAAAGGGTGCTACTGGTTTTGAGCAGTTAAAAGCAATGGATGACCTTTATCTCGCAATAAGAAAAGATTTAGGTAATAGTAACAAAGGCTTGAAGTCTGGGGATTTAACAAAATTAGAATTAAAAGATCCTTATGAGTGGGATGAAAATGCAAGAAACGCAAACAAAGTTTGATTAAAACATATCAACTACATGGGAGTGGCCTTATATTTTTGCAAATCCTCCGGCGTCCCGACATTCCGCCAGAAACCATCAAAAAACTCGCCAAAAATAAAGCCTTGTTTGATCCATTGCCGATAATATGGTGTAAGTTTTTGTGGCGCGTTGGGATCAATATCGGCGAACAGTTCGGTGTGATAGATGCCAATGTTGCCGAAGGTCAAGCGTGGCGCATCTTCAGCGAGTGATAATGAGCCATCGTTTTCGAGCGCAAAATCCCCTTGCGGGTAATAAGTCGGGTTGGGGACCATGACGAGGTGCGCGCGCGGTTGCGCTTGTTCGTCCAAGAGTTTCATGCGTGGCAACAACGTTTGATAATCGAAGGCGCTGTAAACGTCGGCACTGACGATCAGCATAGCACCTTTTTTCAGCAATGGCAGTGCACGCGCAATACCACCGGCAGTT
This sequence comes from Casimicrobiaceae bacterium, assembly GCA_036825435.1. Classification (GTDB taxonomy): domain Bacteria; phylum Pseudomonadota; class Gammaproteobacteria; order Burkholderiales; family Casimicrobiaceae; genus UBA931. Next base: position 5,209 of record DAISYG010000098.1, on the reverse strand, counting down.
TCCAGCGCCGGATTTTCTTCGGAATAAATGATTTGCGTGTTCCACGTTTGTCCGTTACCGAGCGCGGCTTTGATTTGTTCACCCAGCCACGAAATGTTGATCACAATTTCATCGAATCCGGCACGCGCCAAAGCTTCGATCTGATGCACGATCAACGGTTTGCCATTGATAGCCAATAATGGTTTTGGCGTGGTATCGGTGAGTGGGCGCATGCGTTCGCCACGCCCCGCCGCCAGAATCATGGCACGTGCCGCCATCGCAGTCAAAACGTGTAGCCGACTTGCGGCACACGTTGTTCCAACGTATCAAGCAGAAAGAGTAGCGGCGATAGCTCTGCATAACGTTCTGTGGTTTTGCGCAGGTAACGCATCACACGCGGCAGGTCGTTGAGGTAAGCGTCTTTGCCATCGCGGTGATAGAGACGTGCAAAAATACCGGCAATTTTCAAATGGCGTTGTACCCCCATCCATTCGAACTCGCGCCAAAATTCATCGAAGCGCACGGGAACCGGCACGCCTTCGGCACGCGCGATCTCCCAATAGCGAATCGCCCAATCAATTTGTTGCTCTTCATCCCAGTCGATGTACGCGTCGCGCAGAAGGGAAACCAGATCATAAGTGATCGGCCCGTAAACGGCGTCCTGAAAATCGAGAATCCCCGGATTGTTTTCGTCGAGCACCATCAGATTGCGAACATGGTAATCGCGATGAACGAAAACCTGTTCCTGCGCCTGCGCCGCGGCGATCAGCCGCTGACTGATTTGGTCGAATGTTTTTTGTTCTTGCACACTCAGCACATGATTTTTATGTTTCTGCGCGTACCATTCGGGAAACAACATCAACTCGCGGCGCAGCAAGGTTTCATCGTAATCGGGCAGATCGCCGCAACGGCTGTTTTTCTGCCAACGCACCAACGCATGGAGCGCATCGGAATACAGTTTGCCCGCGTGATCGCCACGCGCCAGCGCGTCTTGGTATGTGACATCGCCGAAATCCTGAATTAGCAGAAAGCCTTGAGCGGTATCTTGCGCAAAAATGTGCGGTGCGTTGACGCCGTGCGTGTGCATGAGTTGCGCGACGTGGACAAATTGGGCGCTGTTTTCTTTGTCGGGCGGCGCATCCATCGCGATCAGCGATTTTTGCCCGAAAAATGGCGTGTTTTTGGGAACGATGCGGAAATATCGGCGAAAGCTGGCGTCCTCCGAAGCCGCTTCAATCGCGAAGTCAGCATCGTTGGTTTGCGTGGCGATCCAGTCGACGAGTTGCGCCGCCCGGGAGCTCGGTGAAGAATCAGACATAAAAAAGCATTAATCCTGTGTTTCCAAGGGTTCTGTCGGCTAGAATAACGTATTTTCCAATCGCTCCGTGACGATTTCAATGCCTTTTTGCAAAATGGCGCTCGCCGCGTTCTGTGTTTATGCCGCGTTGTTGACCACAACGGCGTATGCGCAGACCTTGGCGTCGCCCTTGGTACTGCGCACCGAGCGCGAGTTGAATACCGTCACCACTGAGCGGCATGGCAGCGTTTCTCTTGACCCGAAAACTTTTTCGTCGGGCGATTCCTCAAATGGACGCGGTTTGATCTTCCTGCGCGCCGACGTCACCGAAGGCGATCGTGAAGTGGTTGAGGCAACCGGCAATGTCGAACTGCGTGCGCAGCACGATACCGTGCTTGCCGACTTTTTACGCTATGAGCGTGGCACCGATACGATTCACGCACGCGGCAATGTCGTCGTGCGCAGGCAGGGTACTTGGGTGACAGGGCCGGAAATCGATTATGTGCGCAACGATGCTACTGGCGAATTGCAAAAGCCGTCGTTTTATGTCGATGATGTTGGCGGGCGCGGCGATGCCGAATTGCTGGAATTCGTCGGCCCGGAACGTTATGACGTGATGCAATCGCGTTTCACCACCTGTAAAGCGCCCAGCGAAGACTGGTTTTTGATGGCCGACAAAATGAAAATCGACACGCAACGCTCGGTGGGTACGGCGTATGGTGCGTCGTTGCGTTTCATGGATGTGCCGATTTTTTATGCGCCGTGGTTTCAATTTCCGCTCAGCAATGATCGCAAGTCCGGTTTTTTGACGCCATCTTTCGGGACGTCAAACGCGCGTGGTGTTGAAATCGCGCTGCCGTTTTATTGGAATATCGCGCCCAACTACGACGCCACAATCACACCGCGCTTCATGGGCAAGCGCGGTTTGCAACTGAACAGTCAATTCCGTTATCTGTTCGATACGCCGCTGCCGATGCGGGGTGAAATCAACGGCGAATATTTGCCGTCTGACGATCAGACCGGCGACGATCGTTACCTCATTTCGTGGCAACATGCACAGGGTATTCTGCCGTGGATGAACGCTTATGTGGATGTCAACAAGGTTTCCGACGACACGTATTTTTCCGACCTTGCCGACCGCATCGCGATCACATCGCAAACCACGTTGCCGCGCGAAGCCGGGCTGCGCATGTGGCAGGGACCGTTTTCGGCACTGGTGCGGGTGCAGAATTTCCAGACGCTGCAAGATCCGAGCGAGCCGATCACACCGCCGTATAATCGCTCACCGCAAGTGTTGTTGAACATGGGCGATTGGTCAACCGGGAGTTTGCGCCATTGGGGGTTGAGTGTTTCGGGGATGGCGGAATACACACGCTTTCGACAATGGCTGCGGCCGGACGAAGGCGAACGTTCGGTGATTCAACCAACACTCACTTGGCAAACGCAAACGCTGGGGTGGTTTGCCAAAGCGCGCGCCAGTTTGCATCAACGCAATTATTGGCTGGATGACAGCAACGTGGCGCGGGTGAATTATGAAAAGCGCCCGCACGCGACAATCCCGATATACAGCATTGATGGCGGCATGATCTTCGAACGCGAAGGCAATCTGTGGGGAAATGATTATGTGCAGACGCTGGAGCCGCGTCTTTTCTATACGTATATTCCGTTCCGCGAGCAGGAAGATCACCCGATTTTTGACACCACGGTCGATGATTTCAGTTTTTCGCAACTGTTCCGCGAAAACCGCTATCTTGGTTCCGACCGCGTTGGCGACGCCAACCAACTGACCGTTGCGCTGACGTCGCGTATTCTCTCAGGTAGCGGCGCGGAAATACTGCGTTTTTATGCTGGCGAACGTTTTTACTTTTCCGATCAACGCGTGACCATGCCCGGCGAATCGCCACGCTCGGCGGATAGTTCCGATGTGCTCTTCGGCGCGGAAGCGCGTTTGTCGCAGCAATGGTCGGCAAGCATGCTCACCCAGTATAATTTCGACCAAGGCGATTCAGAGCGTTTCAATTTCGGTTTGCGCTGGTCCCCCGAACCGGGCAAAGTGCTCGCCGGGAGTTGGCGTTATACCAAACAGGTGATCGACGCCTACAAAGGGTTGACCAGTGTGAAACAGTTTGATCTTGCCGGACAGTGGCCGGTGGGCAACCGCTGGAACTTGGTGGCGCGTTGGAATTATTCGCTGGAAGATTCCAAAACACTGGAAGCGCTGGGCGGCGTCGAATACAATGCGGGCTGTTGGATTTTCCGTGCCGTGATCCACCAATTGGCGACGACGATCGAAAACAGCAGTACGGCGTTCTTCCTGCAACTGGAATTGAATGGCTTGGGACGCATCGGCTCTTCGCCGCTGGATGTTCTGCACCGCAGTGTGCCCGGCTATTCGACTGCCAACGATCCGTCGCGTTATGATACAACGCCGACGTACACGACCTATCCCGAATTTTGAGGGTGCCATGAAAGCTATTATTCGCAATACATTATTGATTGTTCTGCTGACTTTTCTGAACGTTGCACACGCGCAGTTTGTCGAAAATGCGCCTGCTGTCAATGTGCCTGATGTCACCGTAGTGCCTGCCGCGCCATCGCAGGCTACGGCAACGCGACCGGTGATGCTCGACCGCGTTGCTGTCGTTGTCAACGAAGAAGCGATTACGCAACACGATATCGATGTGCAGAAACACACAGTACTGATGCGCATGCGCAACGCCGATGTTCCGCCGCCGCCCGACAAGGAATTGGAGCGACAAGTTGTCGAGCGCATGATTACCGAGAAAGCGGTTCTGATGTATGCCAAAGATACCGGCATTCGCGTGGACGATACGATCATTGAACGCGCCATCGCGCAGGTGGCGGCAGAGAACAAAATTACCGTGGACGAGATGCGCGCGGCACTCGAAAAGGAAGGCGTTTCTTTCGGCGCTTATCGCAACGAAATTTCCAAGCAATTGGTGATTCAGCGTCTGCGCGAGCGCGAAGTCGATCCCAAGATTATCGTCACCGATGCCGAGATCGACAGCCAACTCGCCATGAGCAACGCACAGGCGGGAGGAGGCGAGGCGGAATATCTGGTGTCGCATATTTTGATCAGTGTCCCCGATCAGGCGGGCAGCGACGTGACCAACGAGCGCGCCGAACACGCTCAGGCGATCAGAAAACGTATCGAAAATGGCGAAAATTTTGCCGAAGTGGCAGCGGAGGTTTCCAACGCGCCAGATGCGCTGAACGGTGGCTCCATGGGCTGGCGGAGTGCCGCGCGTTTGCCGACGTTGTACGCGGAAACGGTACGCACCATGAAACCCGACGACGTTTCGGATGTGTTGCGTAGTCCCGCCGGCTTTCATATTTTGCGCTTGTACGATGTGCGTAATCACAGCGCACCAACGGTAGTTCAGCAAACACATACGCGTCACATCCTCGTGAAAATTTCCGAAGTCGCTTCCGAAGAAGAGGCGCTGCAAAAAATCACGCGTGCGCAACAGCGCATCAACAGCGGCGAATCATTTGAATCGGTGGCGCGACTGATTTCCGAGGATGCATCAAGCAGCAAGGGCGGTGACTTGGGTTGGATCAGCCCGGGCGATACCGTGCCCGATTTTGAACATGCGATGAACGCGCTCGCGATCGACGAAATTTCCGAGCCGATCCGCTCACCATTCGGCTGGCACATCATCCAGGTGGTTGAACGTCGTCAGCAGGACGTTACTGATGAGCGCAACCGCGTTCAGGCGACGATGGCGTTGCGACAAAGAAAAATCGAAGAAATGTTCGACGATTTCATTCGTCAGATCCGCGATAGCGCGTACGTTGAATATAAAACCGAAGAGCGATAGAGTTTAGGGATCAGATGTCAGGGATCAGAAAAAAAGCTCTTGAATTCAACCACGAAGTGCAATTTTGACAACAGGAAGAAGGGTCAGGATG
>DAISYG010000097.1:0-6388 GCA_036825435.1 Casimicrobiaceae bacterium | reverse complement strand
CATCCTGACCCTTCTTCCTGTTGTCAAAATTGCACTTCGTGGTTGAATTCAAGCCCCATTTTTTCCAACGCCTGCATCCCCTGGCGGCTCGGCTGGCCGGAGCGATACAAATTGGCGGTAACCTGATGCAGGTTTTCCACGCCCTCAACTGTAAGTGGTTGCGCGGCGTCTGCTGCCAGTGCGTTTGGCGTCAGCACCGTCAGCAAAAAAACAAAGGTGCTTGTAATGCAAAGCGAAAAAAATCGTATCATCACGCGTTCCTTGAAAGCTCGCATTGCTATGAAGCGATAACGTTGCTTGTTTTCGGGTTTTCTTCAATACGTTCGATTTTGAAAATCACGGGTCGCAAGCCATCATTGCAACTGCAAATGGCGACACCCGGCTGACGTATCCAATCTCCGTAATAAAAAAGCGATCCATCATTCCCCGCACTGTGCGCCAGTGCAAAAACGTATTGGTAAATGGCTTTCCATGCTTCGTTGCAAAAACCTTCGGGGCAGGCAAAATCAGCATGAAACGTTTGTCCGTCACTCAGCATCGGGCAAGCCCCCAAACCTTCCGCGCCATACTGGTCTGCCAACTCTTGGTCAAAGGTTCTTTTGAGTACGGTGATTTTGCATTTTTTCATCAGCTTTTCCCCTCGTTTTTTTGAGATGCGACGACACGCTTAGAATCGCAAATGATGCCATTGCTGTCTGAAAACCACAACATTTGTGCAATTTTTGTTCAATTCGTCCTCTTTCTAGTAGGGAAACGTGTAAAATTCCCTTTTTGACTGTCATTTCATTGTTTTATGTTCAACCATTCAACGCCTTTTGCCGATCTTGACTCTGAAGTTTGGTCGGCCATTTCTCAGGAAAATCAGCGCCAGGAAGCGCACATCGAATTGATTGCATCGGAAAACTATGCCAGTCCGGCCGTCATGGCGGCGCAAGGTTCGCAATTGACCAATAAATATGCCGAAGGCTACCCGAGCAAGCGCTATTACGGCGGCTGCGAGTTCGTCGACATTGTCGAGCAACTGGCGATTGACCGTGCCAAAAAACTGTTTGGCGCAGAAGCTGCGAATGTACAACCGCACTCAGGCGCGCAAGCCAATCAGGCTGTTTTTTTTGCCACGTTGAAACCCGGCGACACCGTGCTTGGCATGAGCCTGCCGCATGGCGGACACCTGACGCATGGTTCGCCGGTCAACATGTCCGGCAAGTGGTTCAACGTGATTCCTTACGGGCTTGATGAAAACGAGCTGATCGATTACGACACGATGGCAGCACTCGCCGAGCAGCACAAACCCAAGCTGATCATTGCCGGTGCGTCCGCCTATTCGCGCGTGATCGACTGGAAACGCTTCCGCGCTGTTGCCGATCATGTCGGTGCATTATTCTTGGTTGATATGGCGCACTACGCCGGTTTGATCGCCGCGAAACTGTATCCAAACCCCGTGCCATTCGCTGATTATGTTTCGACGACCACCCACAAAACTTTGCGCGGCCCACGCGGCGGAATGGTATTGACCCGGGCCGAGAATGAAAAAGCAATCAATTCTGCTGTTTTCCCCGGTTTGCAGGGCGGGCCGCTGATGCATGTCATTGCGGCGAAAGCTGTTGCACTGGGCGAAGCACTTGATAAAAGTTTCAGTAAATATCAAGCGCAGGTGTTGGACAACGCGCGCGTGCTGGCAAAAGTGCTGAGCGAACGCGGTTTGCGTATTGTCTCCGGTGGTACCGATTCCCACTTGTTCCTGGTCGATCTGCGCGCCAAGAAAATCACCGGCAAGCAGGCAGAAGAAACACTGGGACGCGTGGGCATCACGGTCAATAAAAACGCGATCCCCAACGATCCGGAAAAACCGTTCGTCACTTCGGGCATTCGCATCGGCAGCCCGGCGATCACCACGCGCGGTTTCGGTGTTCTGGAATGCGAGCAACTCGGCCATCTGATTGCTGATGTGCTTGATGCGCCGGAAGATGACACCAAATTGGCTCAGGTCAAAGTAGAAGTGGCAAAACTCACCGCGAAATTTCCCGTTTATCGGAACCGATCTTTATGAAATGTCCTTTTTGTCACAGCGGCGACACGCAGGTCATTGACTCCCGCGTTTCCGAAGCGGGTGATTCAATTCGCCGCCGCCGCCGCTGTCTGGAATGCCAGAAACGTTTCACGACTTACGAAACTGTTGAGCTGCGTCTACCACAAATTGTCAAAAGCGATGGTGGGCGCGCCGAGTTCGACGAAGACAAATTGCGTATTGGTTTTCAGCGCGCGCTGCATAAACGTCCAGTCGAAACTCGCGCTGTTGACAAAGCCATTTCCAGCATTATTCAACAGCTCTTATCGCTCGGCGAGCGCGAAGTACCGTCACGAATGGTCGGCGAAATGGTGATGGAAGAATTGTTCAAGCTCGATCAAATTGCTTATATTCGTTTTGCTTCGGTTTATCGTTCGTTCAACGATCTCGCCGATTTTCAGGATGCGCTCAAAGCCATGGAAAAATCCGCGACGGAAAAACCGGACGAAACACCACAATAATTATTCGTATGTGGAGCCCCGCTGATTTTGATTACATGCAGCGTGCTCTGGCTCTCGCAGAACGCGGGCTTTACACCGCCACGCCGAACCCGCGCGTCGGCTGCGTGATTGTCAAAGACAACCAAATCATCGGCGAAGGTTGGCATCAGAAAGCCGGAGAAAATCACGCCGAAACCGCGGCACTTGCTGATGCCAAAGAACGCGGTTTCAACACTGATGGCGCAACGATGTATGTGTCGCTTGAGCCGTGCTGCCATCAGGGGCGCGTTCCGCCTTGTACCGCTGCGATTATCGCTGCCAATATCAAACACGTGATCGCGGCATGTTCCGACCCCAACCCACGCGCCGCACACGGTGGCGACATCTTGAGAAGCGCCGGTATCCGTTTCGATCTTGGTTTATTGGAAAAAGAGGCGCAAGAAATCAATCGCGGTTTCATTTCCCGCATGCGCCGCAAACGCCCTTGGGTACGCTGCAAAATTGCAGCCAGTTTCGACGGTGGCACGGCATTGCAAAACGGACGCAGCCAATGGATTACCAACGAGGCGGCACGAAACGATGGTCACCATTATCGTGCTTGCGCTTGTGCCGTTCTGACTGGTATCGGCACCGTGCGCGCAGATAACCCTTCTCTCACCGTGCGCGCAGTGCCCACAACGCGACAACCGTTGCGTTTGGTGCTGGACACGCTGGCGCAAATATCACCCACCAGCAAACTCTTGAGCGACGGCTGTGCCGACACCATGATCATCACTGCAAAGCCACGCGCTGCATCGTGGTCGGAATCTGTTCGTTATTTGCACCTACCGGCGCACGGTATGGGCGGACATTACAACGCCAACGATTTGCACACGCTGATGCATACGTTGGGCGAAATGGAAATCAACGAGTTGCATGTTGAAGCCGGTGCCGCTCTGAATGGTGTGTTGCTTGAAGCCGATTTGATCGACGAAATCTTGTATTATTGTTCGCCGCGTATTCTTGGCAACCATTCGCGCCGCATGTTTCAATTGAATCAGCCGCTGGAAACACTGGATGCTTTTCAGCGTTTTTCATTTTTGCGTACGCAAGTGCTCGGCGACGATTTGCGTATTGAGTTGCGCCGCCAATAGAAAAATCAGGAGAATTCATGTTTACTGGAATCATCAGCGCCGTTGGCACGATTCAATCATTGACACCCAAAGCGGGTGGTATTGCCATTACCGTTGATGCGCATACGCTTGATCTAAGCGATATTGGTTTAGGCGACAGCATCGCCTTGAACGGCTGCTGCCTGACGGTAGTTGAGCAGCACGAACACCTGCTGGTCTTTGACGTATCACCTGAAACGCTTGCTCATACGAGCGGCTTCGCCGCAGGAATGCGGGTGAACATGGAAAAAGCGATGCGTTTGTCTGACCGTCTCGGCGGACATCTGGTCAGCGGTCACGTCGATGGTATCGGCACAATCACCACATTGGAGCCTGTCGATGCTCCCGACAACAGCGGCGAACACAATTATCTGCTGAACATCGAAGTACCGAAAGCATTGCGCCGCTTCATCGCGCCCAAAGGCTCGCTCACGGTCAATGGCGTCAGTCTTACCACCAACACCATTGAAGGCGGCGTTGTCGGCATCAACCTGATTCCGCATACCTACGCCAACACGATTTTTTCGTCATTGAAGGAAGGTGATCCGGTCAATCTGGAAGTCGATCTGATCGCGCGCTATATCGCGCAGTTGCTGCCGGAGCGATAAGGCATGCCCGGCTTTGACCTTCTTCCAATTCATCTGCTATTGTCGCACTCTCAAAAATCATCATTTTTTGTATAAACCATGAAAGCCATCGTTACCGTCATCGGCCAGGATCGCGTCGGCATCATTGCCGGGGTCAGCCATGAGCTCGCCCGTCTCAACATCAACATTCTCGACGTTTCGCAAACCATCATGAACGGTTATTTCACCATGATGATGATGTGCGACATCAGCCAGTCTGGCGAGCAATTCGTCGCTGTCCAGGAAAGCCTGAACCACAAAGGCGAAGAGCTTGGTGTGAAGATCACGATCCAACGTGAAGATATTTTCTCCGCGATGCACAAGCTCTGAGGCGAACATGGATCGATCACAAATTATCGAAACGCTGTTGATGATCGAGGAAGAAAAACTCGACATCCGCACCATTACGCTGGGCATTTCACTTTTTGATTGCGCCGATGAAGACGGCGAACGGGCGCGCCGGAAGATTTACGACAAGATCACCCGCGTTGCCGACAAACTGGTCGCTACCGGTAACGCCATTGAGAAGGAATTCGGGATTCCGGTCGTCAACAAACGTATTTCAATCACGCCGATGGCGATGATCGCAGGTGCCAGTTGCGATACCAATTATTGTGCATTCGCGCACACGCTTGACCGCGCCGCCAAAACCGTTGGCGTTGATTTTATCGGCGGCTTTTCTGCATTGGTGCAAAAAGGCTACAGCCAGGGCGACCAACGACTGATCGCATCCATCCCACAGGCACTCGCCGAAACCGATATCGTCTGCTCCTCGGTCAACATCGCCTCAACCCGTGCCGGTATCAACATGGATGCCGTGCGCCAAATGGGCGAGATCATCAAACAAACCGCCGAACGCACTGCCGACCGCCATGGCTTCGGTTGCGCGAAACTCGTCGTCTTTGCCAATGCGGTTGAAGACAACCCGTTCATGGCCGGTGCGTTTCATGGTGTCGGCGAGGCTGATTGCGTGATCAACGTCGGCGTCAGCGGCCCGGGCGTCGTCCAGCGCGCCATTGAAAAACTGCCCAATGCGCCATTCGATGTGATCGCTGAAACCATCAAGAAAACTGCGTTCAAAATTACACGCATGGGACAACTGGTCGGCAAGGAAGCATCCGAGCGCCTGGGCGTACCATTCGGTATCGTCGATTTATCACTCGCACCGACACCGGCCATCGGCGATTCGGTCGCGCACATCCTCGAAGGACTTGGTCTGGGCTGCGTCGGCACCCATGGCACGACTGCGGCACTAGCGCTACTCAACGACGCCGTGAAAAAAGGCGGCGTGATGGCGTGCGGGCATGTCGGCGGCTTATCGGGCGCATTCATTCCCGTTTCCGAAGATGCAGGCATGATCAACGCCGTGAATGCTGGAAAACTCAACTTGGCGAAGCTTGAGGCCATGACCGCCATCTGCTCAGTCGGCCTCGACATGATCGCGATCCCCGGTGATACCTCGGCCAGCACCATCGCCGCTATCATCGCCGACGAAGCCGCGATCGGCGTGATCAACGGCAAGACCACCGCTGTCCGCATCATCCCTGCTCCGGGCATGAACGTTGGCGATACGGTGGAATTCGGCGGACTGTTGGGCAGCGCGCCGGTGATGGCCGTCGAATCAAGTTCGGCGGACGCATTCATCGCCCGTGGTGGGCGTATTCCTGCGCCGATTCATTCATTCAGGAATTGATCAGGAAAACAGGCCAACAAAATTTACCGTTGCCTTGTATTCCTGTAGGTACTTTGTTATAAAATTGCATTTACAATGAATCTTTATGAATAACCCCTCCGCGCGGTGTTTGAACGCCGTGACAGTCCAATCGTTTATTCAAGGAAGTGAAATGGAACACCTTTTTTGCTATAAAAAAATGCCCGAATGGGACGCCGCTACCATTCCTTTGGCTTTTCAAAAAAAGCACAACACCAAAACAGGTTCTTGGGCAAAGCTCACCATCATTCAAGGAACATTGGACTTTGCCTTTCTGACCGAGGATGACGAAATAATTTCCACCTTCACCTTTTCCCCTGAAAACCAACCGCCCTATATTGAGCCGCAACAGTGGCACAAGATCGTGTCTTTCTCTGATGACATACAATGCC
>DAISYG010000096.1:0-6508 GCA_036825435.1 Casimicrobiaceae bacterium | reverse complement strand
AATATAAAGCAGAGTTTCCACCTAAGCTACTGTCCGACTTCCTGGGGCCACTTCTCGGAAAAACATATGTGTTAAGCGGTGGCGAAACGCTCAGCTTCCGGGCGATGGTTGAACGGATTGCTGCCGTGAAGCAGTTGAGCATATATTTTGTCCCCGTTCCGCTGATGTTGGCAAAAATGGCATTGAAGATTTCGCAACGACTATCGAAAAGCCGTTTCTCAGGTATTTCCGGTGAAGCGCTGCGGCGGATGAGGCAAGACATGATTTTCGATCATCAGGAGGCACGGGATGATTTCGCGTTTGCGCCGCAGGCGTTCCTGAAAAAAAAGAATAATCATAATGAATTAACGATTCCATGAAAAACGGCACGCTTGGCGTGCCGTTTTTCATACTTCCCCCTCAACGATCAGTTGAGAATATAGCGGATGTTATAACGTTCCGGCGTATCGGTGCCGGTGCTGTCGCCTGCGTCAGAATTGCCACTATCTCCACCACCTTCGAACTTATCAAAGGTAATCACGCTGTGTTCGCCTTGTGTGGTATCGACCAGAATGGCCGGGATTTTTTGGCCGGGATTTTTCGGATCTTCAATAACAACGATTTCAATATTAGTGACACCGTTTTTGATATGAATATAATCATCATCAAACATGTTTTTTCCGGTAATGAAATTTCGTGCATACAATCGGCCTTCGAAGTTGGTGCTGTCACAAGCGTCGTAAAGCGGACCGGTATCGTCCTTGATATAACGATTCGCAGCGTACACGATCATGTTGTAAGCAGATTTCGGCGTCACATTTAAATGGAAACCTTCTTCCATATCATGATACCAGCCGAGACCGCCGCCACCGTTTTTCTCATAGGTATCAATGTCGCTCAGATCGCTGCGGCTTCTGTCGGTAAACGCATCCGCTTTTTGTTTCGTTCCTTCACGAAAGGCGTACATGGTGTTGATGATATCCGAGCTCAGATCACTGTTGTTGATTTGACGTCCCGTGCCGATAAAGAGCCAGCGTTGGTCGTCCGCCAATGCCGGCTATGGTTCGACGCTCACCCATTGGCTTTTGCCTTTCGGGTCTTTGAGAATAGCCATTCGCGTAACGCCCCAGTCTTTCACTTGATTGGTTTCCATATTGAATCGCCAGAGGTTGCCCAATTGGTCGCCGGCGTAAGCGGCGGTCGTCAATTGATTGGTGTGTTTTTCGACATAACCGGCAACGTACGCCAAACCGCTGGGCGAATCAGCGCTGCCTTCAGAGGTCGATAACGTTGCTTTTTCTTTACCCGTTTCAAGGTCAACGACGAACACATGACCTTTGCCGTCGCCGCCTTTGCCCAAGACGTCGCCATTGTTGTAGCCGGATGGCATGAGCGCATACCACTGGTCACCGAGATTGGTTTTGGTGATCACGGCGCGACCATAGGTATAGCCCATATCTTCGTGTGTGAATTCCCACTGCGAGATGGAACCTGGATTGTTCTCAATTGGGTCAGTTACGTCAAGTGCGTAATAAGACGTGCCGCCTTTGCCGAGTCCGCCGACAAGATAGCTACGCCATTTACCGTTAACCTTGACGTCCATCGTGGATGGTGTGGCATCAACATAATAATAGTGACGGAATGGCCAATCAGCATTGCTTTCCTGATGGGTCAAATTGGCGATACCTGCCCGATCAAGGGGGCGGAAAAGATCGGACGGAATATAAGCCCAGCTCTCTCGCCCATTTTTATTGAAAGCGTGCAACATGCCATCGTTGGCGCCGACATAGACCATCAACTCTCTATCTGCTTTACTTTTTTTGAAAGCGTCGTATCCTTCATTGTATGTTTCATCATATTCCCAAGACGGCGCGCTAATCACCACGGGTTGTGCATTGACGATATCACCGAGGATGCCGCCACGTTTACGCATTTTGCCGATCGCCTGACCTTCGCGGCTACGGTCTCCACGCAAGTAGCTGATGACATTTTCCTGTTGTGTTTTCGTGCTGCCCAGTACGGCGAGCTGTGCGCTGTTCAATTTGTTATAGAGGAAAGGCACAGCGTTGTCTGTCCCCGATTCCATCGCAATGCGTGTGAACACATTACGATTAGTCTCCCAAGGTTTGGGATACTCTTCGGTGACAGTGAGTTGCTCGTTCAATTTTTTGGAGGCCAGCCATTCGCTGCCACCAATATTACCTTCTTTGTCAATTTTGAAACTTTCCAGTTCGCCGTTCCATCCTGGCGAGAATGAAGCGGAAAAAGCCAAATTGTCTTCTTTAGTGAGATCCTGCGTTGCCAACCCAACGCCAGAGCGCGCGCCGCCAGCGTTCATGATTTCATTCAGGATACTGGTTAGCCCGATACCGAACTCTTCAGGTGAGGATGCGTTGACGTAAGAACCGAAACCATTTACGGTCGCATGCCAGAGGTCATCGACTGTTGTGGGCTGATTTCCCTGTGGAACCGGCCAAGCCAGATCTCCACTGGTGATTTTTGCCAATGTCGCATCTTGATCGCTCGATGGGAGTTCGCCAACGACGCCAAAACCCATGCCCATGAAATTGATGTGCTGCCAAGTTGCCGGGTCTTTGTTGGTATGAATAACGTTATTATTGGTCTTGTTTCCATCAAGGTCAGTCATCCAGTAATGCATTGCAACGTCTGCCAACGTGCTACTAGCATTTTTGGTGTCGCGAATCGGCAAGGGCCATTGATCACCGCCTTTCAATTCCGTGGTGCCATAAACGGAAGAACCGGGCGGCAGAGGTTCGGGTAAGCCACCCGTTGGCAAGGAGCTATCTTTATTACCAATGACGGAAAAGTTTTCGTTCCATGTACCATCAGTGAACATTACAATGTAATTTCTTTGGCAGGAAAGGGTGATATAGTTTTTGTATTTACTGGCAACACTGTTCAATCGTTCTCTCAGAGGCGTACTGCGCCCATCAGCATCAAAATTGAAAAGTTTGCTGTAAAAGCTATTCCGGTGGTCGCTCTTGAATGCCCCAGGAACCAGATAATCGCTGGAGTTGTAAACAGCGGCATAACCGACGCTTGGCAGTGTTTTACTGTCTTCTTTGATGCTGGCAAAGGCTTGTGATGCTGTTGTTTTGATGGCGGCAGCTCGGGTCCGGTAATACGCTGCCCAGTTGGCGAAATTGGTCATTTCTTCGTCAAAGGTACGGGTGAAGCTGTCCATTGCACCTTTTTCTTCATTATAAAATTGGTGCGTATAGGTTTTATCTTTATCCTGAACCGGATCTAACGTCACTACCTCAAAAGCCGGATATTTTTCATTATCGGTTTTTCCGGTGTACTCACCGAACTGGGAATAATAATAGGGATAAACGTGATCAGTATCATAGTCGTTTTGGCAGTTGCTAAAGTTGACGCCGGGATCGGCTGACCCCTTCAAGTCCCCCGAAGAGCGCGTCGATTTACACCATTTCATGCTCGTTTTGTAATAATGTAAAGGTGCTTTTCCATTTTTGAACGGATCCCATACAGGGTCATCGTCCGCGATTCCGCGCATGTATTTTTTCTTCAACAGAGTTAATCCGCCATAGCTGGAATAGTAAGGAGATCTGGATAAATCAACGGCACCGGGCACGCCTGTCCATTTAGGTTTCCCCTCCCATACGACATTTTTCCAGTTGTTGGTATAGATTCTGGTCATGGATTGCATATAGGTTCCATCAGCTTTTTTGGGCGGGTTATAAGTGACTAATGGGTTGTACACCAAACGATTAAATGCTGCGGAAAGCATTGGCGGTGGCGTACCATAGCCAGCGCCATAATCCGTACCAATGGGTGGTAAGGTGGTGCAATTGGTCATTGCCGTGCCGCCATCATTCCAGCAACCTTTTACGGGGTACACCAGATAGTCAGAAGAGGTTTGATCCATCATACTTGCGGAGTCGTCCGCAATCATCATGATGTTGGGTGGCACATGCACCTCTGAACCCAGAGGGACATTTTCAATATCCAACGGCACAGCGTGGAGCGCGGAGACGCTCGACAGCGCCCAGCCGATGGTAATTACAATGAATTTATTTTTGAGTGACAGATTCATAGTGGTTCTCGTGGATTAAATGTAAATCAGAGCTTGTGCAAATGCGACTGCGTTTTTCACGCCGTCTGCACGCGCGGTAATACGATAAGCTGTTCTAACGATGGCGCCGTTACCGGATAAATCCGGCAGCGCTTCCTGCATGGCTTTGTTTTGTCCGCTGACCAAACTTCCGCCGCCACCGCTTGTTGTTCTGCTGAAGCAACGATTATCAGGGTTATCGATAGTCGCACCGATGTTTGTGCACAAGCGCTCAACGACGATACTGATTCTATTTCCGGTCATATCATCATTGATACGCATCACGTTAGCGCCGCCAGCATTGGCTCTGGTTTGCAGCAGCAAAGGAATGCCTTGTGTATTTTCGCCAGGCTGAATAAAAGCAAAATAGCCGTTGAAGGTACCGTTATTTTGTAATTCAGTCCGAGACGTTGTGGTTGCGGCCTGTTGCACGAGTTGCATCACCGTGGTTTCAATACCGCGATCCAGAGAAGCGTTGGCGGCTTGCTGAAAGGAGAGATTGGCGACCGCCATCGTTGAGGTGTCGGTCGAGCGCAAAATACCTGCCGTGGTCAGGATCATCGCCAGCAGAATCAGCAGAGTGATGATCAGGACAACACCTCGCTCACGATGGAATCGTTTTTGTGGTGCGTGTTTCATTTTCATAAATATTGAATTCATTGTGGAATCCTCGGTGCGTTCCATACCGCGTTTTTCATCGTGATCACGGTTTCGTATTTTTTGTATTTCCAGTTTAGTGCGGAGTTCGCGGGGCGGCTAAATGTCCGAGTAATCGGTCCGTCGCATGCGCCTGCCTGTGGACAATCCTGAAACACGGTGACGGTCTGTTGATCGGGCGTCACGCCTGCGACAACTTTTTCCGGTTCATCTTCCTGAATGATGATGGCAATACGGACGGCGCGAATCCACGCCATCCCGCTGGTTTGAAGCGGGTTGTCGATGATGTAATCACTCGACCAGTCGTCGTCGCTGGACGTCACGGCGTTGACCCATCGGTCGATCATACCGTTGCGGGTGTTGTCGATACCGTATTGCGCGTAAAAGCCGACGACATTGCTGGCGATAACATCCGTCCGATATTGTTGCCATGTGCTGCCATTGTCGTTGACGCGCCATTGTTCCATTTTCAAAACGTTGTCGTCATCAACCCGAAACGTAATATGTTCAGGCTCGCCGACGTCAATGAGTGATTTGGTGTTGCTGTCCAATGCCGTTGTACCGTTCAGCGTGATCTTCGTGTTTCCGGTGCCTGCTTCAAGCGGCGTTCTTCCCGTGGTGGAGTCGTTTTCGGTGCTAACACGATAAAGCCGACAAGTCGTCGGCGTGATGCTGACTACCACATCGCTTTGTTTCAACCCGATCGAATTGGCAATGGTCACGTCAAAATTGTTGATGTTGGATAGCTCGGTAAAAGGCTGAGCGTACAAAGACGAAGTCCCCGACAGAACATGAATGGTGTCGTTGCTCGAATCGTCGTTGCTATCTCGTCCAGATTCAATCACGGCAATCAGCGGACGCACGGAAAGCGTAGCATCACTGGTATTGGTATCCGTCATCGGATCGTTCGGACAATTATTCAGAAACGGACCATTGGCAATGAAGCCGGAGCCGGCTCCGCCAATCACCTCGTTAATCACATATAACGAATAAAGCCCATTCATCTGAGCGTTATTGGTTGCGGTAATTGATCGTCTGGCGCGTTCGCTACCTACGAAAACTGAGTAAATAACGATCAAGCTGAAAACGCCGATCAACAGCGCGATCATGATTTCGACCAGCGTGAACCCGTTTTGTTGTGTGTACAATTTATCGTTCATCATCAATATCCGATGGATGCGGTCTGCATATAGTTATGGGTCGTGCCGTTCTGATCCGCCCAGAAAATCTGCACGTTGACGTCAAGAGAATTGATTTGGGTGCCGGTTGACGTTGTCGTGACGCTGTTATTGGTAATGGTCACTTGGGGATTGTTTTTGATGCCTTTCGCGCCGGGCAACCCCGTGCCTTTGAATGGCCCTTCACCATAAATCTGTTGACAGAACAGCCGGTATTCCGCACCGCCTCCGCTATAAAGGTTAATCAGTGTTTGCGGATCTGTCGGGGGAGAGTTGGCCGCACCTGCGCCCGCGTTGTCGGTTCGGTAAGCATCCGCCCAGATTTTGGAGATATAAGCATTCGCCATGTGCATGGCTTCAGCGCGGTACTGAATCTCGCCCGTATTTTGCATGGAACTGGCCTGCACACTGACCAAAGCAAGTATGCCGAGTGAAAACAGCAAAACCGAGACCAAAATCTCGACGAGCGCAAAACCTCTAATTTTTTTTGGCTTTGACATAAATAAGTTTAATTCTTTCTGAAAAGCAAGTTTTTTGAATGACCTCCTAGATTCAAGTACGAAGCGCAACGCGGTTAAATGGTCTCATAAAAACCTCA
>DAISYG010000095.1:0-6513 GCA_036825435.1 Casimicrobiaceae bacterium | reverse complement strand
TAGCCTTCTCCTGCGACTTTTTTATTATTTGATATTTGTGAAAATTTTTAGTCACTTTTAAAAGCATGGATTTCCTCGACTAAAACTGGTGTCTTGCCGTTACAGTTCCATACGGAGCTGACCTGAATCCTGCTTTCCTTGATATTCCACATAACGCCTGATCGTCTCTTCATCTATGCCTACGCTACTTACGAAGTAGCCCGGCGACCACACGATATTTTCCAGCCAATAAACCTTCTTTAACCACGCGAAACTCTTTCTTAACTCCGACGATGATCGGCTTTTCAACTGTCCCATCACCGACGCTATACTGTATTTCGGAGGTATAACCATCACCATATGCAGATGGTCATGATCAAAGCTGATCATCTCTATCTTTACGCCGGGCATACTCCTCAGCAGCTTCGGCAATACCTTCCGCAAATATCCCTCCAGCGCAGGATTCAGAATCCGGCGGCGGTATTTGCATACCCAAACAACGTGGTATTTCAGACTGTAGACACTATGCGCGCTTTTTGTGACTTCCATGCCCTCAATATACCGCCGTCGGGCTCATTCATCCACGGCTAAAGCCGTGGTATTCTGTCTGCGACCGCATAAAAAAAATCACGTCATTATCCTCATCAACACCGTCCCTGGAGTCCAGATGACAAAAGTCAGTGATCAGAGAAAAATCGAACCGCACTAAACATAATAAAATGTTGGCTTCCGAATTCCCGTCTGCGCGGAAATGACATTGGTGTTTTTGATACTTTGATGTGGTGCAAGGTTTCGAGCGTCAGCAAAGAAAAACGGCGGATAACGCTACGTTAATCCGCCCTATGATTTTGTGTGTAAGGTGCCCGTTTTACTGACCCCTGATTCCTGACCTCTGATCCCTGATCACGGCATCTGAATTTTTCCGCCACCACCCAAGCCACCCATACCTGGTGTGCCGCCGAGTCCGCCGCCTGTCTGAGGGATCACCAGTGATGAAGCGGCTTGACGACGCAATTCTTGCAATTCTTCCACCGTTTGCTCCACTGCCTGACGCGCCGCTTCCTTGTAGCCCGCCAACGCTTCTTCAAGGTTTTTCGCCGGGATATCAAACGCAACCGGCAAAGCTCCGATGGTGCTCATCAATTGTGCTTCGCCCGAGTAAATGGTTTCGCGACTACCATCATCACTGCCGTCGGCCTTGACTGGATGCAGTACGCGCAACATGCCCACCTTGCGGTCGGTAAATACCTCTTCGCGGTAAAGTGAAGCGATATCCATGTTGATTTCGGGCAAACGATTTGGGTTCGGTGTTTCCATGTGAATCTTTCAAAAAAATCAAAGTTGATATTGTGTTTGTAATCAGATTATTCTTTTTTCTTCCGCGGACGATTCAAGCGCATCACCATCTTGTTCGCCTTGCACGCTGTCCGTTTCCGCCACAGTTTGGTTTTGTTCCTCGGTCGTACCGAATTCGTTGTCGTGATGTTGTGCAGGCGTTTCTTCGTTGATCTCTTCGCTGTGGATTGATTTCTCGTCGTTTTCATCTTCCTGCGCACGCAAATGCGCTTCGACCGCGTCCTTCATGAACTGCGCTTCGGTCGCGTTCAACGCGCGAATGCTTTCAAGCTGTTCGATGATCGGCGGCATCGCTCGATACCAACCGGTATTCATCAATGCGCGCAATTCCAGCTTGAGCGCATCGCTGTGCAGACCTTCCCATTCGCGCATTTCATGCAGCAGGTTTAGCGCCCGCCGTGGCTCATTTTTCGCCAAGCACAGTTCTGCTTCGAGCAGCGTGCGTGTGACGCGATACACCGAAGGCGCCAATGCCTGATTATGAATAAACTCTTCAGCCGCCGGGATGTCGCGCATCTTCAACGCGGCCTCGGCGCCGATCACGGCAGGCAAGGGAAAAGCTTCGGGTAAAGCTAATAACTCTTTGGCTTTCACCTGAGTATCGTGAAAACGTTCGCGTTCCAACGAGAAAAACAATTCGTTTTGCAACTTGAACATTTTTTCGCGCGCTTTGCGTACCCGCCGCGTCCGCCACCACTGCGGCAGATGGGTAACGCCGCGCACCACGCGCGCCAAATAATAGAACAACGCCAAGCTGATCAGCCAGGCAATCACGAAAAAGTTAAGGCTGGATTCAAAGCGGAACATCGGCGCGGAAAGTTGCACATAGCCATTATTGAGTCGCGCAAAAACCCCCAGCGCAATGGCAACGGCAACAATCAGAAGCAGGCGGAACAGAAGTTTCATATACGTTTCGCGTCCATCGTTATCCGGTTAATAGGTTCCGGAAGCGCGAGCTTGTTCGGCGCGCCAGCCGCGCAATGCGGTCAGTGTTTTCGAAAGGTCGGGCAACGGCGCAGCCAACGGCGATGCGACCAGATCGCTCAATGTGCTGTGCAGCGCCACGACCTCGGCATCGTTCATGTCGAAGTGATCACTGAGCCAGGCGCTGGTCGAAATCGCTTCATTGCGCGCCGACGGCTGGCGCGTCAAGATCATCATGCGCAAAGCCAATAGACGCATGCGCAGTTCCTGACGATCCAGCGCGACATCGGTTGTTTTCGGTGTGGTTTGCGTATGTTCGCCGACCTGCACACGCACCATCGACAACATGGTGCTCTTGATACCGTTCCACCAACGTTGCCAGTTGGGTACCGTGTCATCAATTTCCGGCAACGGCGCTGACGGCATCGCGGTCGGTATTTCATACGGCGTCATCGTCGCGCTCGCTTCCAGTGATTGATCAATGCGTGCCAGAAAGCGACGGGTATCAAACACCGGCGAACGCTGCAACGTTTCGATATCCTGAATCAGCGCCGAACGCACGCCGGACAAATCGGCGCGATTCAAGGTTGCCAATTCGTGATCGGCTTCCTGAAGCATGCTCAACGCTGCCGCGATATTGCCCGTAGCGGCAAGTTGCTGTTCAGCAAAATGAACGCGATTCTCCACTTCGCGCATGACCATTTCATCACGCATCGGTAGCGCCTGCGCATACATTTTTTCCATGGTCTGGCGTTCGGTCTGCATCTGGTTGATGCGCGTTTCAAACGCAGCGAGGCGCTCCTGCAACAGATTCTGGCTATTGATGGTGCGCTCTTCGAGACTTTGCTGCTGTTTACTGACGGACTCCAGTTGCGTCAGCTGCTGCGCGGTATTCGTCTGCCACGCAGTATCGTCTTTTTTGCTCTCCTGCCAAAGGTAGAACTGCACACCCGCCAGAATCAGCACGGCAAACCATAGCAACGTGATCACGATGCCGCTACCCGAGCGCCGTTGCGCTTCGCTTTTTACTGTCGGGGTTGATTGCTGCGCCGATGATGAGGATGTTGCCGATGAAGAAGACGCCTCGGTTTCCGTCACCGTTTCCTCAGTTGCAGGCTCGTTCGTGTCGTTGACATCGGATACGCCTTCCTCATGAGGCATATCGTCGTCCCGTTTTTTATCTGAAAAATCTTGCGCTGTCATTGTCGATTATCGTTGCCTTCGTTCTCGGAAAAATAAGCATTCATGCCGTCGAGCAATCCTTGATCACCGCTTTCCGTTATCACCGGATGCTGCCACGACAACATCGTTGCCGCTTGCCCGATGCGCGGATGCGGCACAAATGCCGGAAGCGCTTTCAGCCTGGCAAGCGTCGCTTCATCCAATATCTTTTCAAAATTGGCAATTGCTTCACCTGCCGTCAAAACAATACCATCAAGTTTAGCCTGTCCCAGTCTTTGCCGCAAATTTTCTGATGGCGACGGCGGCAGTACCCGACGGTAACTGACGACGCATGCAACGCTCGCGCCCCGTGCCTGCATTTCCCGAGAAAAATGCTCACGCCCTCTTTCGCCGCGAAAGATCACGGCGCGCTTGCCGCTGACATCCTGCAATAATGGCAATGCCAGCAACCCTTCGCTGTCATCACTGGAGATGGGCTGCACGATTTGCGCTTCCGGCACACCTTTTTCCCACAATGCCTGCGCCGTGCCCGCACCGGGCGTCAACGCCATCACGCCGCTCGGCCATACCTTGATTTCACGGAATACCGCATCGACTGCATTCGATGAAACAAACATCGCGAAATCATAAGAAGGCAGATCGCGACAAGCCTGACGCAATCCGCTTTTATCCAACGGCGCAGCGATCACAATACCCGGCAACAACAACGCCTCTGCACCGAATTGCTGCAACAACGTCACCAAATTCTGCGCCTGATGCTCGGGACGAGTAACGACAATCACCCGTCCGCGCAACGCAGAATACGACGCTTCATTCATTCGGCAACAAACGCGCCACGCCGCGCGTGGTGAATTCTTCCGCCAGCAGCAAACCGAGCGTATTCGCTTCCTCTTCATTGCGTACCCACGCACGCTGCTCGCCACGCATGACCTCTTTGCCTTCCCGATCCGCCACCAACGCACGCAGCCACAAATAATCCGCGCCAAGCGTGGCGTGCGCCGCCAACGGTGTTTGGCAACTGCCGCCCAGCGCACGCGAAAATGCGCGCTCCGCCGTCACTGCCAATGTTGTCGGCTCGTGAATCAATGGACGCAACGCTTCAATCACATCCGCACGATCGCTGCGACACTCCAACCCCAGTGCGCCCTGCCCGACCGCTGGCAAACTGTCCTCAACATCCAGATATGCGGCAATGCGCGCGGAAAAACCGAGGCGAATCAACCCTGCCGCCGCCAATACAATAGCGTCGTATTGCCCTTCATCCAACTTGCGCAGACGAGTATTGACGTTGCCGCGCAGTGGCTTGATTTGCACATATGGATAACGCTCGCGCAACTGTGCTTCACGACGCAAGCTCGACGTACCCACCACCGCGCCCTCGGGCAATTGCGACAGCGCTACATATTTTTCCGACACCAACGCATCGCGCGGATCTTCGCGCTCGGCAATCGCCGCCAACGTGAACCCATCCGGCAACACCATCGGCACATCTTTCAACGAATGTACGGCGAGATCCGCCTGTCCGCTTTCCATCGCGACTTCCAACTCCTTGATAAAAAGCCCCTTGCCGCCAATCGCCGCCAGCGGACGATCCAGAATCTGATCACCCTGCGTGGTCATGCCCAGCAGCACGATCTCCATTTCCGGATAAAGCACCTGCAAACGATCACGCACATGATGCGCCTGCCAAAGCGCCAAAGCCGATTCCCGCGTAGCAATAGTTAGACGTTTCAATTTCCGACCTTTCCCATAACCGAAGTCAAAATACGGATGGATTCTAGCCTGTTCACGCCGAATCATGAAGTTTTTCGGAACAATCAGCATGATATTTCATGTTTATTTATGATGCGCAAACGCGCAAGCGAATAAGAATTTTAATTGCATAATTTATGTAACTCCGCTACATTGACAAAAATCTCCGCGAGGGCTTGTCATGGGACAGAGAGAACGCATTTATGAAATCGTGCGCTTATTGAAAGAAAAGCGCAGCGTTTCGATGGATGATTTCGTACAACGATTGGAAATCAGCCAATCCACGATCAAGCGCGACCTTGATCTGTTGCGCGACACCTACCGAATGTCGATCATTTGGGATCAACAGCTACGCGGCTACTGTTTGGAAAACCAGGAACAAGAATTGCCGCGCTTATGGTTCAACGAACAAGAAACTTACGCATTACTGGCGGCGCACCAATTATTAGCTGATATCGAACCAGGAATCCTTGCGCACTATACCGCTCCTTTACGAGAAAGACTGCAAGAACTGCTCAGCGCCACCGGTCATTCGGCAGCGGAAATCAGCCGGCGCGTCAAATTGTTGCCAGTTGCGCGACGCGTTATTACCCATCGCTATTTTGAAGTGATCGCGTCCTCGTTACTGAACAGAAAAAAGCTCCAAATCACGGCTTGGAATCGCAAACGCGATGAAATGACCGAGCGTGTAGTTTCACCACAGCGACTCGTGTATTACCGCGATAATTGGTATCTCGATGCTTGGTGTCATTGGCGACGCAATCTGCGCAGTTTCGCTGTGGAAACCATTCAAAGCGTCAAAGACCTTGGAGAAAGCGCTAAAAATATCAGCGAAAAGGAATTGGACGAACACTTCGGCGCGGCATACGGCATTTTTGCCGGTAAAGTGCAGCACACCGCTGTATTACTTTTCTCGCCCGAACGCGCGCGCTGGGTACGCTTTGAACAATGGCATCCCGAGCAGCAAAGCGAACTATTATCCGACGGCAGTTATCGGCTTTCGATCCCCTACTCTGACGAACGCGAAATTTTGATGGATATTCTGCGTCACGGCAGCCATGTCACCGTTGAAGCCCCTGTCTTGTTACGACAAACCATCGCAAAAGAAATTTCACAAATGAAAAAAAGATATGAGTAGCTCACTCTGTGAACCACCACCCCGGTTATCCTCACAATAAGGAGGATGACTAGTAAAAGTTAGCTGAACGACTTACCCCGAACTGGAAAGCATTGATCCTATCGCTAGGCAAAATACTTTTTTTAAACAACCTAGATTCAAGTACGAAGCGCAACGCGGTTAAATGGTCTCATAAAAACCTC
>DAISYG010000094.1:0-6614 GCA_036825435.1 Casimicrobiaceae bacterium | reverse complement strand
GAGGTTTTTATGAGACCATTTAACCGCGTTGCGCTTCGTACTTGAATCTAGGGACTTTAAAAATCCCCCCAAATAACCATTTGTTTTTCTCATGATAAAAGTCCATTAAACCAAAAATATATTTACGATTAAAATCATCATAATTTCTTCTCCACTGATTCCAATCAACCCAATTACTCTGATCTTGTATATACAAATCAAGTGGATGATGACCGCTCCTGCAAGCCAAATGCAATTTATAGTCCCTCATTTCACTTTCATCAATGTTAAAAAGATTTGATACTTTTATGGCTTTTATATTACCCATTATTCGCTTCCTTTAATAACTCCTTCGCATGCGCTCTTGTCTTCGCGGTAATGCTTGCACCGCCGAGCATGCGTGCAATTTCTTCGATTCGCTCGTCTTTGTTCAGCGCGACCAGATGCGTTTCCACATGGTGGCGATCCCCTTCTTTTTGCACACGCCAATGCTGATGTGCGCAGGCGGCAACCTGTGGCAAGTGCGTAACGCACAATACTTGTCGTTCACGACCAAGCTCGCGTAAACGCTGCCCAATCGTATGCCCCGTTGCGCCGCCAATACCGGTGTCGATCTCGTCAAAGATCAATGTCGGCACGCTGCCGGTTTGTGCGAGCACGGTCAGAAGCGCCAACGCGGTACGCGATAGCTCGCCGCCGGATGCAACTTTCGCCAGCGGTGCAAGCGCCTGCCCCGGATGCGCGGAGAGGTAAAATTCGATGTGATCCGTGCCGTGGCTTTCGGTGACAGCATTCTCCGTGATAACCACTTCAAAACGACCGCCGGACATCGCCAGCTCGTTCATCGCGGCAGTTACCGTTTGATTGAGTTTTTTGGCGGGCTGTTGACGTTTTTTGCTCAGCTTTTGTGCGCATTGCTGATATTGGCTTTCGTTTTCTTCAACCACTCGCGTAAGCGTATTAATATCCGCGCTTTGTTCAAGCTGTGTCAATGATCTTTCCGTTTCCTGCGCCAGTTCGGGTAATTCTTCCGGACGCACACGGTATTTGCGCGCGATGTCGTAAAGCGCGGAGATACGATTTTCCACCTGCGTCAACGATTCTGCATCGAGATCGAGATGGCGACCGCTGTCGCGTAATGCGCGTGCCGCTTCTTCGATGTCGATGGCAGCATTATTCAGTTGCGCGGCAATATCGTTGAAATCGGGCGCGTGCGTTGCTGCGCTTTGCAGCTTTTGAATATAGCGAAAAAGATTGGTGAGGATCGCATCTTCGCTGTCGTGCAACAGCGATTGCCCTTCCTCGATCGCTTGAATGAGCGCATCGGCATTTCTCAATTGCTGCTGTCTGGCATTGAGTCGCTCCCATTCGTCTGCCTTGGGTGCAAGTGCGGACAAGTCTTCGTGTTTTTGTGTTAACAGCGCTTTTTCGGCATCGCGCTCTTTTTGTGAGCACTGCGCCAATGTGAACGCATCAAGCGCGGCACGCCATGCGCGCCAAGCCTGCACCGTTGTGGATAATAGTTCCGCATTGTGCGCATAAGCATCAAGCCATTGCCGCTGCATAGGCAAGCGTGTCAGCGATTGATGTGCGTGTTGTCCATGTAGTTCAATCAGTGTTTCGCCGAGTGCATCAAGCTGTGCCAGCGTTGCGACGCGCCCGTTGATCCAGGCACGACTTTTGTTGTCGCGATCCAAAGTGCGTCGTAAAACGAGTGCGTCGGGATCGTTATCGTCGAGAAAGTCATGGTCAGCGAGCCAGCGCTGCGTTTCGCTCGACGAAACAAACGAAAAACCTGCCGCAATTTCGGTGCGCTTTTCGGCGTCACGCAACTGCCGCGATTGAAAGCGATCGCCCAGCAACAAACCAATCGCGTCAAGCAGAATGGATTTGCCAGCACCGGTTTCACCGGTCAGAACGGTAAAGCCGGGAGAAAATTCAATATCGAGTGATTCGATGAGAACGAAGTTGCGAATGGACAACCAAAGCAACATGGCGTTTACGGATCGGGGATATAAAGATGCTCGGGATCGATTTCACGCTTCAACCGCTCCGGTGTTTCCGACCAGTTCAGTTTTTGCCGCAGCATCGTGAAATAATCATAGCGTTCTGGATGCAGCAAATGAACCTGATACGGCGAATGCGTGATAGTAACCTGCTCACCTTCCTCCAGCATGATTTTGTTTTGCGAATCGCCGTGCAGCGAAACATCCAAACCTTTGTCCACGGTAACTTGAATCGCCACGTTGTTCGGCAGCACGATCGGTCGATTGGTCAACCCGTATGGCGCAACCGGCACAATGACGACCACGGGCAACGCGGGATGCAAAATCGGCCCGCCTGCTGAAAGTGCATACGCTGTGCTGCCGGTTGGCGTCGCAATAATGATCGCGTCGGCACGCAGGGAATACGCAAATTCTTCGTTAATACTAATCGAAAAATCCGCCACCACGCCGCGCGAACCGCGTCCGACGACGATTTCGTTGATGGCCTGAACTTCGATTGGTGTCAAGCCGCTTTCGCGCGGCAACGTCGCCGACAACATCAAGCGCTTTTCCTCGATGTAGCGACCATCGAGAATATCGCCAATCATGATTTCCATGAACGCCTGCGGAATATCGGTGAGAAAACCGAGGCGCCCTTTGTTGATACCGATAATGGGGACGCGGAACGGCGCCAGCCGACGCGCGAACGACAGCATGGTGCCATCGCCACCAATCACGATGACCAGATCGTGATTCAGCCCCAACGACTCAGCCGCGCTGACCGGATAGCCGGAAATTTTCGTCATCTCGGCGGTTTCGTACTCCAACGAAACCTGATAGCCGCGATCGGAAAGCATTGCCGCCAGCATCGAGATCGGGCCGAAAAGTTCGGGGGTATCTCGTCGTCCAGCAATGGCGATACGGGAAAAAGGCTGTTCGGTTGTAAGCATTTTGTAATTATTCCACAGCTTTTAACGGATAAGTCAAAAAATGATCAACGAATTATGGCACATGACATTCAAAGTGTCTTATCCGTGGCACGTTTGAAAAACAAGCGAACGCCATCGACGGATATTTTTGGAAACATTTCAACATGATACGCTCGTGATCGCGATATTTTTCAGAGTGTCTTTAAGAAGGTACAATCACGTCTATGCTGGATCCCCGCGCTACCCATTTGTTGAAAACGCTGATCAATCTCTATATCGCCGATGGTCAGCCGATCGGCTCGCGTGCGCTCACCAAACAATCCGGGCTTGATCTGTCACCCGCGACGGTGCGCAACGTGATGGCGGATCTCGAAGAAATGGGCTTCATCACCAGCCCGCACACTTCTGCCGGTCGTATACCAACACCACTTGGTTACCGCTTTTTCGTCGATAGCCTGATGGTGATCAAACCGATGGCACGTCAGGAAATCGCGCGGTTGGAGTTGGGACTGAAAAGCGACGCCCGCCCACAACAAATGATCGCCAATGCCGCATCGCTATTGTCTCAGTTGTCGCAATTCGCCGGGATCGTGCTGACGCCAAAACGTCGCGAAGCCGCGTTCCGCCATTTGGAATTTCTGCGTTTATCCGAGCGGCGCGTGCTGTTGATTATCGTGTCGCCTGAAGGTGATGTGCAGAATCGAATTTTGCAACCACAACAAGATTATTCTCAAGAAACACTGACCGAAGCCTCCAATTTTTTCAACATGAATTTTGCCGGTCTGCCGATGTCGGCGATTCGCATACGCCTTACCGATGAACTGAAAACGTTGCGGCAAGACATTGCGCGGCTGATGAGTTCAGCGATTGACGTTGGCGAGGAAGTGATGAATGAAACCGGCGCTGTAATCGCCGGTGAAAAAAATCTATTGAGCAGTCAGGATTTCGCTGATCACATGGAGAAGCTACGCCATCTTTTCGATGTTTTCGAAAAAAAAACATCGTTGGTGCACCTTCTCGACATTTCGCAGAATGCGGAAGGGATTCAAATTTATATCGGTGCTGAAGCTGGCGTGATGCCACTCGACGAATGCAGCGTGATCACTGCCCCTTATCAAGTCGATGGTGAAGTGATGGGAACATTAGGCGTGATCGGGCCGACACGCATGGAATATGAGCGCGTAATCCCGATCGTGGACATCACTGCAAAGCTATTATCCGGCGCGCTCAGTCAGAAAAAAGATTCCTCGAATTAAGACACGGCGACTATTTATGAGCTATTTTCTTCCTGAGCCTAAAAGTAGCAGCTCGACAGCAAAAGTCGGCATCCTGCTCACCAACTTGGGTACACCGGATGCACCGAATCCCTCGGCATTGCGTCGTTTTCTCGCTGAGTTTCTCAGCGATCGGCGCGTGATCGAAACACCGCGCGCAATCTGGTTGCCGATTCTGCACGGCATCATTTTGCGCACGCGCCCGGCGAAGTCTGCTCGGAAATATCAAAAAATATGGTCACAGGATGGTTCGCCGTTATTGGTATATTCACTGAAACAGCGTGATCTTTTGCGCGGTTATCTCGGTGAAGCTTTGCGCAAAGAACACATTGCGCCGGATCAGGTCGTCGTTGAAATCGGCATGCGCTACGGTAACCCGTCCATTGCGAGCGGCATTGAAAAACTACGTGCTGCTGGCGTGACGACAATCATCGTTCTCCCGCTTTATCCGCAATACGCAGCGAGTACCACGGGCAGCACTTACGATGCGATTGCACAACACATTGCACGGATGCGCAGCGCCCCGGAAATAATCTTGATGAACCGGTTTTACGATCATCCGTCGTACATCCGCGCGCTACGCCAGCGTATCCTGCATTTCTGGACCAGCGAGGGCCGTCCCGATCATTTGCTTTTTTCATTTCATGGTGCACCCGAGCAGACGCACCAAGACGGTGACCCCTATTACGAGCAATGCAAGAAAACCGTCACGCTGTTGATGCGCCATGAAGATTTCAAGGACGTTCGCTGGTCGGTTGCGTTTCAATCGCGTTTTGGCAAAGCCAAATGGCTACAGCCTTACACAACGGATGCTTTGAAAGCATTGGGTAAAAAAGGCGTCAAACGTGTCGATGTTGCTTGTCCGAGTTTTGTTTCCGACTGTCTGGAAACGCTGGAAGAAATCAATATCGGTGAGCGTGAAGTTTTTCTGAATGCAGGCGGCAAGACATTCAACATGATTCCTTGTCTGAACGACAGCCATCCATGGATTGCCGCATTGGTCGAAATTCTTTGGCCGACAATACAAAGCAAATTGGGAAATATGAAAACAGAAGCGGTCAAAAAACCTGCTAAAATCTTTTGACTTCCTATCTCGCTCTGCTATTTTTGGCTCACTTCAGAAAAATATCGTAGGCAAATTTGCTGATCAGCACCACCATCAAGCACAGAAACAAGATACGAATCAGGCGCACGCCACCGCGAATTGCGATACGTGCGCCAACGATGCCGCCGATCATGTTGCACGCTGCCATCGGCAACGCATACATCCAGATGATGTGCCCTGTTGGGATAAAAAACGAAAGTGCCGCCAGATTGGTCATGAAGTTGACAACGCGCGCGGCGGCAGCCGCGTGCAAAAAATCGAAAGCAAAAAAACGGATGAACAGAAACGACATGAAACTGCCTGCACCCGGGCCGAAAATACCATCGTAAAACCCCGTCGCCGCGCCGAGTAACGCCGCACCCATTCGTTCGCGCCGCGTAATTTTATTCGGCTTATGAATACTGCCGAAATCTTTTTTGATGAAGGTATATACCGCGATCACGATCAATAATACGAGAATGATCGGTTTCATCAAATGCACGGGAATCATGCTGACCACGCTCGCGCCGCAAAACGATGCGATGAACGCACAAATCATCGCGGGGAGAATCAGACCCCATGGTAAGCGAACGCGTTTCAAGTATTGCCGCACTGCCATCGTTGTGCCGCAAATCGATGCGAATTTATTGATGCCGAAGTTGGTCGCAGGAGGTGCTTCCGGCAATGCGGTAAAAATACCCGGCACCTGAACCAGCCCGCCACCGCCGACGGCAGCATCGATCAGCCCCGCGAAGAAGGCGATGACGGCAAGCAGAAGAATGATTTCGATCATGGAGAAGGATATGAGTTATGCGTTATCGCGTACATAAAGAACCGACAGAAAAAGGACGCACAGTGTACACGATACCCAACGCGGTAGAAAGATGGCGCAACAACAAATAAGCACATCGGAAAATGACCTGCCTTGAGGCGTGCATCATCATGAATTTTTGCGGCAATAGAGCTCCTCGCATTGCCAATTTCCGAATAAAAAAGTTGCTTGCCTCCCCTTGAATCAACAAAGAATGATTATATGAAGCAATTGTTCTTCAATTGAATGCCTAACTGAGGAAACTACGGGGTACAAGAAGGCACATCTTTCAATTATGCCACAGGAATTAATGCTCGTTTTTTCTATCATCAACGGGTCATTATTTTGATTTTTATATGGCAAATAACCATTTGATTATCTTGATATTTTTCAAAAATATTGGGCAAACATCAAATAATAGCAGTACTTAGCAAAAAGTATAATTATTAAAAAAGATATGTGTTGGCGCCAAATCAATTACATCGATATACTGTACCGCTTGAATTCAACCACGAAGTGCAATTTTGACAACAGGAAGAAGGGTCAGGATGC
>DAISYG010000093.1:0-6625 GCA_036825435.1 Casimicrobiaceae bacterium | reverse complement strand
TCATAAGCTCCATTCTCTCAAAAGGTGGAGCCTCCGAGAAACCCGGGGCGGTTCACGACCTCTCCGAAGCCGTGTCCGCGACAGGCAAAGCGAGCCTCGTGCAAACTATGTTTAGCCATGGCAGGCTCTATCTCAAGAGCGGCTCAAAGGTCATCTTGCCTCAGGGCGTCGAGAATCTCTTTGACGCACTGGACATGAATTCCCTGAACCTCGAACTCGTCGATGGCATGGGCGTCGTTGCAGTCTACTGGGGCAGCACGAAGGTGGGTACACTGAACGCAGACGGCTCCATCGCTTTTATTGTGGCGCTACCCACAACGAGAGGCAAAGCGCCAATCATCCTGCTTGCGTGCCTCATGTTGCTGGGCGCAGGATTGTTCGGTGGACATTCACTCGCAAGAAAGCGCTGATCAAGAAACCAGAAACGCATACCATTATGTGGGGAGTCTCACGACCGCACAATCCGGAAATGCCGACGGAAGAATACCGAATCAACCGCCGACATAAGAGCCGTACAGCAAATCCCGGATGGCTTTATCAATTGGGAGAAACGGATTGAGCGGCACAAATGCGATTTGATCAGCGTTTCCCAAAAGTAATTTACTTGATGAATTTTCTTCTACCTTCAACCGGTTGTTTATCGCTGGCGTTGGGCATTTCGACCACGCCACCAAACGGCATTTGCGACAGCAGGAGCCAGTCGCTGTCGATGCCCCAAGTTTTGCAGATTTCGGCGTCGATGAGCGGGTTGTAGTGTTGGAGTGAAGCGCCGAGCCCGGCGTCTTCGAGCATGGTCCAGATGGTTAGTTGGCACATCGCGGACGCGTCTCGTGCCCAGCCTGGGAAGTTGTTGGCGTAGGTTGGAAACTGCGCTTGCAAACCTTGTACGACTTTCTGGTCTTCATAAAAAAGTACCGTGCCGTAGCCGGAGGCAAATGAATTGATTTTCGCGGTCGTTTGCGGAAAATGATCGGCGGGCGTCAGCGGACGCAGTGCGTCGAGTGTGATGCCGTTCCACAATTTTTTGTGCTGTTCGCCGAGTAGCAAGACGAGACGCGAAGATTGCGAATTGAATGCCGTCGGGAGCGTCATCAGTGCGAAGTCGATTATCTTTTCAATCTGGGCGTCGCTGATCGGACTTTTGGCGTTGATTTTGTAGCAGGAACGGCGATTTTGCAGGGCTTGTGTGAATGTTGTTTTGCTCATGGTTTTCCTCTATTTTTATTCAAGTGACGCACAATGTGCGGATATGTGGATTATATGAGTAAACAATCAACGTAAACGGAGCAACATCTCGAAAAGCAATCAAAAGGGTCTGTTTGTAAATAAAAATACTTTGTATTTCAACGAAATGGAGGTATGTGTTAAAGCAAATGCTGAACTCAGACTTTTCAATATCCATCTGTAAAATGCGTATTCTGCGATGACGCGATTGTTCGACAGCGTTCAATCTGCGAGATGTTGCAGGCAACTAGAAGGAGAGAAAAGTCCCTGATTTCCCGCAAATTTGCCTTGAATCTGGCAAAATCGACACCATTTTTATTTGAATATGCTTTTTAAGATGATGAGGCATGATCGTCTTGAAGAGCGCTCATTATTTTTGTCTGAGGTGATGACGATGTCAAAGAAAAAACATCATGAAAACGGGTCGCATCAGAAGGAAGCGCACGAAAACGTCGCCGTTTCTGATGCCGCGCCGGAAGCGGTTGTCGAGCCAGTTGTTGAAGATGTGGCGGTTGATTTGAACGAGTTGCTGCATAAGGCGGAAGCGGAAGCGGCAACGTTACGCGATGCTTTCATGCGCGCCAAAGCCGAAACGGAAAACGTGCGCCGCCATGCACAGGAGGATATCGCCAAGGCGGCCAAGTACGGCGTTGAACGTTTTGCCACCGAATTGCTGTCGGTGAAGGATGCGTTGGAACTGGCGTTGTCATCGGATACGGCGAGCGCAGAGCAGATACGTGAAGGTGTGACGTTGACGTTGAAGCAACTCACCACAGCGTTCGAAAAAGCGCAGATTACCGAGATCAATCCGCAGGGGCAGCCGTTTGATCCGCATCAGCATCAGGCGATGCAGATGGTTGAGGCGGACGCGCCTGCCAATACGGTTGTGCAGGTTTATCAGAAAGGCTACCTGATTCATGATCGCGTTTTACGCCCGGCAATGGTGGCGGTGGCCAAAGCAAAATGATGACTTGGCGCGCTTGAACTGAACATTCGCGTCCCCATTTACTCAGCATCGAACCTATTTGGACGTTCAAATTTCAAAGAATCGGAGACTATCAAGATGAGCAAAATTATCGGAATTGACCTGGGAACAACCAACAGCTGCGTGGCTGTGGTGGAGGGCGGTCAGCCCAAGGTCATTGAAAATTCGGAAGGCGCGCGTACGACGCCTTCGGTCGTTGCCTATATGGAAGACGGCGAAATCCTTACCGGCGCACCTGCCAAGCGGCAGGCGGTGACCAACCCCAAAAATACCCTGTATGCGATCAAACGGTTGATTGGTCGGCGCTTTGACGAAAAGGAAGTGCAGAAAGACATCAACCTGATGCCGTACGAGATCACGAAAAACGACAATGGTGATGCGTGGGTCAGCGTGCGTGGTAAAAAAATGGCACCTCCGCAGATTTCGGCAGAGATCCTGCGCAAGATGAAAAAAACGGCTGAGGATTACCTGGGGCAGGAAGTGACCGAAGCGGTGATTACCGTGCCAGCTTACTTCAACGACAGCCAGCGTCAGGCGACCAAGGACGCAGGCAAGATCGCGGGCTTGGAAGTCAAGCGTATTATCAACGAGCCGACAGCGGCAGCGTTGGCGTTTGGTCTGGACAAAAAAGAAGGTGACCGCAAAATTGCGGTGTACGATCTTGGCGGTGGTACTTTCGATATTTCGATTATCGAAATCGCCGAAGTGGATGGCGACCATCAGTTTGAAGTATTGTCCACCAATGGCGATACGTTCCTCGGCGGTGAAGATTTCGATCAACGTCTGATCGACTATGTCGTGACTGAGTTCAAAAAAGAGCAGGGCGTCGATCTGAGAAATGATGTGTTGGCGTTGCAGCGTTTGAAAGAGGCGGCAGAGAAGGCGAAGATCGAGTTATCGAGTTCGCAGCAGACCGAAATCAACCTGCCGTACATCACGGCGGATGCATCGGGTCCGAAACATTTGCTGTTGAAAATCACGCGTGCCAAATTTGAATCGTTGGTCGAAGATCTGATCGAGCGTTCCATTGAGCCATGCCGCGTCGCCATCAAGGACGCAGGCGTCAAGATTGCGGACATCGGCGACGTGATCCTCGTCGGTGGTATGACGCGGATGCCGAAAGTACAGGAGAAGGTGAAGGAGTTTTTCGGTAAAGAGCCGAGGAAAGACGTCAACCCGGACGAGGCTGTTGCAGTAGGCGCTGCGGTACAGGGTTCGGTGTTGTCCGGCGACCGCCATGACGTGCTGCTGCTTGACGTGACTCCGTTATCGCTCGGTATTGAAACACTGGGCGGCGTGATGACCAAGCTGATCCAGAAGAACACGACGATCCCGACCAAGGCATCGCAGACCTTCTCGACGGCGGATGACAACCAGAGTGCCGTTACGGTACATGTGCTTCAAGGCGAACGGGATATGGCTAGTGGCAACAAGAGCCTTGGCCAGTTCAACCTCGAAGGCATTCCGACAGCGCCGCGTGGTGTGCCGCAGATTGAAGTGACGTTCGATATCGACGCCAACGGCATCCTGCATGTGTCGGCCAAGGACAAGGCGACCGGCAAGGAAAACCAGATCACGATCAAAGCCAATTCCGGTTTGTCCGATGAGGAAGTGGATCGGATGGTGAAAGATGCTGAAGCCCATGCTGATGAGGACAAAAAACTCATGAAAGCGGTGCAGGCACGGAATGAACTCGACGCTCTGGTGCACAGCGTGAAAAAATCGTTGACAGAATACGGCGATAAAGTTGGTGCCGATGAAAAAACGAAGATTGAAGAAGCGCTGAGAGAAGCAGAAGAACTTCTGAAAGATCAGAGCGCCTCCAAAGAGGCCATGACGACGAAGAGCGAGGCGCTGGCAACAGCGTCGCAGAAACTGGGCGAAGCAATGTACGCAGCAGCGCAGGCGGAAGCTGCGGCGCAACAGGCAAGCGCAGGCGGTGAGGGCGGTAACGGCAGCGCGCAGCCCGGTGATGACGCCAAGGTGGTTGACGCGGAATACACCGAAGTCGATCAAGACAAAAAGGAGTAAAAGCGTAACGCGCGAGACAACAGGGAACGGCATTGCCGTTCCCGTTTTCGCGTTCAGCATGTCGAATAACGAATAGAACCCTTAATACAGCATAAGCAAATCAGATGGCGAAGAAAGACTATTACGAAATATTAGGCGTTGGGCGCGATGCGTCGGAGGACGATATCAAAAAGGCTTATCGCAAGCTGGCGATGAAGTATCACCCTGATCGCAACCCCGATGACAAGAATGCTGAAGAGAAATTCAAAAGCGTCAAAGAAGCCTATGAAGTGCTGACCGATGCCGATAAACGTGCGGCGTATGATCAGTTCGGCCATGCGGGAGTCGATCCCAACATGGGTGGTTTCGGTGCTGGTGCGGGAGCGGGAGGCTTCGGTAATTTCTCCGACGCGTTTGGCGATATTTTTGGCGAAATCTTCGGGCAAGGTGCGCGGGGCAGCCGTGCCAATGCGGTCTATCGCGGTGCAGATTTGCGTTATAACCTTGAGCTCTCACTGGAAGACGCAGCACACGGCACCGAGTTGAAAATTCGCGTGCCGACACAAGAGACTTGCGAAACCTGTCACGGTAGTGGCGCGAAACCGGGGACAGAGCCGCAAACCTGTCCCACTTGCCACGGGCAGGGTGAAGTACGTATTTCGCAAGGTTTTTTCTCGGTGCAGCAAACCTGTCCGCAATGTCATGGTCGCGGCAAAATTGTGGCAACGCCGTGTCCGACTTGCCATGGTGCAGGGCGCGTCAAGAAAAGCAAAACGCTGTCGGTCAAAATTCCTGCCGGTGTCGATCAGGATGATCGTATCCGTCTTTCCGGTGAAGGTGAAGCGGGGATCAACGGCGGTCCTCCCGGTGATTTGTACGTGGTGATTTATCTCAAGCCACATTCTATTTTCAAACGCGATGGCGCCGATCTGCATTGCGAAATGCCGATCAGTTTTGGCGTCGCGGCGATGGGTGGCGAGTTGGAAATCCCTACGTTGAGTGGTCACGCCAAAATCAAAATTCCGGCGGGTACGCAGACGGGACAATTATTTCGTTTGAAAGAAAAAGGCATCAAACCCGTGCGCGGCACCAGAACCGGCGATTTGTATTGCCATGTGGTGGTGGAAACACCGCAAAAATTGACGCCGCGGCAAAAAGAATTGCTCAAAGAGTTTGACGAAATTTCTTACAAGAATCCGGAGCGGCATAATCCGCAATCGAAAAGCTGGAAAGAGAAAGTCAAAGCATTTTTTCAGTAAGTACGGCGAATCAATAATAATGAAAGCCAATTAAATGAGCGCGCCTGATCGCCAAAACAAACCGAAACGCCGCCTGCAAATCGCGCTGGCGGCGCTTCTTTTTGGCGCGACGATGACCGGCGTATCGCCGATCCTGGTGCGCCTATCCGAGGTTGGTCCCATTGCAACCGGTTTTTACCGTGTCTTTCTGGTGCTTCCACTGTTTGCGCTTTGGCAATGGTGGATGCCATCAAAAATGGAAGAAAAGGCCAGCAAACAAGGCTACCGAACGGGATGTATTTGCGCGGCGGCAGCGGGTGCTTGCTTTGCGATGGATTTGACGTTCTGGCATTCATCGCTGACACATATCAGTGTCGCTAACGCAACGTTGCTCGATAACATGGCGCCGGTGTTTGTCGTGCTGATTGCCTGGTTGATCTGGCGCGAGAAAATCAGCATTCGTTTTTTGGGCAGTCTGGTCGCGGCATTGATTGGCGTTTGGGCACTGGTGCTCGGCGATGGTCGGCAAGCGCTGGAAAACAATAACGTAATATTAGGCAGCGCGCAGGGATTGACCGGTGCTGTTTTTTACGCGGGTTATATTTTGCTGATCAAACAGGCACGCTACAGTGCATCGTCCGGGCATGTGATGCTGATTAGTACGGCGGCAACGGTATTGGTTTTGCTACCGTTGATGTTGATCTTTGAAGATGTCTATTGGCCGGAAACCATTCGTGGCTTCATTGTCTTGCTGGTGCTGGCGTGGCTGGTACACGGCGCGGCACAAAGCCTGATTACCTACAGCATGTCCTCTCTTCCGGCGGTCTTCTCGTCATTGGTGCTGTTGATTCAGCCGGTTGCCGCAGCATTTCTCGCTTGGTGGCTATTCAACGAGGCGCTGACCGCGTTGCAGATCGCGGGCGGTATTTTGGTGATTACTGCGGTGTTGTTGGCGAAGCGTTAAGGAACTTTGATTCATTACTGCGCGCGAGCAATACGGCATTGGAACCCTCCTCAAAATGCTCATTTACATCTGTGTAAACTCCGAGATGCTTGTTCGTGGAAGTTGTTAATGGCGACAGGGAAAAAGCATTTTCAATACAAAATATATTCGATTCTCTAACCTACCAACTAAAAGAAAGTACAATTTGTCGCCTACTGGCGTCAT
>DAISYG010000092.1:0-6942 GCA_036825435.1 Casimicrobiaceae bacterium | reverse complement strand
GCATCCTGACCCTTCTTCCTGTTGTCAAAATTGCACTTCGTGGTTGAATTCAAGACTGAATAACTGAATAACGCCACCGCAATATCCAGAAAACGGCTGTCATTGCGAGGAGCGACGCGACGCGGCTTTCAGGTATCAGATGCCAGGGATCAGACGGCAGAGGGCGTTTCCACCTCCGTGGCGTCATTCCCGCGAGTAGTAGGCGGGAATCCAGACGGTGTTGGCGAGAGTAGTGTGTCACGATGGTATTTGACCAATATTCCTGATACCTGAAGCAGCCTTCACGAGAATGACATAGGAACACTGTTTTTTATACAGAGTGTCTATTCATATTGCTAACCATGATGTAAAAGGAAAACGACATGCCTTCATTTGATATTGTTTCCGAGATTAACGAAGTCGAAGTGCGCAACGCAGTCGATCAGGCGAACAAGGAAATTACCAACCGGTTCGATTTCAAAGGTTCGGATGCACGCGTCGAGTACAAAGACAAAATATTGACTTTATTCGCCGACGATGACTTCAAACGCCAGCAGGTGATGGACATTATCATTGGCAAGCTGACCAAACGCGGCGTCGATGTGCGTTCGCTCAAGGAAGGTGAAGTCGAAAAGATATCGGGCGGCAAAGTCAAACAGACAGTGACGGTGCGCACGGGGGTAGCGCAGGATCTTGCCAAAAAAATCGTCAAATTGATCAAAGACAGCAAGACGAAAGTACAGGCTTCGATTCAAGGCGAAACAGTGCGCGTATCCGGCAACAAGCGTGACGATTTGCAGAATGCAATTGCGTTGGTGAAGAAAGAAATTACCGATTTTCCGCTGCAGTACCAGAATTTCCGCGATTGATTTTTTTATAGATACGTTAAAGTGTTTCCATTTCTGTGGTGTTATTCCCCTCCTTTGGAGGGGTGGCCGTCAGACCGGGGTGGTCATCGTGACGCACTACCTTCACCGGCACTGTCTGGATTGCCACGCCTCCTTCGTCGGCTCGCAATGACATCCGTTTCTTGGGTGGTTCTGTGTAAAACAACGTTTTGAGCTTAAGCTAAACAAGGGTGAGAAATTTTTGTCTCTATAGTTTTGCGTGCAAGGCAACGATTTTACTGGAACCTGTCTCCTGAAGTCTGTACCCTGACTACGGTTGCTCGCCCACAAAATACTTCTTACTGAGTGCCTTAAACGTATCCGTTCCGGCGCGACGCAGTAATTCGTAAATCACCATTTCTCGCGTCACGATCATCGCACCCGCATCGCGCATTCGCAGCAGCGCAACTTCATGATTGCTTTCGCGACGACTGCCGCAAGCATCAGCGACCACAAAAACGCTTTTATCCTGATCCAGCAATTCGAGCACGGTTTGCAATACGCAAATATGCGTTTCCGCACCTGCCACGATGACTTGTTCGCGGTTTCGCAGTGGTTTATCGATTTTGTCTTCGGGTACGCAGGAAAAGAAAATTTTCTCAATCACCGGCGCGCTCGCTGCTTGTGCGCGCAACTCCGGCAAAGTATTACCCAATCCTTGCGGATATTGTTCGGTGAACACGATGGGCAAGCCAACCTCGTGCGCCGCGCCGATTAACCATGCCAGCCGTGTCGATAAATCAGCATGATTGAACAAAGCAGGATAAAGTTTTTCCTGCACATCGACGATCAATAAAGTGGCGTCATCTCGCGTCATCAACATCGCTAACCTCGATAAAAACATGAATGATCGCTTATTTTGCGAGAGGGGCAGCCATTCGTCAAACTCTTTTTCAGAAACCCCTGCTTCATTACTGCGCACGCGCAATACGGTGTTGGAATTCTCCTCAAAATGCTCATTTACATCTGTGTAAACTGCGCTTTTTCGTCAAATTCCGTCTTGTTTTGCTCGTGCTCGCGACATGAATCAGAGGTTCTTTCAGTACGCTTTCCCGCCGATTGGTTTAAAATCGGCGCTTTACAGTTTTTGCATTGTTTTCGATGACCATTCACAAAATCGCGTTTGTATTTCCCGGGCAAGGTTCACAGTCAATCGGAATGATGTCCACCTTCGGTGAGCATCCTGTCGTGCGCCGCACTTTCGATGAAGCGTCGGAAGTGCTCGGCGAAGATTTGTGGCAGCTTGCCGCTGAAGGGCCGGAGGAAAAGCTGGCATTGACGACGTACACCCAACCGTTGATGTTGACGGCGGATGTTGCCGTGTGGCGCGCTTGGTGCGCGACGACCGATGTGCGCTCTGTGGTGGTAGCAGGGCACAGTCTCGGCGAATACGCGGCGTTGGTGGCGGCAGGTGCGTTGGATTTGCGCGATGCCGTGCCGCTGGTGCGTTTTCGTGCGCAAGCGATGCAGGAAGCCGTGCCCGAAGGTGTCGGCGCGATGGCTGCGATTCTCGGTTTGGACGATGAGCAGGTGATCGCGTTATGCGAAGCCGAAAGTCGCGCCGATCATTGCGTGGAAGCGGTGAACTTCAACAGCCCCGGACAGGTCGTGATCGCCGGACATAAGATCGCGGTTGAAACGCTCATGGAGAAAGCCAAAGAAGCGGGCGCGAAACGCGCGGTGTTGTTGCCTGTCTCTGCGCCGTTCCATAGCTCATTGTTGAAGCCGGCGGCGAGCCGTTTGCGCGAACGTTTGGCGGACGTAACGTTCAAAGTGCCGCAGATTCGTTTGCTTCATAATGTCGATGTTGCCGAGCATCGCGATCAGAACGGTATTCGCGAAGCACTGGCAACGCAGGCAGCGCGTCCGGTACGTTGGACGGAAACCATGCAGGCGATGGTGAAAGAGGGCGTGACGCACATCGTCGAGTGCGGCCCGGGTAAAGTGTTAGCGGCGCTGGCCAAACGCAGCGCGCCCGGCGTCGAAAATATGGCGCTGATCAGCAGTGAAGCGATTGAAAAAACAGCGCGCGCGCTGGCGACGGAATAACGGAGGAAAGAATGAAGGCACAGGAATTACAAGGACAACGCGCGCTGGTCACCGGCGCAACACGCGGCATTGGTCGCGCCATTGCATTGGAACTGGCAGCAGCAGGCGCCGTCGTCGTCGGTACAGCAACGAGTGAAGAAGGCGCCGCCAGCATCAGTGCTTACCTGAAAGAAGGCGGCTATATCGGAGCAGGCGTTGTGCTGGACGTGAAAGACGAAGAAGGTATCAGCCGCGTACTGAAAGATTTCGAAGCAAACTGCGGCGGTGCGCCGACGATACTCGTCAACAACGCAGGCATCACGCGCGACAATCTGCTGATGCGCATGAAAGACGAGGAATGGGATGCCGTGATCGCGACCAACCTTACCTCAGTGTTTCGCTTATCGCGCGCGGTATTGCGTGGCATGATGAAAGCACGCTTTGGTCGCATCATCCAGATGGGCTCCGTTATTGGCTCGATGGGCAACGCGGGGCAAGCCAATTACGCAGCGGCAAAATCCGGCTTGATCGGCTTCACCAAATCGTTGGCGCAAGAGGTCGGCAGCCGTGGCATTACCGTCAACTGCATTGCCCCTGGCTTCATCGACACCGACATGACTCGTGCGTTGCCAGATGCGCAGAAAGAATTGCTGCTCAAGAATGTGCCTGCCGCACGTTTCGGCTCCGTCGAAGATATCGCCTACGCAACCTCATTCCTCGCCAGCCCGCGCGCGGCATACATCACCGGCGCGGTGTTGCATGTGAATGGCGGCATGTACATGAATTAAGGTTCCGCTAAAACCTGTAAGGTACTTCCTTGGATAGCTACGAAAATGCTTTTTTCTAAGCATTCATACGACGGCTCAGATATAATCACATCTCGCATCTCCCAAGCCCGGGTGGTGAAATTGGTAGACACAAGGGACTTAAAATCCCTCGGCGGTAACGCTGTACCGGTTCGACTCCGGTCTCGGGCACCAATAAAATCAACAACTTACGAAACAAATTTATTTAAGCTTTCTTTTTGTCATGCCTTTCGGTACAGTTTCGGTACAGTAACGACAAAAAGGCAGCTATGGCAACGATCACAAAAACGCCGTCCGGTACGTGGAAAGCACTCATCCGGCGCACCGGCTGGCCAACAACATCAAAGACCTTTCGCACCCGTCGGGACGGCGAGGATTGGGCGCGGCGTACGGAAGACGAAATGGTGCGCGGCGTTTACATCCGAAGAAGCCAAAGCGAGCGATTGACCATTGCTGCGGCACTGGCGCGCTACGCCAAAGAAGTCACGCCCCAGAAAAAAGAAAGCACGCGGCGGCGCGAAATCAACAGAATCGGCGATTTAAGCGCTTATTTCGGAAAATATAGCCTAGCGGCTGTCACGCCCGAGAAAGTAGCTGAATTCCGCGATTTTAGGCTCGCACAGGGCAAGGCGAACAATACCGTGCGGCTCGAGCTCGCTTTGTTGGGGCATTTGTACACCGTCGCGATCAGAGAATGGGGTATCGGGCTGGTTTACAACCCCGTCGCCAACATCCGCAAGCCTTCACCAGGTGCCGGTCGGAACCGCCGGCTTTCTCCTGAAGAACAAGATAAACTACTGGCCGCGCTTGACGAGTACAGCAACCCATTCCTCGGTCAAATCGCGCGCATTGCGATAGAGACTGGAATGCGCAAAAGCGAAATTGTCGGGCTGCGTCGGCGAGACGTGGATCTGAAACGCCGCATCGTCACCATCAGCGACACCAAAAACAATGAACAGCGAACCGTGCCACTGACCAGAGCCGCCGTTGAGGTTTTTCGTGCTGCACTGCTGCACCCGATTCGCCCGATTGATACCGATTTGATTTTCTTCGGGGAGCCAGGTAGAGACGGCAAGCGTCGCCCATACGAGTTCATCTCGGCATGGAACGAAATTAGAAGCAAGGTCGGAATGGCTGACCTACATTTTCATGACCTGAGACATGAAGCCGTTAGCCGCTTGGTAGAGCTTGGCTTGAGTGACCAAGAGGTCGCCGCAATCAGCGGCCACAAGAGTATGCAAATGCTGCGGCGTTATACGCATCTGCGCGCCGAAGATTTGGTCGAGCGTTTGGATAGACTAAATCAAGCTTGAAAAATATTAGAAAACCTATCCTAGAAAAAAATTTGTAGCGACTGCTGCAACTGCGCCAAGGGCAAAAGAAACTTTCCACCATTTTGTAGACATCGGCTTATCTTCCTTTGGTCTTCCTTTTTTCTGCTGTGACCTAGCCTTCTGTTCTCTAGCTAAAAGAAGAACAAAGCCTGTCACTACCACATAAAAAAGTGTTGTGAAAACACCATATAAACCGTGAATAAGAAGCCCGGCGAGTAACCCTTTTTGGATTACTCCTAATAAAATAAACGTGAATAACCATCCGACCGGAAACGCGAAAGCGCACCAGATTACCTGTATATCCAAAAAAGTGTCGTCAACATCAATGCCGCGTCGCCTGTAAATTGAGCGAATCATCTCATCTTCCATTTCGCGCCGTCCCGCCTCAATACCAGCGTTGAATCCTTCGGCTCTTCCTTGATTGATACCCTCGGCGATGCCTTGCCTTCTCCCGACGGCTACGCCTTCGGCCAGTCCATCCAAGTGATCGTTATTAATTGACATAACACCTGCCTCCGCG
Organism: Casimicrobiaceae bacterium; assembly: GCA_036825435.1. Lineage (GTDB taxonomy): Bacteria > Pseudomonadota > Gammaproteobacteria > Burkholderiales > Casimicrobiaceae > UBA931. The sequence goes on along the minus strand of DAISYG010000092.1, from coordinate 1,388 downwards.
ACTTTGCGAATTTGAATACAATTTGACACGAATTTGAGCACATTATGACACAGTTCCGAAAATAGAAAAGGCGAAATTCGAGCCCCTGAAACCGTGCGATATAGCTCAAAAAAAGAATTTCCTCCTGATCATTTAAAGACATGCTGCCGTTGCAAAATACCGTCATTCGCCGCGCAGCATGCTGTCGCTCGATCTGGCGCGTCCACGCGGCAGATTTTTGCCGTCGTCCGGCAAAACGACATGCTGCGCGCCACGGTGCGCATAAACGGTAGATTTTCAATCAGCGGTCGCGGTCGATGACAATGATTTTCTGCCGTTCTTCTCGTTCTTTCTTTGCGGTTTCGAATCTTTCGCGCTGGCTTTGTTCTCGTCCCTGATCTTGCGTCTGATCGCGTTTCATTTCTTTCGGCTTTTCTTTTTCCGTCTGCATTTGTTTTGTCTGCTCGAAGCGCTCCCTTTGGGTTAATTCCCTGGCCGGTTTTCGTTCGCTCTGGTCGTCGCGCTCTTTCTCTGGGCGCGCTTGCTCGCGTTGTGTGGGTTCTTGCCTCTCTTTCATTTGCGAAAACCGCTCGCGCTGGCTCGGTTCTGCCTGTTTTTCTTGGGCGAGTTTCGCTTGCGAATCTCGCTCCTGCCTAGCTTCTTTCAATTTGCTGGACAAGTCCAGAATGGTCTTGTCCAGTTCGTTGATTTTTTGCGCAAGTCCTTCATCGCGCGCCTTAGCTAACCGTTCCCTGATTTCGTCCTTATCGTTTCCACGTTGCTGTGCGGCGGTTTCGATTCGACGCTGTGCCTTTTCCTGTTCACTCCAATCACTTCGACGGTCGCTTTCTTCGCTGGTTCTTCGCTCAAAATTTGTGGCTTTTACACCTAGATGCCTGCTCGGTTCTTTGTCAATTCCGCGTTCCTGAAAACTACGGTGATCAACGCGCGCATCTACTTGCAGCTCTTTAAATCGTTCGTTCTGTAAATCCGCGAATCTTTCGCGCCAACGATCCACTTCCCTTGTTTTTTTGTCATCCAATTCGCGCGTTTTTTCTGTGAAACCTTTTTCAGAGAGCCGCCGTGTGGAGCACAAAATATGAGCATGATAATTCCTTTCATCACCTTTCTTGTTGGGCTCGTGGAGCGAAACATCTGCCGCGCATTCGTGCCGGTCAACAATCTCGCGCGCAAAATCCATCGCCAGTTTTTTGCGTTCATCGGATGATAATTCTGAGGGCAAAGCAACTTCAAACTCTCTTGCAACCGTTGAATTTTTTCTGGTTTCTGCTTGCTCGGCAGCATTCCATAATCGGTTGCGGTCGGTCGCCCATTCTGGAGCGTTTTTTGGCAGCACGATTTCGGAGTCTAAGACACCTCCCTTGCGCTCATAATTGAAAACCTCACCT
>DAISYG010000091.1:0-6972 GCA_036825435.1 Casimicrobiaceae bacterium | reverse complement strand
CGATGAGAAGCGCAGGGTACCCGCCGGGCGAGACCGGCAACGGTTATTGCAAAACTCGGTAATAGGCAAAGCAAGAAAACTTTGATAGTTTTTAACGCCCCTGGATTGCCACGTCGCTTCGCTCCTCGCAATGACTGCCGTTTTTTGGATAGTGCGCAGAGAAAAGAAGCTTTTTTCTTCTTGCCAAATAGGGAAAAAGGTAAGTAAATTATTGATGACGACGGTTGTAAAAATTTTCCCCGGACAGCAGTGCGCTTGCGCGGAAATGATGTCGGTTTTTGGATGTTGCGGTGGAAAAGGAGCGTTTTCAATTTGTGCGAAGGCAGCTCTTTTTTCTGATTTCTGTCATCTGATACCTGATTCCTGAACCCTGACGCGTAGCGTCGCTATTCTTTCCACGCCGCCCTCCATCACATCACCACGCTTGACCGCACCGACGCCTGCCGGTGTGCCGGTGAAAATCAAATCGCCCGTCTGCAACTGAAAAAAGCGTGACAGGTGCGCGATGATTTCAGCGACGGACCAGATCATGTTGCGGGTGTTGCTGCGTTGTTTTTCGACACCATTGACGTTGAGCCAGATCGCAGCGGATGGAAAAGCCGCGCCATGCTGCGCCGGAAAAATCGGGCTGATTGGTGCGGAGGCATCAAATGCTTTGCTGATTTCCCAAGGGCGTCCGTTTTTTTTCATTTGCGCCTGTAAATCGCGTCGCGTCATGTCCAAACCGACGGCGTAGCCGAAAACGTAATCATCCGCGTCTTCGGTGGCGATGTTACTGCCGCTTCTGCCGATGGCGATGACCAACTCGATTTCGTGATGCAGGTTGGCAGTTTGCGGCGGATAAGGAATAGTGATCGTTTCGCCGTCGAGTGCGGGAACGATGGCATCGGCGGGTTTACAGAAGAAAAAAGGTGGTTCACGATCCGGATCGCCGCCCATTTCTCGTGCGTGTTCGGCGTAGTTTTGTCCGACGCAATAAACGCGGTGGACAGGAAATTCTTGCGCACATCCGCTGACCGGGACGCTGGTGATGGTGGGAGGGAACAGGAACATGATGACAGCCCGCTGAAAAACGCTATTTTACGATTTTTTTGTGCCGTAATTTTTTCATGACATCTGTGGTGTGGATGAGCTGTTTTTAGGGTCTGGTAATGTCTTGCTTTTTCCCCAGAGTTTCTCATGGGGCATGGTAAACTACCCTGTTTTTTTAAGGCTCTTTAACGGGCGTCCTCGTGCACGCCGTGTTGTGATTCACTGATCTGGAGGTTTTTGTGTTGATTGGAACTGCATATGCTCAGGCGGCGGGCGGCGCTGCTCAGGAAGGATCGTTGTTGGTGTCGTTGGCGCCGATGATTCTGATTTTTGTTGTTTTCTGGTTTTTGTTGATTCGTCCGCAGCAAAGAAAAATGAAGGAACACCGTACCATGCTCGGCACGCTGCAGGCAGGCGAAGAAGTAGCGACGGCGGGCGGCATCATTGGGCGCATCAGCAAGATCGATGAGTCGATGATCACGCTGCAAATCGCCGAAGATGTCGAAGTCTTGATTCAACGCGGAACAGTGTCGCAATTGCTCCCCAAAGGCACGATCAAAGCGTTTTAATGTTAATCGGCGGCGCCGTTTTTGAGTGCCGCCATTTTTTCGGATTACTGTCCGTTTTCATGTTCGAATTATGAATCGTTATCCCACTTGGAAATACGTGCTCATGGTGGTTGCCATCTTGTTGGGCGCGCTGTATTCCGCACCGAATCTTTTCCCAATCGACCCCGCCGTTCAGGTGTCGTCCACCAAGGCCGCGGCGAAGGGCGATGACGTTCTTCTCAATCAGGTCAAACAAACGCTGAGTGAAGAAGGCATCGCTTTCGAAGACGGCTTTGTCGATCCGGCGGGCGTTAAAATCCGCTTCAAGAGCGAAGACACACAGGCGCACGCCAAGGATGTGCTGGAGAAAAAATTCGACGAAGATAATTACACCGTCGCGTTGAACCAAATTTCCGATGTGCCCGGGTGGATGGAAAAAATCGGCGCCAAGCCGCTGAACCTCGGTCTTGACTTGCGCGGCGGCGTGCATTTCTTGCTGGAAGTGGACATGAAAGGCGCGATGGAAAAAGCGGCGGATCGTTACGCGTCGGATTTGCGCACGTTTCTGCGCAGCAAAAAAATCAGTAATCGCGGCATCATTCGCGAGGGCGATACGGTTGTGATCCGCTTTGCCGATGCCGCCACACGCGACAGAGCGCGCGACCAGATTCGGACGGAGCATCCCGAACTGATTGTGACGGATCAATCATCCGCTGACGATTGGCGACTGGTGGCGCGCGTCAACCCCGACGAAGTACGCAAAGTCCAGGAAAGCGCGATCTCGCAAAACATCGTGACGCTGCGCAATCGCGTGGATGAACTGGGCGTTTCCGAACCCATCGTGCAACAGTCAGGCGCGGAGCGCATCGTTGTGCAGTTGCCCGGCGTGCAGGATACGGCGCACGCCAAAGAAATTCTGGGACGCACGGCGTCGCTGGAAATCCGCATGGTCAACGAAGATCAAGCGGCGTTGGAAGCGGCGTTGCGCGGACGTGTTCCGTATGGCAGCGATTTATTCCAGGATCGCGACGGCAACCCGATTCTGTTGTTGCGGCAGGTGGTGCTGACCGGTGATCGTATCAACGATGCGCAGCCGGGGTTCACGGAAATACAAGAGCCCGCCGTTTTGGTGCGCCTCGACAGCGCGGGTAGCCGGATTTTCAAAGACGTGACGCGTGAAAACGTCGGCAAGCGCATGGCGATCATTCTGGTCGAGAAAAAGAAATCAGAAGTGATCACCGCGCCGGTGATTCGTGAAGAAATCGGTGGCGGTCGCGTGCAGATTTCCGGCTCAATGACATCACGCGAAGCAAACGATATTGCGTTGTTGATGCGCGCTGGCGCGCTGGCGGCGCCGATGGAAATCGTGGAAGAGCGTACCGTCGGCCCTTCTCTCGGAAAAGATAATATTGAACGCGGCTTCAATTCAGTGGTGTGGGGTTTCGTCGCGCTGATGTTGTTCATCTGCATGTACTACGTGGGGATGGGGCTTATCGCCAGTATTTCATTGTCGGTGAACGTGATGCTGCTCGTCGGTTTGTTGTCGGCGTTGCAGGCGACATTAACGTTGCCGGGCATTGCGGCGATTGCGTTGACGATCGGTATCGCGATTGACGCCAACGTGCTGATCAACGAGCGAATACGCGAAGAATTGCGTTGGGGCGCGACGCCGCATCTGGCGATCAGCGCCGGTTATGAACGCGCATGGTCAACGATTCTGGACTCCAACATCTCCAACCTGATTGCCGGTCTCGCGTTATTCATTTTCGGCACCGGCCCGGTGCGCGGCTTCGCCGTGGTGCACTGTCTCGGCATCATGACTTCCGTTTTTTCCGCCGTGTTCATTTCACGCGGTCTGGTGTCGCTGGTCTATGGACGCAGAAAACATCTGGAGAAAATTTCCATCGGTCAGGTCTGGAAACCGCCAGTGGAAACGTTGGCAGCGAATTTTGCCGTGCCCGATGGCATCAAGCTCGACAATATCAAAGACAAAGAAGACGACTGATCAAAGCATCAGCCTGATACATTCAAGGATTATTGATTATGGAGTTTTTTCGGTTTACCAAAGACATCCCCTTCATGCGGCATGCGAAGGTGTTCAATGTTATCTCGGTGATTGTGTTCATTCTTTCGGTTTTCTTTCTTGCGACTCGCGGACTGAATTTTGGCGTCGATTTCAGGGGCGGCACCGTGATGGAGGTGCATTACGCGCAGGCAGCGGATTTGAAACATGTGCGCGAAGCGGTCGAGTCATTGCAGCTTGGTGAATACTCCGCGCAGCTTTTTGGTTCGGCGAACAACGTGCTCATTCGCCTGCCGCTCAAAGAGGGTGTTTCCAGCGCGCAGTTATCCGAACAGGTGATGAGTGCGCTGCGGGCAAAAGACCCCAGCGCCTCACAACAACGCGTCGAGTTCGTCGGTCCGCAGGTAGGAAGCGAGCTTTACCATAAAGGGTCGATGGCGTTGTTGATGGTGGTGCTCGGCATCATGGCTTATTTATCGATGCGCTTTGAGTGGCGATTCGCCGTCGCGGCGATCATCGCCAACTTGCATGATATCGTGATCATTCTCGGCTTCTTTGCGTTTTTCCAATGGGAATTCACGTTGCCGGTGTTGGCAGCGGTTCTCGCGGTATTAGGCTATTCGGTGAACGAATCCGTAGTGGTCGCCGACCGAATTCGAGAGAATTTCCGCAAGTTGCGTAAAGCGAGCGTGCCACACGTGATCGACAGTGCGATTACCAGCACGATTTCTCGTACCATCATCACGCACTTATCGACGCAGTTGATGGTGGTGTCGATGCTGATTTTCGGCGGCGAAGCGTTGCATTATTTTTCGCTGGCGCTGACCATCGGTATTTTGTTCGGCATTTACTCATCGGTGTTGGTGATGTCGCCGTTGGCGATGTGGCTCGGTGTTTCCCGTGAAAACCTGGTCAAACCGGAGCGCCCCAAAGGCACGCTTGAGGATCAGAAAATTCTGCCTTGAGTTTGTCCGATCATGATCACGACGCTGATTTACGGCTTTCTCACGCTTGACGATACGCTGGCCGTATTCGTTTCACAACATGGGAATTGGGTTTATCTGCTGTTGTTCATGGTGATTTTCATCGAAACGGGACTGGTGATCTTCCCGTTTCTCCCCGGTGATTCATTGCTTTTCATCGCAGGAACGTTGGCGGCAACGACTTCGCTTAATGTTCACTATGTCGTGCCGCTTTTAATGATCGCAGCGATTCTTGGCGATTCCGTCAATTACGCAATCGGACGCAAGATTGGGGAGCGCGTTTATGCATGGAGTGACAGCCGGTTCTACAAACGCGCCTACCTGATGCGCACGCAAATGTTTTACGACAAATACGGCAGCGCAACCATCATCATCGCCCGCTTTGTCCCCATCGTGCGCACCTTCGCGCCGTTCCTCGCCGGTGTGGTGGCGATGCGTTATCCACGTTTTCTGATGTATAACATTATTGGCGGCACGTTGTGGATTTGCTCGTTGACGTATCTGGGATATTTTTTCGGCAATATCCCGTTCATCAAAGACAACCTGTCATTCTTTGTCATCGGTATCGTCATCATTTCGGTGATCCCGATTGTGGTGACCTATTTCAAGGAACGGCGAGAAAAGGCAACTTCGCAATAAACCATTGCCTAAAGATACGACCGCAACTGCGGCCGTATCTTTCATGATTACGTGTGTCGTTCGGGATCTCTCTGATTAATGTTACGAGCGCGCGCAGTCATCAATCAGCCGTTCTTCTTGATTTCCGCATCGACTTTATCAAACACCTCTTTCATCGTCTCCGTCGGTTTCGGCCCAAACAGGCTGAACACCACAACCGCAATGGAGCAGAAGATGAAGCCGGGGATGATTTCGTACAGGCCCAGATAGCCGCCTTGCTTCCAGACAACAACCGTGACGGCGCCGACCAGCATGCCCACCAGCGCTCCGTTACGCGTCATGCGTGACCAGAACAGCGAAATCAGGATCACTGGGCCAAACGCTGCACCAAAACCCGCCCACGCATAGCTGACCATTTTCAGCACACGGCTCTCGGGATTGTTGGCAATAAAAACAGCGATAATGGCCACGGCCAGCACCATCATGCGGCCAACCCAGACCAATTCACGCCCGCTGGCGTTGCGGCGGAAAAACACACGGTAGATATCGCCCGTGAGCGCGCTGGAACTGACCAGCAACTGGCACGACAGGGTGCTCATCACCGCCGCAAGGATGGCAGCAAGCAACATCCCGGCAATCCACGGATTGAAGAGCAAGCGCGACAATTCCATGAATACGGTTTCGGAGTTGGCAGTAACGTTCGCAGCCTGCTCCGGATGTCCGTGAAAATACGCGATGCCGAAAAAACCGACGGCTACTGCCCCGGCGAGACACAGCGTCATCCAGGTCATGCCGATACGACGCGCCGGTTTGATCTCCGCCAACGATTTGGCCGCCATGAAACGCACAAGGATGTGCGGTTGTCCAAAATAGCCCAGCCCCCACGCCATCAGCGAAATGATCGCGATCACGTCAAGGTTGCGCAGCATGTCGGTATACAACGGATTGATGCTTTCCACGACGGCAATACTGTTGGCGACACCACCATCGACGGCAATCACCATCACCGGCACCAACAGCAGCGCGGTAATCATCAGCGATGCTTGCACGGCATCCGTCCAGCTCACCGCGAGAAAGCCGCCGATGAACACATACGAAATCGTCGCCACAACCGCCACGATCAGCGCCATATCGTAAGAAAGTCCGAACAGGTTTTCAAACAGGCGCGCCCCGGCGACCACGCCCGATGCGCAATAGATGGTGAAGAAAAACAGAATGACCAGCGCCGAAAACAGACGCAGCATGTGCGAATTGTCTTCAAAGCGATGCGCCAGATAGTCGGGCAACGTCAGCGCATTGCGCGAGAATTCGGTGTAAACACGCAGCCTGCCCGCAACCCAGCGCCAGTTGCACCATGCGCCGATGATCAAGCCGATCGCAATCCACGCCTCCGAAATCCCTGAAAGATAAATCGCACCGGGCAAGCCCATCAGCAACCAGCCACTCATGTCGGATGCGCCTGCTGAAAGCCCGGTCACAAATGAACCAAGTCGTCGTCCCCCCAGAATGTAATCGGAAAGATCATTGGTTTTTCGCCAGCCGAGATAGCCGATGAACAGCATCGCAAAAATGTAAATGAAAAAGGTGGTGCTGATTTGAATATGGGCGGACATGATGGAAGAAGCTCCCTAGCGAAGACCATGAAGTCAGAAAGGGCAAAGAGTAGCAGAAGTTTTTGTTATCGTGCGTTTTTTACGAAAGAAAATGCCTTTGATCAGAGTCTGTAATCTGAACTGTGTCATCCTGCTAAACTGACGGTGGAAGCCGT
>DAISYG010000090.1:0-7043 GCA_036825435.1 Casimicrobiaceae bacterium | reverse complement strand
ATGCTCGCTTGTTTCCCGCGCCTCTTGCGATGCTCGGCGGCTTCAACGGGGGTTAGGGGAGCAATGTTGACACTTTTATTTGTTATCGTTTTTGTTTTTTTGAAAATGCGTGCCTGTTTAAGGATTCTCTCAAGAACAACCTCCATTAATTTATCAGTTTTTTCTTAATCCCTGAAACAACATTAACTCCCGTCAGTACCAAAGTACCAAGTACAACACCAACAATCAGCGCCCATAATAACCCGACGAGCGAACCGAGAAAGCCACCACCAATCACGTTCGACAGCATTTCGCCAATGGCTGCGATTGGCGCCGCGCCATGCACGACGATGCCGCCGCCGACCAGAAACATCGCCAGTGTGCCGATGATGGAAAGCCCTTTCATCAGGTACGGCGCGAGTGACAAAATACCGCGTCCGATGCTGACCAATATCGTATTGGTTTTCCGTATCAAATAAAAACCGAGATCGTCGAGTTTGACGATGCCCGCAACCAAACCGTAAACCCCAACAGTCATCAATAACGCAATCGCGACCAGCACCGCAATCTGCTGCGGCCACGCCGCGCCCGCCACCGCACCAAGCGAGATCACGATGATTTCTGCCGATAAAATGAAGTCGGTGCGTATCGCGCCGCGAATTTTGGTGCGTTCATCGACAGTGGTTTTCAGTGCTACTTCTTCATGTTTTTCGCCGCTTTTCGGCGCACGATGCAAAAACTTGTGCGCAACCTTTTCCACACCTTCAAAGCAAAGATATGCGCCGCCGATCATCAACAACGGCGCAATCAGCTTGGGCATGAAAATGCTGATCACCAACGCGGCGGGCACCAAAATTGCCTTGTTGACCAACGAACCTTTGGCAACTGACCACACCACCGGCAACTCGCGGTCGGCGCGAACGCCGCTAACCTGTTGCGCATTCAACGCCAAATCGTCACCAAGCACACCCGCCGTTTTTTTTGCAGCAACTTTGGTCATCAACGAAACATCGTCGAGCACGGACGCAATATCATCCAGTAGTGCCAATAAACTCGCGCCCGCCATTTTTATTTCGTTTCCATCATGATGAAGATTCTATATCCTGAATCTCGGCCGATGCTTCGCCGTGCGCAAAACGAATGTGCACGGTTTCCTTTTGTCGCAGCGTTTGGGCGTCGCGCACAATTTCCTGATTCTCTTCGCGGCGCACAATCGCGTAGCCGCGCGTCAGAACCTGCTGCGGATTGAGCAGTGTCAGTTGCGCACGCAGTGCATCCAATCGTTGCTCGCTCTGCGGAAAAGGTTGTGCGACGCGACGCTGCACCAGTTGCCGCGCCATGTTGAACTGTTGCATGCACGGGCGCAGGTGTTGTCGCCACGCCTGTACCATACGCTGCCGCAGCGCGTTGAGTTGCACACGTTGAGCAACGATGCGTTCTTGCGGATGCGCAAACCGTTGTGCGGCGTCATCCAACCGCTGCGTCCATTGTGCCATGTTGTGCATCATCGCCCGCTGAATGCGCCAGTATTGTTCGCGATAAGTGCGTCGCCACGCCGTGCCATCCGGCGCAACCTGCATCGCTGCGGCGGTCGGTGTCGCCGCGCGAACGTCGGCGACAAAATCACTCAACGTGGTATCAGTTTCGTGCCCAACACCGGACACCACCGGCAACGCTGATGCTGCAATCGCACGCACGACCGCCTCTTCGTTGAATGCCCACAAATCTTCCAGCGAGCCGCCGCCACGCGCGACGATCAACACATCAACGCCATCCTGCTGCGCACGCTGATTAGCGGTTTGAATCGCACGCGCGATTTGTTCTGCTGCCGTGTCGCCCTGCACCGCCGTCGGATAAATCATCACCGGCAACGACGGCCAGCGTCTGCGCAGCGTCGTCAGCATGTCGCGCAACGCCGCACCGTGCGGCGACGTCACCAGCGCCACACCATGCGGAAACGCGGGCAACGCTTTTTTGCGCGCGTCGTCAAAAAGTCCTTCGGCTTCAAGCGTTGCCTTCATGCGCAGAAATTTTTCATACAGCGCGCCCTGTCCAGCAAGCTTGACCGCTTCGACATTGACCTGCAAATCGCCGCGCGCTTCGTAAATCGTCGGCGTGACTTTCAATTCAACGTGCAACCCATCGCGCAATCCGCCGCTCGGCAAGCGCAACTGCTGCGCCTTGTGCCGCCACAACGTGCAACGTATCTGCGCCTGATCGTCTTTGAGCGTGAAGTAACAATGGCCGGACGCGGCACGGGTCAAACCGGAAACTTCGCCGGACACCCACACCTGCCCGATCTGCTCTTCCAGAAGAAGACGCATGGATTGCAGCAGAAATGACACCGGCCAGACTGGCGCGGACGTAGAAAAAAGATCGTCGGAGCGGGAAATCATGGTGCCATTTTGACACAGTAGTACGGGCGAAAACGGAAAACTTTTACACTGTTCGTCGCAAAACCGTCAAGGTTGGCGACATCGACAATATGGAGTTCCATCAGAATGGTGACAACCCGCATTCTTGACATTAACATCATGAAAACAAAGTAATTTTTTATGATAAGTTTTTGTACAATCTGTAATAAAGTCAATCCGCAGATGTTCCTGTTCCGCTTATCGACAAGATGCGCACAACGTTACCCACAGGTTTTGTGGATAGTCGCCGTGCTCATGCTTGGGTCATCGCGATGATGGTTTGTACCTCCTCAACAACTATGATGAAGATCTTTTTTAATCGCGCTTTACACGCCAAAAATCACCGTTTGATATTGACAGAATACGCTCGTCGGGCTTTAATACTCGACTATTTTTCGAATCCAATCAAAGCGAAAGAAAGTACCAAATTATGAAACGTACATATCAACCTTCCAAACTCCGCCGCGCACGCACGCACGGTTTTCGCGCGCGCAACAGCACGGTGGGCGGCCGCAAAGTTTTAGCCGCACGTCGTCGCAAAGGTCGCGCCAGTCTCACTGTTTGAGCCGCTTGATGCGCACGCGTTGTGGCTCCCCACACGATGGACTCTTCATCGCCTCGCGTTCGTCGGCAAGGCGAGGCACGTTATCGCCTGTCCGGTCCTCGTGCATTCACGCGCGTTTTTGATCAGGGAAAACGTCGTGCCGGTCATTTTGTCCAAATCATTTTCGCGACAGCCGAGTTGCCCGACGCCGGGCGCGTCGGTTTCGTCGTCAGCAAAAAATCATTGCCGCGCGCCGTTAACCGTAATCGTTTCAAGCGCAAAGTGCGCGTTGCGTTGCGCGCCATGCGTGTCCCGCTGAGCTGCTACGATATCGTGGTGCGTGTGAAAATCAAAGTCATGCGCGCGGAAATCGACGCGGCAGTCAGCGAAGCGGAAACCTTGTTGGACAAAATCGCTGCGCATCCGCGAGCCGATCAAGCATCATGAAACACGTTTTTCTTTTCCTGATCCGGCTTTATCAGATTGCCTTGCGCCCGTTACTCGGTGCCGGACACTGCCGTTTTTATCCTACGTGTTCAGAATACGCACAACAGGCGATTCGCCAGCACGGCGCGTTGCGTGGCTTGTGGCTGGCAATTCGTCGCTTGGGATGTTGCCATCCACTGCATCCGGGTGGAATCGACCCCGTACCGGATGATTGGCACCACCCCTGCCGCTGTGCCGCTGCGCAGTTCGACAAGCGTCCCTCGTGATGTTAACGATGCCGCTTTTATTCATTATTCACGCAGCCGTTTAGGCTGCTTCATTCAACGGTTGCTGTTATGGATTTTCAACGCTTGCTGCTTTTCGGTTTGTTCATGTTCTCGGCGCTGTTTCTGTGGGAAGCCTGGCAACAGGAACAACGCTTGAAAAATCCGCCGCCGCCCGCTGAAACCACGCTTCCCGCAACGCCCGCCGATGTGCCGTCCGCGCAACCATCGCCTAGCACGACGACCGATGTGCCGGGTGATTCTGTTACGGTGCCAACAACGGAAGCCGCCGTCAGTACCGCGCCCGCCGCACCTGAATTGATCACGATCACCACCGATCTTTACACGGTGGAAATTGATCCGGTTGGCGGCGTGATCGTCAACATGGCGCTGCTCAAACAGCCCGATTCCGTTGATAAAAGCAAACCGTATCGTGTCATGCAACGCGACGACGGACGTTATCTGGTCGCGCAGACTGGTTTGATCGGCGAAGGATTGCCGAACCACCATTCCACATATCAAGTCATCAGCGAGCAGCGCGAACTCAAAGATGGTGAAGACCAGTTCCAACTCAAACTGGCAGCGACCGCCGCCAGCGGTGACCGCGTCGAACAAATATGGACGTTCCATCGCGACAGCTATGTCATCGACGTTGGCTTCAAGGTACAAAATCTCTCCGGCGTCGCGCAAACGCCGAATGCTTATTTTCAATTCACTCGTGACCGTCAGGAAGCCAGCAAGCGCAGCGCGATGACACCATCGGCTTATATCGGCCCTGTCATCTATAACGACGAAAGCAAATTCGCCAAGGTCAAGTTCGACGAAATGGACAAGATTGCCGCTGACCCAACGCGGCAACTTCCGTTCACGGCGGAAAGCAATAACGGCTGGGTCGCGATGATTGAGCATTACTTCGTCACCGCGTGGGCACTGCCCGACAGCAATCACGATAACCGCCGCTTCTTTGCGCGCAGTGTTGGGCAAGGCAAATATTCGGCAGGGATGCTTCTGTCGCTCGGCACGATTGCGCCCGGGCAAAGTGCGGAAATCAGCGTGCCGATGTACGCAGGGCCACAAGAGCAGGATACGCTCAAAGCCATCGCCAAAGATTTGAACCGCGTCGTCGATTACGGCATGTTCACGGTACTCGCCGCGCCCATGTTCTGGCTGCTCAATTTTCTGCACGGACTGCTCGGCAACTGGGGATGGGCAATTATTGGCATGACCATCATCATCCGTTTGATCTTCTTCCCGCTCAATGCCGCTGCCGCGCGTTCGATGGCAAAGATGCGCGTCGTCGCGCCGAAAATGAAAGCGTTGCAAGAGCAATTCAAAGACGACAAGCAGCAACTGCAACTCAAAATGATGGAGATGTACAAGCAGGAAAAAATCAACCCGCTTGGTGGCTGCCTGCCGATTCTCGTGCAGATGCCGTTCTTCATTGCGCTCTATTGGGTGCTACTGTCGGCAGCAGAACTGCGCTACGCACCGTGGTTGGGTTGGATCAGCGATCTTTCCGCACCGGATCCTTATTTCATTCTGCCCGCGCTTTACGCAATTTCCGCATTTCTGCAGATGAAGTTGTCCCCAACACCGATCAGCGATCCGATGCAGGCACGCATGTTGCAACTGATGCCGGTGATGTTCGCGGTATTGTTCATCTTCTTCCCATCGGGATTGGTGCTGTACTGGTTCGTCGGCAACCTGTTCCAGATCGGTCAGCAGTGGCACATGAATCGCTTGCTCGAACGCGAATCCGCCGCAAAAACATAATATTTCCTTTCGCGTTATCCTGATGATGCGCACCACCGACACCATTGCCGCCATTGCGACCCCACCGGGGCGCGGCGGTATTGGTGTGGTGCGTGTTTCCGGCGCCAATCTCGACGCACTCATCAAAGGCATAAGCGGAAAAACATTACCTAATCGCCGCGCGGTCTTTACACCTTTCTTCGATGACACACAGCACATCATCGACGAAGGCATCGCGTTATATTTTGCCGCGCCGCATTCCTACACCGGCGAACATGTTCTCGAACTGCAAGGGCACGGCGGCAACACCGTGATGCGCGCACTGCTGGCGCGCTGCGTCGAATTGGGTGCGCGCATCGCCGAACCGGGTGAATTCACACAACGCGCGTTTTTGAACGACAAGCTCGATCTTGCGCAAGCCGAAGCCGTTGCCGATTTGATCGATGCTTCGACGCACGCAGCGGCACGCGCTGCCGTGCGCAGTCTCTCCGGCGAATTTTCGCGTTTGGTCAATCGACTCGTGGAAACGCTGATCGATATTCGTGTCCATCTCGAAGCCTCGTTTGACTTTCCCGAAGAAGAACTCGACGGGATTCTTGACGCCGCGACCAAGCGTCGCGTGACGCAACTGTGCGACGACATCGAAGCACTCAGCCAACGCGCGCGCAGCGGTGCAATATTACGCGAAGGATTGACTGTCGTTCTCATCGGCGCACCCAACGTCGGCAAATCCAGTCTGCTCAACTATCTCGCGCAGGAAGAAGCTGCCATCGTGACACCGGTCGCGGGCACCACGCGCGACACCATCGAGCGACAGATCGCCATTGCCGGTATTCCGCTCACCATCGTCGATACCGCCGGTTTGCGCACTACCGAAGATGCCGTTGAAAAAATCGGTATCGAACGCACTTGGGCTGCGATCGGCCGCGCTGATATTGCGTTGCTTTTACTCGACGCGCACGATGCAAAGCAGAATATTTCCAAAGAAAATACCACTATTCTCGCGCGCTTGCCGGAAACCATGCCGCGCATTCTTGTTTACAACAAAACCGATTTATTGTCGGCGAAAATGCGCACCACAGCAAAGCAGGGAAAAACCAATATTACGCATGAGAAAGCGCCTATCAGTGCCGCTTTCATTTCCGCGAAAACCGGCGATGGCATGTCAGCGCTCGAATCGCTGATTCTGCAAAGTGTTCACGTCACGCCCGCAAGCGAAGACACCTTCCTCGCCCGCGAACGCCATGTGAACGCACTGAACCAAGCGCTGAGCGAAGTTAGGCATGCTGAAGCCGTATTGCACAATGCGCAGCCTGCTACAGAGCTTGCCGCAGAACATTTGCGCCGCGCTCAGGAAGCACTTACACATATTACTGGCGCTTTCAGTGCTGATGATTTGTTGGGTGAAATTTTCAGTCGGTTTTGTATAGGTAAATAGCACGCTGAAACCATACTCGAAAACTACGGATTATCCAAGAAACAGGTGTCATTGCGAGGAGCGAAGCGACGTGGCAATCCAGGGAAGTTAAAAAATATCAAGTTCCTTCTTGCTTTGCCTATTAATGTGTTCTGCAAAAACTGTTGCCGGACTCGCCCGGCTGGCGAGTTACTTTTTTGCGCGGACAAAAAAGTAACCAAAAAATC
>DAISYG010000089.1:0-7068 GCA_036825435.1 Casimicrobiaceae bacterium | reverse complement strand
GGATGGATATAGGGTGGATTAGCGAAGCGTTATCCACCATCAGCCTTTGCAGAATACAGCGATAGACAAAGTACGAAGCCGTTGATATCTTTTAACTTCCCTGGATTGCCACGCCGACTTCGTCGGCTCGCAATGACAATTTTATTCTTGGATGTTTTGGTGGGAAAGGAAAGATTTCAGCTTGAACGAAGGCTGATCGTGCGGGGCGCGATGAGTTGATTGTCGCAGTACGGTTTTTTCATTTTTGTTTTAGTTGACAAAGTATTCTGCTGGAAATAAATGAGATAATGCAGGGCGGTTAATGCAAGAGATGCGCAATTGAATTGCGAGCACCCTTCTCTAGGAGGAAGCATGAACACAGTAGTGCCTTCGCAAGAAAACGAAGTTTCAGCCACGCCCAATCAAGCAGCCCTGTCCTGGGGTCTTTTCTGGCGTTATATTTTTTCCTGGTCTTCCGTTCTTTTTTTCTTTGCCGCGATTGTTTGCTTTTTTGCGTACAACTGGGCAGATATTCCGATCCTGGCGAAATTTTCGTTGATTGCTGGGCTCATGATTTGCTCGGTGTCGATCCCTGTCTTCAAAGGGATAGAAGGTTTTGCCGGTAGTGCGGGGCTGCTTTTGTGTGGTTTGCTTGCCGGTCCGTTGCTCGCCGTGTACGGGCAGTATTATCAGACGGGCGCCAATGCGTGGGAACTTTTCCGAACTTGGGCTATTTTCCTTCTTCCGCTCGCCTTGATTGGGCGAAGGTCGGGGCTGTGGCTTGCGTTGTGGGTGGTGGCAAGTCTGGCTCTTTTTCTTTTTCTTGAGCAACGCAATGTTCTCGAAATGGATCGGTACGGCGGATGGATGTCCTTTCCTTTTATTCTCGCGCAGATCATCTTCTTGCTTGTTTGGGAAGGCGTGGCTTTTTTCAAGCCGAAGGAGAGTCTTTCATTTCTTGACAGCAGGTGGTTGCCGAGGTTGGTCGCAGGGTTGATTCTTTTTTATCTTACGGCCGTTGTTGGCTTTTTGATTTTTGATGTGAAGCTGTATGCCGGAACGGATTCTTTTTCGTTGCCGCTGCGCTATGGCCTTATGTATGTTCTTTTTCTCTGTTTCTGTGCTTTTTATTACACGCAGAAGGTAGCTGATCTGGTCATGATCGGCATGGGGCTCACCAGCGTTGTGGCAACAGGGCTCATGCTTTTGATTGATTCTTTTTCAAGCTGGTCGAACAGTGGTTCGATTCTGCTGATATTTGCGGCGTATATTCTTGTGGCCTCCGTGGTGGGCGTCAAGATATTGCTTTTTTGCCATAAGCTGGAGAAGAAAAATACTGAAAAAGAAATGGGAGAAGGCTTAACGCTCAAGCAACAGGCCATGGAAAGAGTTTCGACTCTTGCATCGTCGAGCTTTCAGAAAATCAGTTTTGCATTTGGGTTCGGCGATAAAACAACGCGTCAGGACGTACAGAGCGGAAAGCCTGAAGAAACATCGCACTGGATCATTCCTTTATTGATCGGACTTTCCGCTTGGGTGACGCTTCCTTTTCTTCTGGGCGGCATTATTGCTTTGGTGGGATCTGCGATGGGGGATGGCAGTATGATCGTTCTGTTCCTCATGGTGATGGGAATCGGCGCTGCGGTATCTCGGCTGCGGGGTACTTTTGCCCATCAGGCAGGGCTTTGCTTGGGGCTTTGCGGAACCATTGGCGCGGCAGCCTTTGCGGTTGAAAGCTTTGATCTTTTTCGGAATGGTTATGAGTTGCTGCCAGCCATTGCATTGTTTGCGATTGGTTTTTTCCTCATTCCGAATCGGATTTACCGGCTGCTCGCAAGCGGCTCATTTTTTCTCGCATTGTTTTCTCAGATTGTGCTGAAAATTGGAGAGGGGCATGAAAGATATTATGCGGTAGATACCCCATCTTCTGAGGAGATGGGGTTTGTTCTGTTGGTGTTGGTACCCATATTCACCGTTTTTGTGCTCGGTCTGGTTCACTACTGGCTACGTGCCGGAGCGGAAAAAAGGAAAGGGTTTTTGCAAACCCCCTTGCTTTCCGGCGCATACCTTGCTTTTTTCGTTTCTTCGTTTTGTTTGTACTTGAGCCATAGTTTACGTTTGTGGAACGAATCGTTCTGGCAACAGGTTTCTCTCGCGTTCGGAATAGCCGCCGGTGCCGGGTTGCTTTACTTTTCGTTCGTGGCATCGCGCGGGTTGCGCCTGAATCTTTTGACCACGTTGGCGCTTTTGGGCATTTCGCTTTTGCTGATGGTAATAGGCGTGAAAGTTTATTGGGTTCCCGCGGGCTTTCTTCTTCTATGCCTTGCTCGGTATGCGGCGTCGCTTCCTTTGATGGGGTTGGCGGTGATCTATCTTGCCGTTATGACGATTTTTGAATACTACAACCAAGTCACAACGCTGCTTCAAAAATCGTTGTCTCTTGCTCTTTTGGGGCTTCTTTTGGCAGTTTCTGCTTTTGTTTTACACGCCATTCTGAAAGCCGCGTTCAAGAAAGAGCTCTACAAAACGGCACCGGAAAATTCGGCAACCTTGCCGAAAGAGAGCAAAGGGCTGAGCGCGGACAGATTCAGCAGAGGCGTGGTGTTTGGCTGCTTATGTGTTTTCCTTTTGTTTTTTGCCCATGCGGTGCAGAACAAGGAAACGCTTCTTGCTTCGGGAACGGAAATCAACCTCGCTTTGCGACCAGTGGACCCCCGATCACTGATGCAAGGTGATTATATGATCATCAATTTCGCCATTGAACCAAAGATCACCCAAGCGCTTAAAGACCGGGAGAGCACGGATTTATCCCAACTTCAAGGTGTTGCCATCGTTAAAATCGGCGAGGGTGGGGTTGCCGAATTTGTGCGCCTTGATGATGGAAGCCCGTTGGCGCAGGACGAAATTCGCTTGGTGTACAGGAGAAAGTCGCTTGGGATTCAGGTCAGTTCCGGCGCGTTCTTTTTCCAGGAGGGGCATGGAAAGGATTATGCCGCCGCACAATTTGCCGTTCTCAAGGTGGATGAAGATGGCGAATCCCTGATTATCGGGCTTCTTGATGACGCGATGGAGAGGATCAGGGGCGGTGGCGAAGATTAAGGAACCGAACCGCTGATCGAGCGAGGACAGCGTTTTTCTGATTCCTGACATCTGATGCCTGATCCCTGTTTAATGCTACAATTCCCAGCTTAATTTTTTGATGGCGCGGGCGTTTGTGACGGTCGTGCTGGTTCGGATTTTTGAAACAGGTATTTTGCCGAAAACAGGCCAAATGTCGCAGGCAAGGATAAAAGCATGCAAGCAACGATTGAAACGATTAGTGAACTGGAACGCCGCATCGCATTGACGGTGCCGAAAAATGATGTTGAGCAGGAAGTGAAAAAACGGCTCAACAAGTTGTCCAAAACAGCCAAGATGCCGGGGTTCCGCCCGGGCAAGGTGCCGATGAAGATCATCGCCGAGCAATATGGCGCGCAGGTGCGTAACGACGTGATGATCGACCAGATCAATGAGCGCTTCAATGAGGCGATGCGCGATCAGGATATTCAGATGGTGGGTTCGCCGCGCGTGGAGCCGAAAGCCGCCAACGAAGGCGACGACGATCATTTCAATTTCTCGGCGACGTTTGAGGTATATCCCGACGTGAAACTCGGCGATGTTGCCGCAGTGACGTTGGTCAAGCCGATGGTTATCGTGGATGAGAGTGATGTTGATCGCACCTTGAATGTGTTGCGTCAGCAGCGAGCAACATATCTTCCGGTGAACCGCAGCGCGCAGGATGGTGATCAGGTGGTGTGCGATTTTGTCGGACGTCTGGACGGCGTTCCTTTCGACGGCGGCCAAGGCAACGATTTCCCGATCGTGCTCGGTGAGAAAAGAATGCTGCCCGAGTTCGAAGAAGCGATTGCGGGCATGAAAGCCGGCGAAACCAAAACCTTTCCGCTGACCTTCCCGGAAAATTACCACGGCAAGGAAGTGGCGGGCAAAACGGCAGAGTTTGATATTACGGTCAAAGAAGTCAGCGAGCCGAAAGTGCCCGAGCTT
This sequence comes from Casimicrobiaceae bacterium, assembly GCA_036825435.1. Classification (GTDB taxonomy): domain Bacteria; phylum Pseudomonadota; class Gammaproteobacteria; order Burkholderiales; family Casimicrobiaceae; genus UBA931. Next base: position 3,045 of record DAISYG010000089.1, on the reverse strand, counting down.
GATGAAACCTTTGCTCGCTCTTTGGGTGTTGCCGATGGCAGCGTCGATGAACTGCGTGCGGAAGTGAAAAAAAATCTTGAACTGCAACTCAAGCATCGTCTGGAAAATCTGATGAAAGATCAGGTAATGGCGGCGATGGGCAAGGTCGTGGAAACGGCGTTGCCAAAGGCGATGGTCGAAGACGAAATGCAGTCGATGGCAGCGCGGATGCGCGAAGAGCTCAAGCGTCAGGGCATGACCGAAAACGAAATCCGCTTTTCGCCGGAATCGTTCCGTGACCGTGCCGAAGAGCGCGTGAAACTGTTGCTCGGTGTGCGCGAAGCCGTTCGTGCCAATAACTTGCAGGCGAAAAAAGAACAGGTGCAGGCATTGATTGCAGAGGTGGCGGAAACATACGAAGACCCGCAAGCGGTGATTCGCTGGCATTTGGACAATCCGGAGCGCATGGCGAACTATGAAGCGTTGGCGACCGAGCACAACATCGTGGAATGGATGCAAGCGGTAGCGACGATTGACGAAAAACCGATGACGATGGAAGCGGCGATGAATCCTTCGCTGACTTTCGTCAAAGAAGAAAAGACCGAAGGCGGCGCAGCAGCGTAAGGAGTCGATCATGAGTGATGTGCAAAATCTCGGCTTGGTGCCGATGGTGGTGGAACAGAGCGGACGCGGCGAACGCGCGTACGATATTTATTCGCGGCTGCTGAAAGACCGAATCATTTTTCTGGTTGGCCCGGTTGAAGAAAACACTGCCAATCTGGTGGTCGCGCAAATGCTGTTCTTGGAGTCGGAAAACCCCGAGAAAGATATTAATTTTTATATCAACTCGCCGGGTGGTTCCGTATCCGCAGGGATGGCGATCTATGACACGATGCAGTTCATCAAACCCGACGTTTCAACGTTGTGTACCGGTATGGCGGCGTCGATGGGCGCTTTTCTGTTGGCAGCCGGCGCCAAAGGAAAACGCTTTGCATTGCCCAATTCAACGGTGATGATTCATCAGCCGCTTGGCGGTTTTCGCGGACAGGCGTCGGATATCGAGATTCATGCCAAACATATTCTGGCGCAGAAAGCGCGCATGAACCAATTATTAGCTCAGCATACCGGGAAGGCGCTGGACGAAATTGCGCGGGATACCGACCGCGATAATTTTTTGACTGCCGATGAGGCCATGGCGTATGGTTTGGTCGATAAGGTTTTGTCGAAAAGAGAGTAACCTCAGGAGCCGCTGATTCATGGCTGCGCACAAGCAATACGGCGTTGGAACCCTTCTCGAAATGCTTAAAAAGCTTATTGATACCCGAGTAAATCGCGTTTTTTCGTTGGTTTTTGGGGTCCGTTTCGTGCCTGTGATGTTTTCATGGATTCCTCAGAATAAAATGATAAACTGTATGCGAATTCATGCTTAAGAAAGAGTCAAGCCATGGCGGACCAAAAGACAGGTGACTTGCAGCCGCACTGTTCTTTTTGCGGCAACAATCAAGAAGGACACCGGCTGATTTCCGGTGAATATGGCGGACGCAAAGTTTATATTTGCGACGCGTGTATTCGCATGTCCAACGATATTCTGGTTGAAGAAGAGCAGAACGCGGTGAAAGTTGACGCGGGGGAGCCGCATCTGTTGACGCCGAAGGAAATCCGCGAAACGCTTGACAACTATGTGATCGGCCAGGACAGCGCGAAAAAGCATTTGTCGGTGGCGGTGTACAATCACTATAAACGTTTGCAGTCGCAAACCGTTGCGGACGATGATGTTGAGTTGTCCAAATCCAATATTTTGTTGATTGGCCCGACGGGTTCCGGGAAGACGTTGCTCGCGCAGACGCTGGCGCGCGTGCTCGACGTGCCGTTTGTGATGGCGGACGCAACGACACTCACCGAGGCGGGCTACGTCGGCGAAGATGTTGAAAACGTGATTCACAAGCTGCTGCAAAAATGCGATTACGATGTCGAAAAAGCACAGCGCGGCATTATTTACATCGACGAAATCGACAAGATTTCGCGCAAGAGCGAGAACCCGTCGATTACGCGCGACGTTTCCGGCGAAGGCGTGCAGCAAGCCTTGTTGAAACTGATCGAAGGTACGGTAGCGTCGGTGCCGCCACAGGGCGGTAGAAAGCATCCCAACCAGGAATTGATCGCGGTCGATACCAGCAATATTCTCTTCATCTGCGGCGGTGCGTTCGACGGGCTGGAAAAGATCGTGCAACAGCGCACGGTCAAGGCAGGCATCGGTTTCGGTGCCGAAATTGCCACTGCGGACAGCGAAGCGGGGATGCAATTGCTGCACGATGTCGAGCCGGAAGATTTGATTCGCTTTGGTCTGATCCCGGAGTTTGCCGGACGTTTGCCGGTGATCGCGACGCTGGATCAGCTCGACGAAGCTGGTTTGATCCAGATTTTGACCGAGCCAAAAAACGCGCTGATCAAACAATATCAAAAACTGTTCCGTATGGAAGGCGTGGAACTGGAAGTGCGCGATGCGGCGTTGAAGGCGATGGCGAAACGCGCGCTGGAGCGTAAAACAGGCGCGCGCGGTCTGCGCTCAATTCTGGAGCAAACCTTGCTCGACACCATGTACGAATTGCCAACGCTGAATAATCTTTCGCGCGTGGTCGTCGATGAAGCGGCGGTGAGCAAAACGGGGAAACCAATTTTGGTGTATGCGGAGGCAGAGCAGAAGCACCAAAGCGCCTAAAAAGGCGCTGCAAATAAAGACGATACAGCGTTGAGAATTTTTTCAAAGTGCCACTTCCTCCTGAGGATTTCTCTGCGGTTTTGATTTTCACAACATTCCAAAATTTGCAAGGGTTTGCGAAGGTATAACGAAGTTTGTTTCAACAAACGTCAGGAACTTGTTTCCGATCGGCGTCACTTTCCCGTATCCGCAGCTACACCGCCTATAAAACACCAAAAAAGGTTGACTTGCTATGATTCTCAAATAAAATAACGCATCTGAATATTTTGACTTCAAAGGGGTTGATATGTCCGGCAAACCGGCAGCACGGGTGCGCGACAGTGTTGTCAAAGGCAAGATCGTCACTG
>DAISYG010000088.1:0-7097 GCA_036825435.1 Casimicrobiaceae bacterium | reverse complement strand
GGAACTACTTCGAGTCTTGTGGTTATGTATAGAGATAAATCAAAAACGCTCTAGTGTAAAAAAGCTTTATATTTTGTGCAAAATTACTTAATACTTTATGCAAAATTCTTTATATTTCATGTAAAAAACTTTCCAAACCATGTAAGTTTTATACCAAGCCCGCTTGCATTGAAATGTATCCCTGAACCCCTGCGAAGTTCCAGCCCTTAACCGGCCTGAAACTTCGATACACATTACGCACTTCTGCGAAGTGCCAGAAGCGAACAAAAACAAACGCTTACCGCTTGAGTCGCTTCGCTGCTTGTATTACAAAAACAGTTCTCACCGCACCTAAGCGATTGAACCGCTTAGGTAATGACATTTCTAGTTTGTAATACATTCGCTGTTCGCCGTTTTTACCCCCGGATCATCGGCGGTGAGACGGATAAACGATGCGATTTGAATGACTTTCCCCGTTCCGGGGCATGATTGAATTATCGAGCAGCGTGTCGTTCAGCGACCGTTTTTTTAGCCGCACGCGACACATCCCATCTTCTTGCTTGGTATTTGATGATCAGGCTTTCCAATACTTCCTTGACAATCGCCTGCTCGGATTCCGGCAATTGACTGACGGCCTCGAACTGCAAACGCAACTCATTGGCGGGGTCACGTTCATGCTCCTCAAAAACGAGCGCATCTGCGCTGACCGACAGCGCGCGTGCCATATTGCGGATAATTTCCAGCGTTGGTTGGGTTTCATTGGCCTCATAGCGCCGCACCATGGTCACATGACAACCGACCTGATCGGCCAATACCTGCTGAGTCATTGAGCGTTCTTTACGCAGTGCTGCCAGCCGTTTACCAAAGTCCATCATCCACCAACCCCAGGAAATCGATGGCATCACTGTAAACCTCCTTTTTGAAGTGCTTGTTGTAATATACCACATATGCGTGTAATAATAAACCATCCTTGCGTATTGACAGCTTTTTAACGGAGGACGCTTTATGGCACGGATACCGGCAGAAGAATTGAACCGCATCAAACAGGACGTTGCGGTGCAAACCCTGGTCGAAACCTCCGGCGTGGTACTGAAACGGGCAGGCAAGGATTGGGTCGGGCGCTGCCCGTTCCACGAAGACGATACCGCATCATTGGTGGTGACCCCGGCGAAGAACCTGTGGCACTGCTTCGGCTGCGGTATCGGTGGCGGCCCGATTGACTGGGTGATGAAGCGGCAGAATATTTCCTTTCGTCAGGCGGTCGAGCAACTGCGCACGATGCCTGCTGAAACGCGCCAACCCCCAGTGATGCCGGTAAGCCTCGATGCCGACGATCAAACCTTGCTCAATCAGGTAGCGGATTATTACCACACCTGTTTACCGCACAACACGGAAGCGCTGGCGTATCTGGACAAGCGCGGCTTCACCGGCGCAAAGCGGGATGACATGATGACGACCTTCCGACTGGGCGTTGCTGATCGCACACTGGGTCTGCATCTGCCGAACAAGGTGGTCAAAGATGGCGCAAAAATCCGCGCCCGTTTGAACAAACTTGGTTTATACCGTGACAGCGGTCATGAACACCTGACCGGTTCATTGATTATTCCGGTGATCAACGAAGCGGGTGATGTTTGCGAACTCTATGCCCGTAAAATTGCAGACCGACAGCGCCCGGATGCGCTGCTGCATCTGTACCTGCCCCGACAAAACGGACGCGACCGTGGCGTCTTCAACCGCGCGGGGCTTGTTGGTCAAACCGAAATCATTCTGTGCGAAGCGCTCATTGACGCGCTGACCTTCTGGTACCACGGTCACCATAACGTCACCTCAAGCTACGGCATCGAAGGTTTTACCGATGAACACCTGCATGTCTTTCGGCAAATGGGCATTCGTCGCGTCCTGATCGCCTATGATCGTGATGAAGCCGGTGAACGCGGCGCGGTCAAAGTCAAGCAACGCCTTGCCGCATTAGGTATCGAGAGTGTGCGTCTGTTGTTTCCCAAAGGGATGGACGCCAACGACTACGCCTGCAAGATACAGCCCGCCGATAAAGCGCTGGGCTTACTGATTCATCAGGCAGCGCAGAACCCTGCCGAACCGGTATCGCAAACACCCATCGCCGCGCCGGTGACTTCTTTAGCCGCTAAAACAAAAAACGATGTGAATCCCGATCCGCCCGTTTCCGCCGTGACCGTGCGCGGTGACGATGTGACATTGACGCTCGGCGAAGGCGCTGCGGCACGACATTACCGAGTGCGTGGCCTCAAAAAGAATCAGTCCGTTGATGTGCTCAAAGTCAACCTGCTCACCAGAAAAGGTACATCACCATCATCCCGCTTCCATGTAGATACCCTCGATCTTTACCATGCCCGTGCGCGCAACCAATATATCCTTCAGGCGGCGGCTGAAACTGGCATCGACGCCCAGATACTCAAGGGTGACTTGGGGCATCTTCTGCTGCAACTGGAAACCGTGCAGGAAGAAGCAATGGCCGAAGCGGTCACGATAAGCGATCAACCGGCCATGATGAGCGCTGTCGAGCGCAACGCGGCACTTGCCTTGCTGCAATCCCCCGATCTTCTGACCCGCATTCGCGACGACTTCGCCCGTTGCGGATTGACCGGTGAGACCGTCAACACGCAGGTGGCGTACCTTGCCGCCGTCAGCCGCAAACTGACCAAGCCACTGGGTGTGGTGATTCAATCCTCTTCGGCGGCGGGTAAAAGTACCTTGATGGATGCGGTGCTGGCCTTCATTCCCGATGAAGACAAGGTGAAATACAGCGCGATGACCGGACAGAGCCTTTTTTACATGGGCGAAACCAACCTCAAACATAAGGTGTTGGCGCTTGCCGAAGAAGAAGGCGTGAGCCGAGCGAGCTACGCATTGAAACTGCTGCAATCCGAAGGCGAACTGACCATTGCCAGCACCGGCAAAGACCCGACCAGCGGCAACCTCGTCACGCAGGAGTATCGGGTCGAAGGGCCGGTGGCGCTCATCGTCACCACCACCGCGCGCGACATTGATGAAGAACTGCTGAACCGCTGTTTGGTGTTGGCCGTTGACGAAGGCCGAGAACAGACCCGCGCCATTCATCAGCAGCAACGCGATCGAAGAACACTGGACGGACTGATTGCCAGCCAGCAGAAACATGCCGTGCTGACATTGCACCGCAATGCTCAGCGGCTATTGCGGCCACTGGCGGTATTGAATCCCTATGCGCGCCATCTGACATTTCCAGACCAAAGCACCCGATTGCGCCGCGACCATGAAAAGTATCTCACCTTGATCGACACCATTGCTTTTTTGCACCAGCACCAACGACCGATCCACACGGCCACGCCATCCGAGCAGGATACCTTTGAACCGTTTGAATACCTGGAAGTGACGCTCGACGATATCGTGCTCGCCAACGATTTGGCGCATGACGTGCTGGGGCGCAGCCTTGACGAACTGCCGCCGCAGACGCGGCGACTATTGGGTTTGATCGACGCCCATGTCACAACCCATGCCGCAGCACAACGCATCGCGCGCAGCGCGTGCCATTTCAGCCGCCGCCATCTGCGCGAAGCGGTTGGCTGGGGCGATACCCAACTCAAAATCCATCTGGCGCGACTGGTGGAAATGGAATACCTGCTGGTGCACCGCAACCGCAACAACGGCTTTGAATACGAACTGACCTACGAAATCAACACCGACGACAACGCACTGCGTTTCCCCGGGCTGATCGACGTGGCGACACTGCCATCCGATGCCGAGCGGTCGGGTTCAAATGCCACGCGGTCGGCTCTTGGTCGGGGCGCGGTCGGTGGGCAGTCGGCGTCTGGTCGCACGGCGAATCATGTGCCGCAACCGCGTTCCATCGCCGTTCCCGGCCAAGAAACAGCACCTTCTCGCCAAAAACGCTTATCAGGCAACGGACGCGAATCCGTGGCGGCACACCCATGAAACGCGACACCATGACCGCCAGCGCCTTATGGTTTGCGGCGGAACGTCACCTTGAAGGCTTGCGGGTAGGCGGCTACAGCGAAACGACCGTCGTCAGCCGCCGGGGCTTGTTGATGCGCTTTATTCGCTGGTGCGAGGAACGTAGCATTGATGAACCCCAACAGGTGACACTATCGCACCTGCAACGCTACCAGCGCCACCTGTACCATTACCGCAAAGACGATGGTCAACCGCTGTCGGTCAAGGCACAAGCGCAATGCCTGACGGCGCTGCGTGTTTGGTTTCGCTGGCTGGCACGACAACGCGACATCACGACCAATCCGGCGCAGGAAATCGAACTGCCCAAACAACCCAAACGATTGCCGCGTGCCATACCCAATATTGGCGATGTGGCCGCCATCCTCAACGCGGTGCCCGCGGACACGGTTGAAAGCCTGCGTGATCGCGCATTGCTGGAACTGCTGTACGCCACCGGCTTACGCCGGCGCGAACTGGCTAACGTGGCGGTTTACGATGTCGATCTCAGCCGTGGCTTGCTGATGGTGCGCGCCGGCAAGGGCAACAAAGATCGGATGGTGCCGCTGGGTGAACGCGCATCCTCCTGGGTCGAAAAGTACCTGATCGAAGCCAGACCCGAACTGAACCGGGGTGCTGAAGAAGCCTTGTTTCTGAATCGGCACGGCAAGCCCATGTTGGCCGGACACATGGCCAAACAGGTCAAACGAGCCATGAAGACGGCTGGAATCGAAACGGCAGGCAGCCTGCATCTCTTGCGCCATGCCTGCGCCACCCACATGCTCGAAGGCGGTGCGGACATCCGTTTCATTCAAGAACTTTTAGGCCACGCTAATTTGCAAACCACCGAAATCTATACCCATGTGACGATAGGCAAGCTGATCGAAGTCCACAAAGCCACACACCCGAGCCGTTTACGACGCCATACAGATGACTTCACACCTAAAACAAGCAACGACACCACGAGCGAGTAAAAACCGCAGCAACGGCGATAAAAACACGGATTGATTCAATATATAAATAGGTGTATATTCAGATGGTGAAAAGATTACGTTTTTACGGCAGTTCTCAGAAAGATTTGCGCGCTTTCCCGAAAAGCGCGCGCGAGGTTGCCGGAACACAGCTTTATGCGGTGCAGTGCGGCGCACGACCGACCAGCTGGAAGCCCATGCCATCCATCGGGCGCGGTGTTGAAGAACTGCGTGTTTCGGTGGAGGAAGGAGCCTTTCGGGTGGTATATGTTGCGCGTTTGGTCGATCACGTTTGCGTTCTTCACGCTTTCCAGAAGAAAACACAAAAGACATCGCAACAAGACATCGAGTTGGCACAGCGGCGTTATCAAAAAATGATGGAGGACACACATGCGAAAAAATGATTATACCGAAGCAGAAAACGTCTTTGAGGCGTTGGGCTTTGCGCCGGTCGAAGCGGCGAATCTGACCGCGCGTGCGGAGCTGATGGTGAAAGCCGCCGAAATCATCAAGACACAAGGCTTGACACAGGCACAGGCGGCAAAAATGTGCGGCGTCAGCCAACCCCGTATCAGCGATCTGATGAACTTCCGTGGTGACCGTTTCAGTGTCGATACACTGATGGAAATTGTCGCATTGCTTGGCGGGAAGGTTGAGATTCACGTCAAGGCGGCGTAGCCGCAGTAACACCACCCAGAAAAACCGCCCAAAGGCGGTTTTTAATTCCACGGCCATCCGGTAACGGGTAAAATGCACGTCTGGAAATTTTTTTAAAGCCACGGGAGCGCATCTTCAAAAAGTCGCTGCAATGTGCTGATCTTCTTCAGGAAAACACCCTTGTGTACGGTGCAGGCACGTCAGGGGTTCACGTTCCCGCGTACATGATCACCTACAAGGAAAACGGTGCGGAAGACAAACAATACCGCATCGTGTCTGATCTCTTGGGCAGTGTGCGGCTGGTCTATGATCTCAGCAACGGAAATGAAGTGCAGAGAATCGACTACGACGTCTGGGGCAACATCACCAGTGACACCAATCCGAATTTCCAACCGTTCGGATTCGCCGGAGGTTTATACGACAACCAAACCAAACTCACCCGATTCGGTGCGAGGGATTATGATGCCGAGACGGGGCGGTGGACGGCAAAAGATCCGATGGGATTTTTTGCTGGAGATATTAATCTTTATGGCTATGTAGCAAATGATCCGGTAAACGGAATTGACCCAAGTGGACTTACTTTGCAAGATGTGCGTGGTGTTTGGGGTGATGTCTTAGGTTCTTTTTCTGATTTAGCTCCTCGCGGCTCAGTAAATTGCGGAAGCGTAAGAAGTGGAACAGACGGACATACAAGTTTCCTTACAGGAAATATTACTGTGCCTCAATCATATTGCGACAAAGATTGTTTAAGCAAGAAAGAATGGGAGAACTTATTCTTTTTGTTATTTCATGAAGGTATGCATAGTACGGACCCGTGGTGGAGAGGGTTCACTGATGGAGGGGCAAATAACTCATCAGCGCATCATGACTCAATTTACAATAGAGTGTATTACGAAAGATACCGCCCAAGAGCTATACCGGAATCAATGTGGGGAACGCCAAGAGCAACACCTGTTGATAAAGATAGGCTATATCAAAAATATAGAGAAAGAACACCCGCTTGTGAGTGCAAGCAATAGCGCAGAAGCATATATGAAAAACTTATTTTTTTGTTTTATCATTTTTGTTTCTTCGTCGTGTGCATATATTGATACGAAGGAATCTGAAACCAAAGCACATTTACGATTATTGAATGATACATTGCTGCTTTACAAAAAAGAAAAGGGACGATTTCCTTCAACCGAAGAGGGATTGCAAATTTTGTATAAAGAAGGATATTTCTCTAGCGAGGGTGATGGCGGCTTATACCTTGATGCGTGGACGTCACCGCTTATTTATATAGGACCAAGCGCAAAGGATTCTCCTTTCTTTCTTTATTCAGTAGGCGAGAATAAGATAGATGAAAATGGGAAGGGTGATGATATTGTTTGCTGTGAATTTTAGTGCTGGCCACACATCATTTAGCAGCGGCTTTATTCATTCCCCTGCGCATTTGCTTCCCCCGCCATACGAAGTCATCGACTTCATCCATGGTGGATCTGTAAAACGAACTGTGTCATTTCAAAAAATCATGGTTGATCATAGCTC
>DAISYG010000087.1:0-7322 GCA_036825435.1 Casimicrobiaceae bacterium | reverse complement strand
TCCGAAGAACCGTGACACCGCTGTTTCTGATTTTCTACTTCAATTACCTTTTTATAACAAGCATTTCCCCCGTTTGCCCGGTTTCCGTTTTAATATGCGCGTTTGCGCATCTGCCTTTCAGGAGCCGTATGTCATATCCACAGTCTTTCGATGAACTGGGCTTGTCCCAGCCCCTGCTTCGTGCTTTATCCGATCTCGGTTATGAAGCCCCCTCGCCGATTCAGGCGGCGTGCATTCCGCGCATGCTGGAGGGCCAGGATATTCTCGGTCTCGCGCAAACCGGCACCGGCAAAACAGCCGCGTTTGCGTTGCCCATCCTGCAACGTATCAACATCAAAAAACGGAAACCGCAAGCACTGATTCTTGCGCCGACGCGCGAGCTGGCGATTCAGGTGGCCGAGTCGTGCCAGAGTTACGCACGTCACCTGCCCGGCTTTCACGTTGCACCGATTTACGGCGGTCAGGCGATGGGATTGCAACTCAAGCAACTGTCACGCGGCGTGCATGTGGTGATCGGCACACCGGGACGGGTGATGGATCATATTGAGCGTGGCAGCCTTGATCTCGCCAACCTGTCCACGTTGGTGCTTGATGAGGGCGATGAAATGCTGCGCATGGGGTTCATCGACGATGTTGAATGGATTTTGCAACACGTCCCGGAAACACGGCAAACCGCGCTGTTCTCGGCAACGATGCCCGAAGCAATCCGCCGTGTCGCCCAGCGTTACCTGAACGATCCCGAAGAAATCCAGATCAAATCGAAAACGACCACGGTCACGACGATTCGCCAACGTTACTGGCAGGTCAGCGGCCTGCACAAACTCGATGCCCTCACCCGTATTCTGGAAGTCGAGGACGATCTCGATGCCGCGATTATTTTCGTGCGTACCAAAACGGCCACGGTCGAGCTTGCCGAAAAACTCGAAGCGCGCGGCTACGGCGCCGCCGCCCTGAATGGCGACATGAGCCAGGTACTGCGCGAGCGCACCATCGAACAGTTGAAAAAAGGGGGCATTGATATCGTTGTCGCTACTGACGTTGCCGCCCGTGGCATCGATGTTCCGCGCATCAGCCATGTGATCAATTATGATATTCCCAACGATACCGAGGCTTATGTACACCGTATCGGCCGCACCGGACGCGCAGGCAGACAAGGCAGTGCCATTCTTTTTATTGCCCCGCGTGAAGCCCGGATGTTGCGTGCGATTGAAAAAGCGACGCGCCAGCCCATTGAACCGCTGGTTTTACCGAGCAAAAAAGCGGTGGCCGACCGCCGTGTGGCACAGTTCAAAGAACAAATAATGCATGTCATTGCCAGTGAAGAGCTTGATTTTTTCAAAACGGTGGTTGATGATCTATCCTCGGAAGCAGATACCGATGCGCACGAAATAGCTGCCGCCCTCGCCTTTCTCGTGCAACAGGAACGCCCTCTGCGAGCCGAAGGATTGGTTGATCCCAAAGCAGCGGAACCGCGCACTCGCTCACATCACCGCGACAACGATGCCTCTTCTTATGATGGTCAAGCGTTGCGTCGTTACCGGATTGAGGTTGGCCGCAAACACGGCGTTGTGCCCGGCGATATTGTCGGCGCACTTGCCAACGAAGCCGGTATTGGAAACCGTGCGATCGGACGCATTCAACTCGGCGATGACCACAGTATGATTGAGCTTCCCGGCAATCTTTCTGCGGAAACGTTGAACGCGTTGAAATTCATTCGCGTGCGCCAACAGCCGCTGAAGCTGAAACCGTTCGATGCGCCACAGAAAAAATCTCGCAAACGAGCCCGCTGATTATGGTCGCGGTTGGTGTTCACGCCAACCGCGACATCCTTCGGTTGGATTCGGGGAAATCCATACCCAATGCAAACGCCGTAAGCCCGCCCAATAACAGAGCGGGCGGCAATGCTTCTGCCCGCCACGCCAGCCCTTCCACCAACGAGGGTGAAGGCATCATGCTCAGCACGATGCCACCGAGCGCGACAGCAACGGCGATCCATTGATAAATGGACAAACGCGCATAGACCTGCGTCTGCGGTTCCCCCCGAAAGGCTTCTTCCACGAACCGCTGGCATGCGTTCACGAGCAAATAAATCCCTGCCATCAATGCCGCCGGCGCGCCGTGCGCCATCATGGCCATCAGCACGATGAACAGTGCCAGATTACCGACGATGGAATACAACGGTGTCGGATACAGCGGTACGTTCGGCAAACCGGCAATGCGCACCACACGACTTGACTCATGCCCATAACAAATACCGTGGTGCGCGGCGCTCTCTCGTCCGTGGCAACAGCCCTGCACCAGGCAGCGTAGTCGCCCTACCGCCTGCACCAACGGCGCGGCGCAGGAAAATGCCGCGACCAGCCACCAGAATTCGCCACCGCCAAAAAGAAACAGGCCGATGACACAGCCGAACAATCCGCCATAAAAACCAAATGGCCGCATCAATTGGCTCGACGCTTCCAGCCATTGCCCCCATAACCCCGAACCCAGCAAACCGACCGCCGCAATCGCAAAAAGCCGCCACGGCGACAGTGTCGGTAGCAACATCGCCATCAGCAACAGTCCCAAAAAGCTGGCCAGGCCCACATAAAATCCGTGGTTGATGATTCTGACCGGCCCGACGCGCCACTCCTGCCAACTGTTGGCAATTCGCTCACTGCCACGCAGCATGAGCCGGTAAACCTGCTGATAACGATCCGCCAGAAGGAACAGGACGATACCCGCGACAACATCCACCAGAGAATGCATGCCCGTCAGCACACAGCTTGCACTGATCAGCAGCGCGCCCAACCAGCACAACGTCGCAGGCAGACGCTCGCACCAAAGTCTGGCGGCAACGAATGCCCAGAAAACATGCAGCGACGGAAACGCACAGCCCGCCGTATCCATGTCGCGCTGCCATTGCAGCACAGCGCCCAGCCAACCGCCATCAGAAAACGGGCGCGGCGTGGCACCCAGCGGAATAGCAACAAAGCAGAGAAAACCCAGCACGCTTCCCGCTGCACCCGAAAGCATGAAATGCCGCAAACCCTGTTGCGTGCGTGCGGCAAGCGGCACCAATGCAACCCACAAATACGCGCCCAGATAAGGGATGAGCGCCCACATCTGCACCGGCCACGCCGTCTCAAACGCAAAATAACTGTCGCGCAAATAATCGACGGGCAACAGTGCTGCCAGATACAGATAAGTCAGCGACCAGGGAACCAGCACATACGCGTATGCGGCCAGTCTGTGCCCAAAAGCAGGAGCGTGATCTGACGCATCGGGAAGCGCGGTTTCGGGAGGGCGGTACTGTGCGCCGAAACGCCGCTTCAAATCCGGCTCTTCAAATCCGTACAACAATGCGCAGATGCCACCAATAAAACAGGGCAACACGATCCAGATACCCGCCGCCGCGTCGATCAGCAAAAACGCACCCGCCAGCACCAGCATGCTGCCCAGATAAATCGGATGTGGAATCCATCGGTACAGCTTTTGCCGCACCAGCCTGGTGGGCGGATACGCGTTCATGGGCAAACCTTCGCCATTCTTCCACAACTGCCACATCGCGGTCAGAACCAGCACCAGCCCCGGAACCATCAAACCAACACTCAGACACGTCAGCCCACTGACACTCGGCAAACCCGGCATGAATTGCGTCAACCGCCACCCCCAGAACAGCAACAACGCAGGCAGCAGCAAACAGAAAAAGGCGGCGTATGCTACTTTCCCCAACGCGCCGTGTTTTTTATCAGGGGAACAAGACGGTTTCATCAATCACCCAGCCTTGTTGTGTTTGTCCGTTTTCAAGATGCACTGCACCACGTGCAAGATATTTGTCTTCATGAATGCCCCCCGCCTTATCAGGTAATAATTGGCGCAGCCAGTCCGGTTTGCTGAGCACCGTATCACGGAGGTATCCGTTGCGGATACCACGTGTTTCCCCCGTGATCAACAGTTCACCGTCCCGCCAGCGTAATCGGTCATCGTCAAAACACACGATTTCGACCGGCCTCCCATCTACGTACATCCAGCGCAACCACTGTTGGTCGCGCAAACCCCATTCTATCCAGCATACGCTCAGATGCTCATTGGCAAATCGTCCCCAGCGCAAACGCTGCAACGGCAGTTGCCACGGCGGCAGCGTCATCTGCAAACATTCAACATAACCATGCCCCTGAAACGATATCCCTTGACCGCAAACATCAACCGCAGCTCGTGGCAAAATATTATGCCATTTTACGTGCCCTCTTGATGCGCTCCACAACTGCACTGCCGATGTCTGCGCGTTAGATGTAGCTTGCCAATGCGCTGCAACCGCATTTTCCGGTGATTGCCAACGGCAATATGTTCCATCTTGTTCAAGCGTTGACGCCTGTAGCCAATAACGGCTTTCAACATTGCCGTTTTCCGATATTGATAACGTAGCCGAATAGCCGATATTTTTTCTTTTGAACTGCAATTGGGCGGAATAGGCAACCATCGCCTCGCCGTTTTCTGAAATACCGTCCAGATACCATTTGATCAATTTCATGGCCGACAGAATACAGGAATCCAAGACCAGATGACAGATGTCTGCATCCATATCCCTGAAAACAGCGAATGCCTCATCGCGCAAAACTTAATCAGAACAGCGATTCCTTTACTTGATCTTTACACTTTTCTCTGCACTCGTTTAACGTCATTTCTACTATGATCACAAAGCGTCGTAGCGGTCATCATCAATGATGTTATGATAATCGCCGACGTTCTGGAGTTTTCAACACATGCGTTCCTGGTTCTGGCGAATTTTTATTAGTTTCTGGATAGCGATTACCATCATCGCTACGCTGACGTTCGGCCTCGGGCGCTGGATGATCGAAGATCGTCTCACCATCCTGCTTTATCCTCACCTTTCCGATTACGCGCCCGGCTGGGTACAGCGCTATGAAGACCAAGGCATCGAAGCGGCACAACAATACGCGCGCGAAATGGCTCAGCAATATCGTATTTACGCAACCGTGTTATCCACCGATGGCTACGTTTTATCGACGATGATGCAACAGGGTGGCGCAAATGCTCCGGGACAAAGACGCGGCTTGGGCATGGGAGGCGGCATGCATCACGGCGGTGGCGGTGGACACGGCATGGGACGTCAGTTCAATCGCGATAACCCCGCATTGCATCGCGCCACCCACGAATACACCAGCGCCAACGGCGAACAATATATCTTTCGTTTCATGTTGCCTGCCGATGGTTTTCGTACCTGGCAAAACCGTATGTTGCTCGGTCCATTGGCACTCACGGTTACTCTCCTCGCGCTTTTTCTGGTGAGCTGGTTTTTGAGTCGCTCGATCACCAAACCGATTCAACGCTTGCGTACTGCCGTCAAGGATCTCGAAGCAACCAGTTTTCACAGCGAACAAATTGCTCACTTGAGCGAACGTCGTGACGAAATCGGTATGTTGGCGCACGACTTCCAGCGCATGGGTGAACGCCTGCAAACACAGTTGACCACTCAGCGCCAACTATTGCGCGACGTTTCGCACGAATTGCGTTCGCCGCTCGCCCGTTTGCGCATTGCACTGGGGTTGGCTGAAAAGCAGGCGGAACAAGGCGCCATCGCCTCGCAAGCCTGGACGCAATTACAGCGCGAATGTGATCGCCTCGACCAATTGATCGGCGAAATATTGGCATTGGCACGTTTTGACAGTAGTGAAGAAAAACCCGAAGCGGTTCCGCTCAAAGCGCTGCTTCAAGATGTGATCGACGATTATCCTGACCTTCCGGCGCAACTGGATGCGCCCGAAGAAATTACCATCGAAGGCTGGCCGCACTGGCTCGATAAAACTTTTTCCAATATTTTGCGCAACGCCGAACGTTTCAATCCGCCGGATCAATCCGTCGAAATATCACTGCACCGCGATCAGCAAACCGTACATATTCGTTTCCGTGATTACGGCCCGGGGTGCTCGCAGGAAACATTAACGCGTCTTGGTGAACCATTTTTCCGCGCACCCGGGCAAACCGTGCACGGCTATGGACTTGGACTTGCCATCGCCCGCCGCGCAATCGAACGCCATGGTGGTACGGTACAATTCAGTACGGCGGATCCTCATGGATTCGTCGTTGATATTACACTTCCATTGAGCCGCCAACCATGAATGACACGCCGACACTATTAATTATCGACGATGATGTTGAGTTGACCGAACTGATCAGCGGTTGGCTGAGTCAGGAAGGCTTTCAAACAAACTGCTGTCACGATGCCCGTAGTGGTTCTGAAGCACTGCAGAAAAGTGTGCCTGATGGCGTGGTACTTGACGTGATGCTTCCCGATGGCAGCGGACTGGAAATTTTGAAAAGTCTGCGCGAAAAATATCCGACGCTACCGGTACTGATGTTGTCCGCGCGCGGCGAACCGCTCGATCGTATTCTCGGATTGGAACTCGGCGCCGATGATTACCTCGCCAAACCCTGCGATCCGCGCGAACTGACCGCCCGCATCCGCGCGATTCTGCGTCGCGCGAATGCCCGTGCCGACACCACGACGACACCCGAAACCGTCACTGTCGGCGATCTGGTGTTTTACCCGCAACGCGGCGACGTGGAAATCGGAACACAAAAAATCGCTTTGACGCTAACGGAAAGCCGCTTTCTTGAAATATTGCTGAAGCGCCCCAATGAGCCAGTCAATAAAACCGAATTGACCCGCCATGTATTGGGACGCACACCGGAACCGTATGACCGTACCCTCGATGTCCACGCCAGTAACCTGAGAAAAAAGCTGGGAACGTATCCAGATGGCAGAGCGAGGATCGCCAGTATTCGCGGACGTGGTTATTATTATGCTCTGTAATTTTGGTATTGCTACTTATCTATAAATAAGTACTTTACCGTATCTATCCTTCACAGAAAACTGAGCACATATTATGACTATCTGCGCTCCGGCAGAAGGTTCAACATAAATCAACGCAAGATCACCTGTTTTTATTTTTTCAATCCATTTCTCTTTTACATCTTCCGATAACCATGATTTGGTATCTGAAGTACTGGTTGCCCATTTTATCCGGTATTCCAGTTCGTCATCGGTAAAATAGTCCTTTGAAGAAAAGCGTATTTTGCTAACCACATTTTGAAGATTCAAATCTTCGCACCGAAATGCCTTTACTTGCTGGCACCTCAGCGAGCAATCGTCCTTGCTTTCGAAGTGAAAATACAAAGCAATATTTTTGTCAATGGCATTGATATCAATTTTTTTTAGGGTCGCGTCGTGAAGCGCCACAAAGTAATCTGACGACCCGATTATTTCTAAGGAACCGCTGATCAAATCGCATCTACCGCATTTTTCTTCTCTCAAATTT
>DAISYG010000086.1:0-7330 GCA_036825435.1 Casimicrobiaceae bacterium | reverse complement strand
ATTACTGCGCACAAGCAATACAGCGTTGGAATCCTTCTCAAAATGCTCATTTACCTTCAAGTAAACTGCGCTTTTTCGTCAGATTCCGCCTTGTTTTGCTCGCGCTCGCAACATTAATCAGCGGTTCCATAACCATATTTTTTATCCAACTTCTTCTCGTTTCACGCCCACACTATTGCGGCTTTGGCACTCCAAAACTTCAAACACCTTCGTGTTTTGAAAAGAATGTGACGTAGCCGTTAAAAAAAGCGTGCGACGTTGTGTCGATACAACAAAAATCATAAATAAGCGATTCTTTTCAAAGCAATCCTCAGCGTTACTGCCATTTACGGGCGACAATACCAAATGATTCGAAAAATCAACGTTGAGGAAAAGAAAATGTCTGAAAAACTGTCACCTATTCCGTTTCGACGCAAATGGCTGGCTGTGGTTGTCGCCGCCTGTTGTTGCGTTCCTGGAGTGCTGGCGCAGCAGGCAGCGCCGGAAGTTGCAACGACGGAAATGAAAGTCAGCGAACAACCCGCGGTTCAAGACGATGATTTGCGTTATGTCGGCGCGCCTTATCGAGTTGGCGTTGGCTACCAGTCCAAAACGCATTGGCGCGGCGAACTGTTCTGGGCTTTCCACGAGACGGAAAAAACTTCGTGGATCGGAGAGATCTACGCCACGAGCACATCTGCCGCAGGTGGACGCTTGTCGTTCCACTGGCAACCCGCTGATGATAACGAAGCGTCGGTGCGCAAACTGTTCGCTGCGATTGACCAGAACCGTCATCATGATCGCAAGGTCACGTTTGGCGGTGGCTTGGAAAATGAGCACTGGTTTGGGTCAGCGTATGGCTCGGCGGGAATCACCGGGCGACGCAAAGTGGACGATCGTCTGTTCTCTTCGACAACAACCAACACGGGCGTCGATAACAACCATGCTTGGTCGCAGGACGTGACGACGACAACCTACACGCGCGTTTATGAACGCGCTTACGATTGGGGTGTGGGTGCACGCGTCGGCCGTTTTCACGATGATTTGGCTTTGCGTTGGTTTGGCGGAGTTGATTACGAATGGGGCGATGGTTCCACCAGCCAGATCACCGGCACATTGGGCGTCGAAAAATATTTTGTCGGTACGCCGCACAGTCTGGCATTGGTCGGCGAGGTGTACCACAAGCGCGGCGACTACGAAACCGACAAGAACGATCAGCGCATCATGGCGATGTATCGCTTCTCATTCGGTGAGCCGACATTCCGTTCGACCAAACAATATCGCGACACTTCGGCGGAAGTGCCTGATTCAACCATTGTCGCGCATGCGGAAGCGACCGAAAAAGTGATCGCGCCCATGGAAGAAGAAAAGCGTATCGTGAAGACGACGGCGACGGCGGAATCCGACGTATTCTTCAAATTTGACAGCGCAACATTGCAACCCGAAGCAAGCAGGGTTCTCGACGAGGTGGCGGATGTTCTCAAGGCGGCCAGCATCGAAGGTAATATTTACGTTGCCGGCCACACCTGCAATATTGGTTCCGCTGCGTACAACCAGAAGCTTTCCGAACGTCGTGCAAACTCCGTGAAGCAATACCTGATCGGAAAAGGTATTGACGGAAACGTTTTGCTGGCGGAAGGCAAAGGATTGACCGAACCGCGTTATCCGAATGACAAACAAGGACGTCCCAAGAACCGTCGTGTTGATATCGAGTTCATCACCTATGAAGAGCGTACCGAAACGATCACGGTTCCGGTTACTGCATCTGCCGATGCCACGTCTGGTCCGCAAATCGAATGGAAGCGCGAAGAAATTCAGGAAGAACCAGCATGGGTACGCCGCGCGTTACGTTCGCCAGTGCAGCATAAGCAAACGGTTGATGTGTACCGTTCCGAAGAAAGTACGAAGACAGTCCAGGAAGGTGAGCGCGTGGTTGAGAATCAGCCGCCGGTCGCTCGCGATGACTATGCGGTTGCCGGTTATAACACGCCGGTGGATGTCAACGTGTTGGCGAATGATACCGACCCGGATGGCGACGATTTGACGATTACCTCGTTCACGCAGCCACGCAACGGCACGGTGACGCAAAACGGCAATATCCTGACCTACCGTGCCCGTGATGGTTACATCGGCTACGATACGTTCCAATACACCATCGACGATGGCTACGGCGGTACGGCAACGGCAACGGTGACAGTCTTTGCCGATCCATAAACAATATAATATTGGTTTTGAAAATGCCGCTGTAAATCAGCGGCATTTTTTATTGGGAATGATGCTCGATCCCTGCCATCTGTTCTCTGACATGCCGCAAAACAATTTCCGGCGTCAGGTCGCGCATGCAGCGAAAATGTTTGAGTGGACATTCGCGCTTGAAGCATGGGCTACATGGCAAGTCGATACGCAGCACTTGCGCGTGAGGCGAGAGCGGCGGTGTATAGAGTGGTGATGACGAACCAAAGAGAGCGATCAATGACACATTGACGGCGGCGGCGATGTGCATCAGCCCCGAATCGTTGCTGATGGCGATATTGGCCGTAGCGATCAGGTCAATCGCTGTATCCAATGTTGTTTGTCCGACCAAATTGTGTACACGTGGCGTATCGCCGAGCGTTGCGATGATGGCGTCGGCAACTGGTTGATCTTTGGGCGAACCGATCAGCCAGATTTGCATACCTTCTTCGAGCAGATGTTGTGCCAGTTCCGCGAAGTATTCGGGCGGCCAGCGTTTGGCGGCGCCGTATTCTGCGCCCGGGCAAAACACGGCAACTGGCGCAGTGTCAGAAAGCTTAAGTGATGCGCGCGCCTGTTGTTGGCCCTGAGCGTTGGAAATCAAAACGGGAATTGTTGCCTCGATGCGTTCCTTTGGTGTTCCTACCGGGTGAGCGAGTGCGACAAAGCGATCGACCAAGCGCGGGAACTGTTTTTTGTCGAGTGCGCGCCGGTCGTTGAGCAAACCTAAACGCGCTTCGCCAGTGTAGCCGGTACGTTTGGGAATTTTTGCCAGATACGGGATCAACGCAGATTTCCAACTGTTGGGCAGCACAAACACCTGATCGTATGCGGTTGCTTGCAACGAAAGCGCGATATTTTTGCGGCGCGTCCAATTCATTTCACCGTGCGCCAACGGGTTTTCGATCACGCGCTGAACGTGGTGCATGCGCTGGTAAACAGGCAGACACCACGGTGGTGCGAAAATGTCGATCGCCGCGTTGACGTGAAATTCCTTGATTTGCGCAATCAGCGGTTCGGAGATAACGGCGTCGCCAACCCACGAAGGCGCTACGATCAGAATACGCGGTTCATTCATCGATGTGAGTTTGAAAAATGCCTATTACTAAGGAAGCGCTAACTCATGTCGCGAGCGCAAGTAAGACAAGGCGGAATTCGACGAAAAAGCGGAGTTTACACAGATGTAAATGAGCATTTTGAGGAGGATTCCAACGCCGTATTGCTTGTGCGCAGTAATGAATTAGTGGGTTCCTAATGTCCGCGGTGCTCCGGCGGCAACTGATGCTTCCTACCGCAATAAGGGCAGCGTGCTTTGCCGTCCTGATCGGGTACGAGAAAAACGCGCGGATGTTCGTGCCACAACGCGTCGTTTTTGGGCGGGCACGCCAGTTGTGTGAACGAAACTGGCGGCGGCATCGACGTTTGCGCAGAAGAATCTTTCATATTAATCCCTTTCACAGATAAGTGAGCCAATCTTTCCGAGACGGATCACGGCCATGCACCACGTCAAAAAAGCGTGTTTGCAATTGCTCGGTGATTGGGCCGCGACGACCAATGCCGATCTGGCGATGATCCAACTCGCGAATCGGTGTGATTTCTGCGGCGGAGCCGGTGAAGAAGGCTTCATCGGCACAATAGATTTCGTCGCGCGTGATGCGACGCTCAAAAACGTCGATTCCGGCGGCTTTCGCCAGTTCGATGACGGTGTTGCGGGTGATGCCGTTCAATGCACCGCTGGAAAGATCGGGCGTGTGTAGCGCGCCGTTGATCACAATGAACACGTTTTCGCCCGGACCTTCGGCGACGAATCCTGCGGGATCGAGTTGCAATGCTTCGTCGTAACCATCGGCAGTGGCTTCCTGGCTGGCGAGAATGGAGTTCAAATAATTGGCGCACGCTTTGGCGCCGACCATCGTCACGTTGACGTGATGACGAGTGAACGAACTGGTTTTGACGCGAATGCCTCGCGCCATGCCGTCTTCGCCCAGATACGCGCCCCATTCCCAAGCGGCGACGATTACGTGTATCGGATTGGATTTCGCCGAAACGCCGAGCGCGTTCGAGCCGTAAAAAGCCAGCGGACGAATGTAGCCGGATTGGAGTTTGTTGTCACGAATGGCAGCAATCTGCGCGGCGTTGATTTCTTCCTTGGAAAACGGCAGCACCATTTCGAAAATATGTGCCGAACGGAAAAAGCGGTCGGTGTGATCCTGCAAACGGAAGATGGCGGGACCATTCGCCGTTTCGTAGCAGCGCACGCCCTCAAAAACGCCCATCCCGTAGTGCAGCGTATGCGTCAGCACGTGGGTGGTTGCATCACGCCACGGAACTATTTTGCCATCGTACCAAATCCAGCCGTCGCGGTCTGATATCGCTTGAGACATTTTTTCTCCTTAAGTGAAGCGATTATTCTAACGGAAGCGCAAGCGCGCCGCGATGATTTTAGTGAATTTTTTGTCCAGAACGTCTCTAAGGAAGCGCTGATTCATGTCGCGAGCGCGGGCAAGACAAGGCGGAATTCGACGAAAAAGCGCAGTTTGCTTGGTAGTAAATGAGCATTTTGAGGGGAATTCCAACGCTGTTTTGTGCGTGCGCAGTAAGAAATCAGTGTTTCCCTAAACCGTGTGACAAAGACGATTCCGATATCCGCTACACTTGAAAATTGCGTGCTGTGGACTTGGTTCGCGTTTTACCCACACCGCCACTATATTTTAAGGAGAAACGATGAAAGCGTTTTTTTCGAATGAGGAAATCCTGGAAGCCGGCAAAGCGTTCGCTCGGCGTTATCGGGTCGACGACGGGAAAAATTTCAGGCTCAAGGAAATTCCGACCAATGATGTCGTTCACCTTCCCAGTTCCAAGGAGGCGGCACGCTGGCGCGCTCGCTCGTTTCTGGATTTTGCCAGCCAGGAAATGTCGGTGTTGCAGGATAAATTGTATGCGCAGAAAACCTATTCACTGCTGATCGTGCTTCAGGCGATGGATGCCGCCGGGAAGGACGGCACCATCAAACATGTGATGTCGGGTATCAACCCGCAAGGCTGTGATGTCGTCTCATTCAAAAAGCCGTCGGACAAAGAGCGCACGCATACCTTTCTGTGGCGCTGTGCAAAGCGGGTGCCGGAGGCGGGCAAGATTGTGATCTTCAACCGTTCGCATTATGAAGATGTTCTGGCGCAACGTGTTCACCCTGAATTTCTTCAGGCGCAACATTTGCCTCCCGAGCGCGTCACCAAGAAAATCTGGCAGGAACGTTACGAGGACATAAACGCCTTTGAAAAACATCTGACCAATAACGGTGTGGTCGTTCTCAAGTTTTATCTTCATATGTCAAAAAGTGAGCAGAAAGGGCGCTTTTTGAAGAGGATCAAGGAAGAGGATAAAAATTGGAAGTTTTCGGAAAGCGACATTGAAGAACGGTCGTTCTGGACGCAATACATGAAAGCGTATGAAGATGCGATTCGGGCGACGGCAAAGCCATGGGCGCCGTGGTATGTGATTCCGGCAGATCGCAAATGGTATATGCGTTCGTTGGTGGCGATGGCGATCATCGACACGATGGTGACACTCAATCCGCAATACCCGGAAGTTTCCGATGAGCAGAAAAAAATGCTGAGAAACGCCCATCAAATCCTGAAAAAAGAGAAGTGACGCAACGTTGCACTGCGTTGGCGTAGAATAGCGGCAAAGCGTCATGGCGCGTTTTGACTATTGCAAAACGTATTTTTAGCGCCATATACGCTCTGGTCAGGTGAAAAACATGCGTTTATCAGTAGCCACATACAATATCCACAAAGGTGTTTCGCAGCTACGGCGGCGGCCGCAGTTGTACACCATGCGTTCCCAACTTCACAGCTTGGGTGCGGATATTGTGTTCCTGCAAGAAGTGCGCGGCGCGGGTAAAAACACGAATAAACGTGTCGTATTGCCGAATGAATTGCCGCAATATGTTTTTCTCGCCGATCACTACTGGTATTCCGCGTACGGACGCAATGCCGACACCAAATACGGTCATCACGGCAATGCACTGTTGTCGCGTTATCCGATTCTGTACCAGCAAAACACTGATATTTCCGCGCATTGGTTGGAGCAGCGCGGATTTCTCTATTGTGTTTTGAACGTGCATCCGCTATTGCCACGTTTGCATTGTTTGAATGTTCATCTCGGTTTGTTTGAACATTGGCGTAGAAAACAATTGGCGACAGTCATCGCGCACATCCACGATATTATTCCCGACGATGAACCGTTGCTGATCGCCGGTGATTTCAACGACTGGAACAAAAAAGGGCACGATTATCTGAGCCGCGCACTCAATGCGACCGACGTTTTTGTAACGAGAAAGGGCGCACCAGCGCGGACTTTCCCATCGTTTTTTCCTCTGTTGCCGCTTGATCGTATTTATGTGCGTGGTTTGCAAGTGCGCGACGCACGAATTTGCTATGGTCCGCGCGCAACGCGGATGTCCGACCACGCTGCGTTGGCAGCTGATCTCGAATTGGATGCCAAAAAAACTCAGCAAACACATTGAAGATGTGTTGCCTGCCTGACAAACTGTTGCAGTAAACACGTATCATATTTCATGTGGATTCCACATAATCAGGCTATCCATTCAACGGAGGCATAACATGAAAAAAACATTAATTGCATTTTGCTCAATATTGGTTTTGGCACTGTCCGGTTGCGCGACATATTCCAGCACGGGCAGCACTTATGGCGGCGGAACCACGCGCGTCGAATACGGAACAGTCACCAACATGGTTTACCTGAAAGCCAACAGCACCAGCCCGATTTCATTGGGCACAGTACTTGGTGGCGCAGCGGGTGGTCTTGTCGGTCACCAATTGGGAGGGGGCACAGGTAAAACGATCTTCACGATTGCGGGTGCGGTTGCCGGTGCCGTTGCGGGCGACAGTGTGCAGCGTTCGATCGAAAAAGATCGGATTGAAATCACTGTACGTCTTGACTCAGGTGCCGATCTGATGGTCAACCAAGTTGCCGAACAACAAGAGCTTCGTGTCGGCGATCGTGTCCGTGTTGTGGACAACAAGCTTTATCGCAACTGACATTAGAGCGTTTTTGATTTATCTCTATACATAACCACAAGACTCGAAGTAGTTCC
>DAISYG010000085.1:0-7393 GCA_036825435.1 Casimicrobiaceae bacterium | reverse complement strand
CATCAACCAAGTTTACGCCGCAAGCGGCGGGGAATTGAACCCGAAGAGATTAAAACACAAAGTGTCACGGCATATTTTACCTTCTGGTTTAAATCACTGATATTGTTGACGCGAGCTTCGTTCAAGAAAAAACATCGTTTGCTCGCCGCTCTTCTGGCCGTGCCGACCATGGCTTTTTTCAGCACTGCGGCAATGGCTGATGTATATACAAATCAAACAGATTTGCAAAATGCTCTTAACGCAGCATCGCCGAACGGCACCGTAGATATTGAAAACACTAATCTTTTGCTCACTTCGACACTGGAGATACCCGCTGGCGTTACGCTTAACAGTAGTACCGGTACCGGAATTTTGTACGCTGATGCAACCTCCTCCTATGCTAGCATAGTACCTGTTACACAACTGGCAATGAGTAGATCGTATAATCCAATGATCCATGTCACCGGCGATGGTGTCACAATCAGCAATATCACGATTGCAGGATGGACAAACCCTGGGGATATTAACATTGATGGCATTTATGCGGAGGGAAATGTGACCATTAATAATGTTACTATTCAAGATATTGTTGATGTCAAGGGTACCGGTACCGCTACCGCTATCATGGATCCCGCAAACGCAACCATCACCAATTGCACGATCACGAAAGTCACCAAAAATAGTATTGATTTTGCATCCACTGGTACATTGATTGCAGCTAATAACACTATTACAGGCCCCGGTTCCGACTCGACTGTTGCTCAAAACGGTATTATGGTTCGGGGCGGCACAGCCACGCTGACAAACAATAATATTTCAGGCATGGTTAACAACAACACCAACGAGTCTGCCTGTGTTGGCTCTATTGGCGGCACGGTCACCATAAACGGTGGAAGCCTGACAGGTTGTGATAACGGCGTAAGTGCTGATGATTCTTGGAGTACTCAGATGGGTAATACGGCACCGCCAGTAGTCACTGTCTCGTCGACCACGACGTTTTCCAATAATGGGCAAGATACCAATTCACTAGGTCGTAGCGGGATCACCATTCGGGCTGCTGGTACCAGTGTTCCGACCACCAGCGGTGGTATTCTTGTCGCGATTGGTTTGCTACTCGCAGGACTTGCTACGGTAGCATTGCGGCGTCGGCGTCTTTCATAAACCTGAAAGCCAATTCATGATCTTGCACATGGCCGCTTTTCCAAGCGGCCATTTTTTAACGATAACGATAGATTTCAATCAATAACCGTCTGCTTCGTTTCTTTGCCCAATAAGATTACAGCGAGGATCGCGACCAGAATCGCGGCGCAGAAAATGGTGAAGATCGTCGAAACACTAATATTCATCGCCATCAAATAACCAACCATTAAAGGTCCGAAAATGCCACCAATGCGGCCTACCGCTGCGGCGAAGCCTGCGCCGGTGGCGCGAATCTTGGCAACGTATTGTTCCGGTGTATAAGCATACAAAGCGCCCCACGCGCCGAGGTTGAAAAACGACAGCATCGCGCCCGCGAGCAAAATCTGATTGAGCGAAGTCGCAGCGCCGAACCAGTACGCACTCAACATCGTGCCGGAAAGATAAGCCACGAGCACCACCTTGCGACCAACGCGCTCGATCAACCAAGCGACGGTGAAATAGCCGGGCAACTGCGCCAACGTCATCAACAAAACATAGCCGAAGCTTTGCTCCAAACCAAAACCTTTACCCATCACCACTTTGGGCAGCCATAAAAACATGCCGTAATACGAAAAGACCACGCCGAACCATAAAAGCCAGAGCATGATGGTGCTGCGACGGTGTGGCGCGGAAAACAACATCGCTATTTTTTGTGTAATGGATTCTTCTTTTTCTTCGGGCAAGAGTTTCTTGAAACTCAATGAATCGGGCAAACGCAGGCGTAAATAAACGGCATACAAAGCGGGCAGCGCGCACAACAACATCACACCGCGCCAGCCGAAGCCTTCAATCGGCATCAAAAAATAAGCGAGCAATGCCGCAACAATCCAACCCGCCGCCCAGAAACTTTCCAGCAACACCACGATGCGACCGCGCTCATGCGCGGCAACGTTTTCGCTGACCAATGTCGATGCAACCGGCAGTTCGCCGCCTAATCCCATGCCGATCAAAAAACGCAACACCATAAAAACACCCAAGCCCCAAGCAAATGCGCTCAAGCCGCTGGCAATGCTGAACAACAGTAAGGTTAAAATGAACGCCGCTTTACGACCACGTTTATCGGCGTAAATGCCGAAAGCGAAAGCACCAACCGCCATTCCGATGGAGTTGATGCTGGCGACCCAACCGATCTGCTGCGAAGTCAAACCCCATTCAACGCTCAGCGCGGCGAGAATAAACGACAGCAGTCCGACATCCATCGCGTCGAACAACCAGCCGAGCCCGGCGATGGCGAGCAATTTGTTGCGGGAAATGTTTTCGCTTTTTACGGACAAGGTTTCAGAGGTAGTTGAACAAGACATGACGCGCGAAAAAGCCGACATGATAGCTGAAACGATAGCGGGGGATTCAGTTTTTACGGTGCGGTTTTTGCATTAATCAGAGTTTCCTTAAAGAAAAACATTGCTGTTTATCATCAGCACCAACATGGTTAACGCACTATCATTTGCCGCCGCGCTACCGTTGTGATAGAAACAGGCTACGAGGTTCATGGTGGAAGAAACAGCGCCAATCAAACAAGACTCATTACCCCACGGCATTCGCCCGGGGACGCGTGCTTTTTTTCAGGTACAAGTCGCGTTGTTCCTCGGCGGCTTTTCCACTTTTTCGCTGCTGTATTCGGTGCAGCCTTTGTTGCCACTCTTCGCGGCGGATTTCAATATTTCTCCGGCACACGCCAGTATCGCGGTGTCCACCGCTACCGGCGTCATGTCGGTGATGTTGATCGTGATGAGCGTGATTTCAGACCGCTTCGGGCGGCGCACGATCATGTTGTCGTCGCTTTTGGTGGCGTCGATGCTGATGATCGCGTGTGCATTTACCGATGATTTTTTCCATCTGATCATACTGCGCACACTTCAGGGCGCGGCGCTCGCCGGTTTGCCTGCGGTGGCGATGGCGTATCTTGGTGAGGAAATCGATTATTCCGGTCTTGGGTTGGCGATGGGTTTTTACATCAGCGGTAACGCGATGGGTGGCATGAGCGGGCGTTTCATCTGCGCTTGGGTCGCGGAGCATTCGTCGTGGCAGACAGCGTTGGTTTCGCTCGGTGTGTTGTCGTTGATCATGGTGATCGGTTTCTGGAAACTATTGCCGCCATCGCAGCGTTTTCAGCCGCGTCCCTTGCGATTGAAACTGATGCGCGACGGCATGCTGTCGCACCTCAAGGATTCCTACATGCCATGGCTGTTTTTGACGGCATTTCTATTGTTGGGCAGTTTCATCAGCGTCTATAACTTCATCGCGTTCCGGTTGATGGAGCCGCCATTTTCATTGTCAACCGGGCAAATCGGTTCGATCTTTCTGCTTTACATTATCGGCATGTTCAGTTCGGCGTGGATCGGGCGAGTCGCCGATAAATTGGGATTGGCACGGGTTCTGTGGGCTGTGGTGTCGCTGACCTTGGTCGGCGTGCTGTTGACGCTATCCAATTCATTGTGGATCGTGATTCTCGGTGTAGCGGTGTTGACGTTCGGCTTTTTCGGCAGCCACACCGTGGCGAGCAGTTGGGTCGGGCGACGTGCCAAACAGGCGCGAGGCATGGCATCGGCGCTCTATCTGTGGGCGTATTACTTTGGTTCCAGCGTGGTGGGTACGCTGTCGGGGACGCTATGGGGCGCGGGCGGCTGGACGGCGATCGTGATGTGCTTGGTGATGTGTTTGGGCGGCTGTCTGGCAATTGCGTTTCACTTGTTGCGATTGGAACAGAGGGAAACGCAATAAAGCGTTTGCCTAACGCACGATTTTTCCTCCGGCAGATTTTATCTGCTGCACAATAAAAGATTGCATTTCTTCGGGTATGTCTTTTATCGGAAGCGTGGAAAACTGCACCTTTGAATAAAACATGAGCCAAGCATCCGGGAGCAACCAAAGCTCCCGCACATAAGACCATTGCAGTGTTGATGTATTGACGCCGGAAATGGTGGTGAATGTGTCATCTTCCACAATAAACGTTGCGTTGGGTTTGTCCATGGCGTGAAAGACATTCATAATAGTTTTGTATTGGTAGCGATACAGGGCGCAAGGCATAACAATACCGAGAAGAAGAACAATAGCGAGCGCAGCGAGAAGATAAGAATGATCGCCCTTGACCCAAAGAACAACGAAAATAACAGCCAGCGCAAGAATGGAGATGAAGTAGCCGAGACCTAAAAACCGCCGCCAATATGCGCGAACAGCCTGTTTCAGGAAAGGAGCGGAATAATTCAGTGTGGTTTGAAAGCGCATATATCAAAATAAAGTTCAATCTAGCAATGCAATGTAAGAATAAACTTTTCAAAAAGCGATTATCGAAATCACCGTTTCCGACTACGTTGCCACTCATCAAGCTTACGAAAGAACCAGCTTCTCGGTGGCTCGACGCCGGTGCGGATCAGCGGCAGCGGGCTGGGCGAGAGCAGGTGCAGGCGTTGCAGGTCGCGTGCTGCCTTGTCGCCCGCGAAAAGGATGCGGTCGCCCGAAATCAGTTTGGTATGCGCTTCGGGAAGCAGAATTTCCTGATTTTCGCGCACCAGCATGAGCGGCGTTGCCGAGAGGTGTTTGTTGGGGTCGTTGGGGTGAACGAGCAGGTCGTCGAGTTTGAACGGCGATTCCGGGTTCCAAGCAAACGCCTCGCGCAAACCCGGGTACGCGCCCATCGCGCTGAATACCCACAAGAATGGCACGCGATCTTGTACGGCGTTTTCCAGCAACGCCGTGGCGCGCTCGGAAAGGTCACCTGTATCGCGGCGCACCGCCGCCAGAAAACGATTCAAAAGCGGCGACGTGATCAGTTGGCGGATTTCGTGAGACATGATATCCGCCTGATTGAAACGCAGGTTGGGGTGCGTCGATTCCACCAAACTGGCGTTGGACGCCATGACCTGGCGCATGGCGACGAAAAGCTTGGGATTGAGAATACGCGCACGGCGAATGGCTGCCAGATTGATGGAATCGCGATCGGTGCAGGCAACGATACCGACAGCGTCTTCGATGCCTGCTTCCGATAAGGTGTCCTGACTGTAGGTTTTCTTGATCAGGTTGTTTTCTTCGGGAATTTCGGGGCTGGGATCAATTGCCGTCCAACTGGCGCCGGCGCGGGTCAATGCGGTGGCGATGTAATGACCGAAACGTCCGAAGCCGCAGATCACCCAATGTCCGGTGGGAATTTCCAGAATATCGGGACGCTTTGCGCCGGGCAAGCCGGTGAGCCAGTCTTCCAAGCGCAATTTTTGCGGGGTATTGAAATCTTTGCCGAGATTCTGCGCGAAGGTTTCAAATGGGTTGACGATTTCGATCTTGTTGAACGCTTCGAGGTTGGCTTCGGCAATGTCAGAGCGTGCCCGCGCAATGATGTTGAGGTTAGGGTTGAGCGCAGTGCCGCCGATGGCGACAGCCTGCGTGTCGTCGTCGTCACCGGCGATGACGACCATCGTTTTGCAGAAGCGATGCGTCACGCCGGCGTCCACCAACACATCCGGCCAGCGCCCGTCGGCGTTGACAAACAATGGATGGTGATGAAACTCCTGATTGCGGATCGCCGATGCCCGTTCGGCGTTGGCTTCGACGATCACCGAGCGGAAGCCAATGCGGTCGAGCATGTGTGCGAGCACGGTGCCGCTTCTGCCGTAGCCGACAATGAGCACGAACGGTTCGGCAAGCCGTCGAACGCGCGATACGAATTGTCCGCGTGTTAGTGCCTGACGGAAAGACGGGTCGCGGATCATTTGCAATACAACGCCAAGCCCATACGCCCAGCAGATCACCGAGACGTAAATCGACAGCGTGATCCAGGCGCGTTGCGCATTGCTGAACTCGAAAGGAATTTCGCCAAAACCGATCGTGGTGGCGGTGTAGCTCATGATGTAGAACGCGTAGAAATAACCGAGCGTTCCCGGATTGCCGTCGGAGTCAACGCCCGGGATGTTGGCGAGCCCGAGCACGGAAATGGCCAACGAAGCGATGACGACAATAATCGGCCGCCGCAAGCGGCTCAAAACGAGAAAAATTGCGTCGCTCATACCGAGCTTGAAAAAAGCAACGAAGCTACGCCGTGCATCAACGCGTTTGGCGCAGCGTTTCGCCGATCAACAGAACGAGCGAGATCAAATTGGCGAGCAAAGCACCGCCGGAAAACGAAACGATGGTTGCCATTACGGGAGCCGTCATTGCCTGTCCGGCAATATAAACTTGCCATGCCCAAATCAGTGCCGAACAACATAGTTGCAACAATGCCGCGAGGCTGGTGGCGAGATGCAACGCACCGATCTGCGTGCGGTCGCCGAATTTCAGAATGACGACTACGAGATTGATGACCAATGCCGCGAAAAGTTCCGTCGCGTTATGTGCAACAAGGCTTTCCGGATTACCGACAAAAAAGCCGAAGTTCAGCGTACACGCCAGAATGACAAAAAAACCAAAAATCACTTTTTCGATATTCAAGGTTTCCTCCTTTCAAAGCCATGCGTTTGGCAAGGAAAAATCAATAGGCGTTACGATACACGTCTCCTCAGTGAATCGCAAACGTGGCGTTCTGATTAAAAGAAGCAAAGGATGATGTGCGACCGCACAATCATTTGAAAAGCGTTCAGGGCTTTTTGCCGTGCAGTAGCGCATCCACGCTCCACACGCCGCCGCCTGCTACTGAGAGATAGAGAAAAGCGAAGCAGAACAATACCGGCGGAACGCCGCCGTTCAGAATCGGCAGCAGAGCGTGATCGTTGGGAATTACATGACCGATAAAATAGGCAAACGCCATTTGGCCGGACAAGATAAATGCAGCGGGGCGCGTGAACAGGCCGATCATGATCAATGCGCCGCCCACGAGTTCGATGATACCTGCCGCTTGAATCAACGGCGGCAGATTGGCGAACATT
Source organism: Casimicrobiaceae bacterium (assembly GCA_036825435.1). Classification (GTDB taxonomy): domain Bacteria; phylum Pseudomonadota; class Gammaproteobacteria; order Burkholderiales; family Casimicrobiaceae; genus UBA931. The sequence goes on along the minus strand of DAISYG010000085.1, from coordinate 383 downwards.
TCCACATAGGGCAATTTGAGAATTTTGGCGGTGCCAAAAATGAAAATTTGCAGACCGAAAACAAAACGAAACAGCGACAAAATACGCGGACGCCAGAAGTCAAAAAAAGAGGGATTGAGGAACATGGTGAAATCTCCGTTTATGATAAACATGTAAAATGCTTATGGTTTAGGCAGTGTAGCGCGGTTGAATGAACAAAAGCAATGGAAGTTTTGCAACGTTTCCCCGCAGAAAATGGAACGATTCTTCTTCAGAATATTAAAGGGTACTGATTAATGTTGCGAGCGCGAGCAAGACAAGGCGGAATTTGACGAAAAAGCGCAGTTTACTTAGGGAAACACTGATTTAATCGCACTTTATTGATTGTTTGCGGATAGCAGATA
>DAISYG010000084.1:0-7574 GCA_036825435.1 Casimicrobiaceae bacterium | reverse complement strand
CGAGCAAGACAAGGCGGAATCCGACGAAAAAGCGGAGTTTACACAGATGTAAATGAGCATTTCGAGAAGGATTTCAACGCCGTATTGCTGGCGTGCAGTAATGAATCAATGGTTCCATAAAACTTTTCTAGGTCCCCATCGTCTAGAGGCCTAGGACATCGCCCTTTCACGGCGGTAACGGGGGTTCGACTCCCCCTGGGGACGCCATAAATTTTCAGAGATCCGTCAGATCCGTCAATTAAATCGCGCTTGAGCGCGATCTGATTGCACTGATTCCTGTCATCTGATCACTAACCTCTGATCCCCGTACACAAATATTTGATTTCCAGATATTCCTCGATTCCATAGCGCGAACCTTCGCGTCCGATCCCGGATGTTTTGACACCGCCAAACGGTGCAACTTCCGTCGAAATCAAACCCGTATTGATGCCAACCATGCCGTATTCGAGCGCTTCAGCTACGCGCCAGACGCGATTCAAATCGCGCGCATAGAAATACGATGCCAATCCGGCTTCGGTATTGTTGGCAAGTGCAATCGCTTCTTCGTCGCTGTGAAAACGAAAGAGCGGCGCGACGGGGCCAAACGTTTCCTCGTGCGCAATTTTCATATCACCGGTTGCGTCGAGTAATACGGTTGGCTCGAAAAACGTGCCGCCTAGCGCATGACGTTTACCGCCCAATGCGGTGCGTGCACCTTTTGTCACTGCGTCGCGAATGTGTTCCTCAACTTTTTCAACGGCTTTCATGTCGATCAACGGCCCCTGCTCTACGCCCTCTTCCAGACCGTTGCCGACCTTCAATTTCGTCACGGCAGCAATAAATTTTTCGGCGAAGGCGTCAAATACTTTGTCGTGCACCAGTAAACGATTGGCGCACACGCAAGTTTGCCCGCTGTTGCGGAATTTGGACGCCATCGCACCTTCGACGGCAGCATCAAGGTCAGCATCGTCAAACACGATAAACGGTGCATTGCCGCCCAGTTCCAGCGACATTTTTTTCACGGTTGGCGCACATTGCGCGGCAAGCTTCGCACCCGTTGTCGTCGAACCGGTGAACGACAGTTTGCGTACGGTAGGGCTGGCACACAACACTTCACCGATTTCTTGTGCCGCACCCGTAATGACGTTGAACACCCCCGCCGGAACACCCGCCTGTTGCGCCAACCATCCCAGCGCCAGCGCGCTAAGCGGCGTCTGACTGGCTGGCTTCAGCACCATCGTACACCCCGCCGCCAATGCAGGGCCTGCTTTGCGGGTGATCATCGCCAGTGGAAAATTCCACGGCGTAATCGCAGCGCAAACGCCGACCGGCTGCTTGATCACTACAATACGTTTGTCGCGCTGATAACCAGGAATAGTGTCGCCGTAAACGCGCTTGGCTTCTTCGGCGAACCATTCGATGAACGATGCCGCATACGACACTTCGCCTTGCGCTTCCGCCAGCGGCTTGCCCTGCTCGCTGGTCATTAGCACGGCAAGATCATGTTGATTTTCAATCATGAGATCAAACCAACGTCGCAAGATTTTCCCGCGCTCCGCTGCGGCGCATGCACGCCATGTTGGTAATGCACGATTCGCCACCGCAATAGCGCGTTCGGTTTCCTTGCCGCCGAACGCCGGTACGTTTGCAATCAATTCGTGCGTGGCGGGATTATGAACCGCAATGGTCGCACCTTGTGCTGCAATCCATTCGTCGTCAATCAAGCATTGACTGCGTAGCAAATCAGGGTTTTTCAGTTTCATGGTGACGCTCCAAAAACAATATTATTTTTACTGATTCATTACTGCGCACGCGCAATACAGCGTTGGAATCAGCTGCGTTCTAACTGTGCCCGAAGTTTAGTGTTTTCATCTTGCAAGCGTTTGACCTCCTGTTTCAGCGCATCCACTTCTTCTTTTGGATAGCGTTGCGTGATGTATTGATTGCAATTCCAGTCAAAGCCGATCATGGAAATGACGATAGCGCGCTCGGGCTTACCTTCGTATAGATCGCGCAGACGAGCAAAAAGTTCCGTATCGTCCTGTTCAAGCACAATACGGGCATGTCCGGCGATTTTCAATCGCCGCTTATTCGGATAATCCATCAAAAACAGCGAAACACGATCATTCACGCGCAGATTACCCGTCGTGATGTATTGCCGGTTACCCGGATAATCGGCAAAGCCTAACGTAACGTCGTCAAGCACTTTCAGAAAACCTGTCTTTCCGCCGCGATGCTGCACATAAGGCCAGTCGTTTTCCGTCAGCGTTGCCAGATAGAAACTATCGCGCTTGGCGATGAAGTTTTTTTCCTCATCGGTCAACGCTGCATTGATCGGCGTCGGATCATCGTCAAACCGCATATACACGCGTCGTGAATCGTTTTCCTGCTGAACTGCGCGGACACTTGGCGTGAACATCAAATCGGCGTAAGGATGGGGCATGTTTTCTCCTCAGGGGTGCTCTTCATTCATGACTTCAATAAAGTTTTCCGTGAAGGTGAACGGATCGGCAATATCCGCAATCACCACGCGATCATCACCCGCGCCGCAGATCGCAATATCGCCATATCCCAGCAATCGCCCGAAAAGACTTTGTTCGACCACTACACCGCTCGCTTTATTCAACAGCATTTCCAGTGCGCTGCGTTTGACAAATCCCGCTTTGGCGATGATGCGTTTGTCGGTCAGCAGCAATTCATCTGCCAGCAATTGAATGAAATCACTGAAAATCATTGCCATGAAAATCAGCATGAAAAACTGGAAAACGTAATAGATGATGTCGTGGTCGATATACGGCCTGATCAGACGATAAGCGTAATACACGAGCGCGATCCAGAACGCGTTTTTCAACACGTCCACCGCGAACGCGAAAATGCTTGCTCGCCCTTGATAACGAAGATTCTCCCCCGGAAGCCGTGTCTGTTTGAACGATCTCGCCATAATGTCCATTACCATTTCAATTGATGCTCCGCCGCGCCCTTGCAAAACCAACATTATGAAACAGTCGGAAAAATGGTGCTACGCAAGCATCTGCATTCGATACAATAAAAGATTATCTCATCATTTATTTGAAACCATGAAAAAATTACTGCTGATTTCCATCTTCCCGGCGCTCGCGCTGTTCGGATGCGACAACAACGACCCGCAGGTGCAACAAAGTATCGACCAAGCCAAAAAATCCACCGCGCAAGCGGCAGCAGACATCAAAGATGCGGCAAATGTGGTGGCTGATTCCGCTCAGGAAACGGCGCAAGAAACCGCAAAAACGGTCAAAGGAAAGGTTGATGACGCCACCGACGTTTTCGACACTAAAGTTCAAGAAATGAAAGAAAAGGCCGTAGCGGTCAAGGACGTTCTAAGCAGTGACAGCACAGCGGCGCTCACCGCCAACCATTGGCAGCTGACCAATGCCATCGATGCCCAAGGAAAACGCATTGACGCGCTTCTGGTGCTGCCGGACAAGCCCGTTCAGTTTGATTTTGACCACGAACGCATCAGCATCAGCAATACCTGCAACGCGATGGGCAGCCCTTACCGCATACAGGAACAGCAAATGACCTTCGGCGCTGTTTTCGCGACCAAGCGCATGTGTGCGGATGAGAAAATCAACAACCTCGACAAAGAAGTCAGCAACCGATTGGCAGCACCGGCCTCTTTCGCACTGACAGCCAACGAACTCAAACTCACCACCGCATCCGGCGATGTTCTCACGTTTACCGCTCAACCAACGGCGGAAACCCGCTTCGGCAGCGCGGGCGAGATCGTCTTTTTTGAAGTCGCGGCGCAAAAACAAGCCTGCAACCATCCATTGATTCCCGATAAACAATGTTTGATGGTGCGCGAGGTTCGCTATGCGGAAAATGGCGCCAAATCCTATCCGTCCGAATCCTGGGAGCCTCTCTATCAAAACATCGAAGGCTACGAACACGAGCCGGGAATTCGCAATGTTGTGCGCGTGAAGCGCTTTGCGATTGCCAACCCGCCGGCAGATGCGCCCAATGTGGCGTATGTGCTGGATATGGTGATTGAGTCGGCACGAGAATAAGCACGCATTTTTCGTATATTCGGAAAATACGAAAACGCCGCAATAGTGCGGCGTTTTTCTTTACCTCGCCAATCTGGTATTGCATTGACGACCTGTATTAGAATCAGATGAACGTCAACCGCTCTCGACCGCAGATCGCACTATTCTCACTCAACCATGACCGAAAAAGCCAAACAAGATCGCCACACGGCAGCCGCTCGATGCACATTGGTTAGCGTAGCAACCAATTTCACGCTGTCCACGGCGCAAATCATCATTGGTTTTTTCGCGCATTCGCAATCGTTGATTGCGGACGGTTTTCATACGCTGACGGACTTGATCGCTGATTTTGTCGTGCTGGGCGCGAATAAAATCAGCCGCAAACGCGCTGATGCAGATCATCCTTACGGACATGCACGTTTTGAAACCGTGGCGTCGATGGTGCTCGGCTTGTTGCTGATTATTGCTGGATTGGGCATGCTGTTTGTCGCAATTCGAAAATTCATTGATCCATCGTCCATTCCGCAGGCGCATCAGATCGCGCTGTATGCGGCGCTGACCGCCATTGTCACCAAAGAATTGCTGTATCGCTACATGATCCGCGCTGCGCGGCGTATCCATTCGACGATGCTGGCCGCCAATGCTTGGCACGCACGCGCTGACGCGGCGAGTTCGATCGTGGTCGCCATCGGCATCACCGGCAACCTCATGGGTTATCCTTTTTTCGATCCTCTGGCGGCAGCGTTGGTCGGTTTTCTGATCTGCCGCACCGGCGGCAAATTTGCGTGGGACGCACTATCGCAATTAACCGATAAAGGTTTGCCGCCGTCACAACTGCACGCCATCGAAAAAACACTGACGGGAACGCCTGGGGTCATCAATGTTCATGATTTGCGTACCCGCTTCATGGGTGACAGCGTGTTGGTTGACACCCATATTCTCGTGGACAGTCATTTAACTGTTTCGGAAGCGCATCTGATCGCGGTCAACGCACGCCATCGTGTACTTTCCGAGCATCAAGCGCTGGATGTTTTGGTACACGTTGATCCTGAAGAAGATGACGATGATGAAGACGATCAATCTTTTCTTGACCTTCCCGAACGTGGTGCCATCATCGCCGCGCTTGGCGATGTTTATACTCGTCTCCAGCCCGGCGTTCATATGCATTATCTGCACGGGCAATTCGACCTGATCCTGGCTTTTGAAGAAGGCCAGCTTGACCACGACGATAACTGTGAAATGGTCATGAACAAAATCACGCAACTGAAACAACAATACCCGATGTTGCGTAGTGCGCGTTTGGTGAAAACCGTTGACCGCATTCGCTTTGATGAATGATAAAAAAACATGAATAAATTCTGGAACGAACGCCGCTTTTTCGAGTTAACCATTTTGGTTGGCTGCGTTGTTCTGTTCGTATTGATTTTGTTGCTGCGCGGTCATTGGTTGGAACGCATCACCGGTGATGTTCGCATCTGGGGCGCATTGGTCGGCGGAATGGGCGCGGCGGCGGCAACGGCGCTCGGCACACTGCCGATCATTTTCTCGCGCCAGATCAGTGAACGCGTCATGGACGCCATGCTCGGCTTTGGTGCTGGCGTGATGTTGGCAGCCAGCGCGTTCTCGCTGGTTATTCCAGGTCTCGCCGCTGCGCAGGAAAATGGTTACGGCACATGGGGTTCCAGTTTGATCGTTTCCGGTGGTTTACTGCTGGGCGCATTGTTGCTGTTGCTCATGGATCGCTTCCTGCCGCACGAACACTTCGTGAAAGGCGTTGAAGGTGGCAGTGCAAAAGCAAAAATGCTGAAACGTACGTGGATGTTCGTATTCGCGATCGCGTTGCACAATCTTCCCGAGGGGTTGGCGATTGGCGTTGCGTTCGGTGCAGGGAATGTTGTTGAAGCAAGCACGCTCGCCGCAGGTATCGCGATTCAGGATATCCCCGAAGGACTTGTCGTCGCGCTAGCGTTGCTCGCCGCCGGTTATCGCCGCAGTACCTGCATGTTGATCGGCATGGCGTCAGGATTGATTGAGCCGCTAGGCGCGGTTCTCGGCGCGATCGTCGTCACCTTTTCGGCGCAAATTCTCCCTTGGGGATTGGGCTTTGCCGCAGGTGCCATGTTGTTTGTCATCAGCCATGAAATCATTCCCGAATCGCACCGCAAAGGGCATGAGTCGTATGCAACCATCGGATTGATGCTCGGCTTTGCATTGATGATGACGCTTGATACCGCATTGGGGTAATATGTAGCCGTTGTTCTCTCTGACTTTCAATGATGAAAAAAACATTCTTTCTTTACGCTTTTTTGGGCTTTGCGCTGCTCACCGGCTGCGTCGCGCAGGAAGTCAAACCCGATCCGACGATGATGGCTGGTAATCTCGTCATTACCGAAGCGCAGGACAGCGCAGAAATTGCGGTTCAGGTCGGACGTTCCATCAATGTTCGCTTACCCAGCAATCGTAGTACTGGCTATCAATGGGTGCAGACCGAGCCAATGCGCGGTATATTGCGCGACGCCAGCCCAACGCACGAACAGGCAACGCCGGATGTTCCCGGCAGTGGCGGTACGGATGTTTTCCCCTTTGTCGCCGCGCGCCCCGGAAAACAAATATTACAGTTTGAATATCGTCGCGCCTGGACGGGCGATACTCCGTCTGACCAAAAGGTGAAATATATTATTGTTGTTGAATAAACAGATCGGTATTCGTCAAAGCCAGAATACCCAATACCACAAATACCAACGCTGCTGCGATACGAACCACGCGCAGCGGTATCCGATGCGACAGCTTGTCACCAATCAGAACAACCGGAACATTCGCAGCCATCATCCCCAGTGTCGTTCCCAGAACGACAGGAACAAATGCATGAAAATGCGCCGTCAGCATCACGGTAGCGACCTGCGTTTTATCGCCCATTTCGGCAAGAAAAAAAACAACCAATGTCGTTCCGAAAACGCCGAGTGAAACCAGGCGCGTATTGTCCACATCCAGCTTGTCCGGCACCAGCATCCACGCGGCCATCGCCAGGAACAGAATACCGATCACCCAGGCCAACACGTTGGGCGGCAACAGCTCGGTAACCCAGGTGCCCACCAGACCAGCAAGCGCATGATTGACCAGCGTCGCCACGAGAATGCCCAGAACAATCGGGCACGGCTTGCGGTACTTCGCCGCCAGAAGAAAGGAAAGCAACTGCGTTTTGTCACCGATTTCGGCAAGCGCAACGGTTCCTGCGGAGATTAAAAAAGATTCCATGGTATTTCAAAAGGCCGGATCAGCAAACACAAGACTGTTTCACTGTTTACCGGCAGAAACAGCGAAGCAGTCCATGGTCTTGCCAAATCGGAAATCCGACCGCCTGCGCCATGGCCGAACGGCCAAGCATGTTGACGCAAGCCTTGCGAGAAGCGGCTACTCCCCAAAGACAGAAGCGGATCATACCCTATTTGCGATAACACTGCCGCCATCTACGGGTTTCCACCTAAGCTACTGTCTGATTTTGTGGGGCCACTTCAATCACCGAACACGAAGGGTCGAAATACTGGCTGTCGGTGTTGACCGAACTGAAGA
>DAISYG010000083.1:0-7823 GCA_036825435.1 Casimicrobiaceae bacterium | reverse complement strand
AAAACAAATAAATAAAAAAAAGCAGAAAATTCAAATTGTTAAAGATCCGCGAACCTCGCCGTATTTTGGGTAACGCTACAGGTTCGCACTGGGAAAAATCAAAAAATCAATGGTGCATGCAAATCAGGCACCGCCTTGGCCCCCAAATGCTCTACACGCTTTTGCCAATTTTTCCCCAAGAAATAAAAACGCAAACTATCCAGATCAGGATTATAGATTTCTGTCAAACGTTGTTTAAGCGCTACCCATTGTGCCGGATCAACTTCGATTTCGAACACGGAATATTGCACGCGCTGCCCATAATCCTGGCATGCCTTGGAAATGCGACGTAAACGACGGCTACCGCCCGAGTCGGAGGTAGAAACATCATAGCTCACCAGAACCATCATATTCGCAAAATCTCATTTCCAGATAAAAGGAGGATAAGCATCCAGATCCCCGCGCAAATGCCGCGCCAACAATTGCGCTTGAATAAATGGCAATAATCCAATTTGGACTTTTTCATCGAGGAAGCTATGCCGTAATTCCTCGCGTTTGCGCTCCTGATAAGCTGCTAACACAGTTTTGCGCGCTTCATCTTTCAACAAAACAGCACCATTATCCAGTGTACGAAAATCTTTTTCGTTGAGTTGGCGTCGGTTAATCAGCGATAGCGTTAAACGGTCAGCCAAGAATGCGCGGAACTCTTCGAGCAAGTCAAGTGCAAGACTTGGCCGCCCCGGGCGCATGCGGTGTAGAAAACCTGCGGCAGGATCCAGACCAACCGTTTCCAAAGCGCTGCGGCAATCGTGTGTCAACAAAGTGTACAGCAATGAAAGTAATGCATTCACTGCGTCTTTGGGTGGACGACGGCTGCGTCCACGAAACCGTAATGCTTTTGCTTCGACGCGGATCAAATCGTCAAATACACCGAAATAAGCTTGCGCAGCTTCACCTTCCAAACCACGCAACCCATCTGCTCGTGATTCATGGAAAAGGTTGTCAATAATTCGTGCCAACCGTTTATGGGTATGTTCAAGCGCTTGACTACGATTATCTGGTAATGATTCACCATGATCGCGCAGCGCACGTCCTATAACCTGGCGTTGATTATGAATCTTGCCAAGCAGAATATTGCGAACAACAGCACAACAGCCATCCTCATCATCACTGCGTCGATACTGTTCTCGGCGTAGCAGTACATTGCCCGAGACAGATCCTTCAACGCGTGCCAGAAAACGTCCATACATGGAAAGAAAGCACACACAAATTCCTTGCTCAGCACAATAACCTAACAATTGTGGTGATGCGCTGACTTGCCCGATACATACCACGCTTTCCAACATGTGGATTGGTAAACGTGCACGTTCTTCGCGCTCAACTTCCATCACGATATTGGCGCCATCCTTGCGCAACCATGCACCTTCGGTCGTAACGTAAAGCGTATTAAGTTGGCGGCGCATAACTATCTTCCTCCGATAGTTGTCGCCGTAGCCAAGTATTGACCGGTTTCGGCTTTTCCAATAACGCTGGCTGACATATATCCATAAGCGAGCAAGCACTACAGCGGCGTGCATCATACTGCGGTAAAGGAGTTTTCCCTGTGGCAAACAACTCCTGAACAGAGCAGATCGTTTCCCGCGTCAACACACGCAATGCATCATCAAACGACACTGCTTTGCGCCGCCTCGTTTTTCCATAAAACAAAGCACCTTCCGGGATGGTATAGTCAAACATGGACTCCAAGCACAACGCTTGCGCGCAGAGTTGTACTTCATCCGCTTGGTGCGATTTTGGCCGTCCACGCTTGTACTCTACCGGATAGGCACGTTCCTCATCGTCCGTTTCATGGAACTCAACCATGTCGGCAACACCCACAATGCCGAGTTCATTGTTTGCCACCGGCATTGCCGATACCGTGCGTACGCCACGCCGACGTTCAGTGCGAACTGAATCAGCTCGTTCGTGCAATACCCGCCCCTCAGCCGTGAAGCGGTTCTCTGCCCATGCCTGCTCCAGGTGAATCAAAGCGCACTGACGCGGGCAATATAGATAGTGTTGCAGCGCGGAGATCGGGATAGGATCAGAGGACATGGCGGGCTATTCCTGCCATTGCTTCCAGCGGGTTGCTGGGCGAACGAATTTTATCTTACTGCAATCGAAAGCGTCCGGGTCGAAATCCCTGCCCAACCATGCAAGCATTTCTTTATATTCGGGGTGCTTGGGTGAAGCCAATATTTTCAGCAAGTGTTCAAACCCGGGCGCGCCACCGCAATCTTCCGGCGGACATGCGCCCGCACCATCCAGACAGCGTGGGTATTTGACGTTTTTTTCCTTCAAAAACACCCCTTCCAGCAACACCTCATGCAACCAGCCATCGCCCATATCGTATTCGTACAAGGCAAAATCACCGGGCATCGCCAAAAACTGAGCAACATCGGTTTCCCAGCCGTTGAGCGTATTTTTGTTGCTTTGATAGAAGTCGTCATCGATGGGATTGCCGTTGATGATGATTCCGCTCCGTTTGCCAATACGAAACATGTGCAGGTGACAATCCTCCCAGCCCATGGCACACTGGATGGCGACATGCAGATCGAAAAATGTGCCATTCTCTGGTACCTGAATACGCCGCCAGATGCGCTTTTCCATGCCAAGCAGAGTAATTTTGAATTGGTAAATCATTTGTTGTTGAGCGACCATAAGCACCCCATCCTGTTACAAGAGCAGAATATGAAGCAATGAGTAAATTTCTGCCCCTGTTTGTTTACACGTTACCGTTACAGCAATTCCTTCACCGACACGCCGTCTGGAATCGCTGCTCGATCAATATTTACCCGATAATCTGCGTACGCGCGAGGCGATGTTTCCAGATTGTTCGGCACGACCTTGACGGTATCGAACAATACATGTGCTGGTGCATTACCCATCGCATTTTCGTGCTTGAATACAATCAATTTACGGGCAGCCATTTCGCCACGTGCGGCAGAACGGTCGTGTTCGAACATGTTGATCAGTGCTTGCCAGAATAACTCAAGATCATCATTAGAGAAGCCGGTGCGCTCGGCAAGCTTGGCGGAAATGAAGCCATGAGCACGATACAAACCGTAAGGGATGATGTGCTTACGTCCCATGGTGCGTTCTTTTTCCAAATCGCGCTCGTTGGTGACCGCCATACGGGTGATGGAAATTTCCAACGGCACGACCGGGTTGACTGAGGAAGCAAATGCCATTTGAACTGGGCCACGCACTTGTCCAGCATTAACTTCAGTGGTCATTACGGCGCCAAACGCGCGTACATCGAAAAAGTTAGCACACATCCAAGCGGTCAACTCACGTGCTTTGACTACTTCTTTCGGTAATTTTTTCGGTTCCGGTTTGATATTCAATGCTTCATAAGCCAGTTTATGTTGATTATTCAAAACGGACTTTTCTTGCATATAAATAGCGTAGCCTTGCTGATTTTCTTTATCCAGCGAAACAAAGTTTCTGATCTTACGCTTTAGACAGACATCGGTGACGAGGCCGCAATTGGTTTCTGGATCAAGTCGTGGAAGATTGCCTGCGTCCGGATCGCCGTTTGGGTTGCCGTTGGTAATGTCAAAAAGATAAACAAATTCATAACGATTTTGGATTGGGTTCATTCGGTAACTCCTTCTTCAGTAGTTTCAGTTTCTTCGTCGTTTTTTTCGCGTCCTTTGGTAAAGTGCGCGCGAGATTGGTGGTAGTAGCCGATAGCAAAGCGTCCTTGCTCTTCAATTGGCAAACTGCGTGGCAAATTTTCATCCAGACCATCAATGATTTCGCCGATTTGTTTCTCCAAAATAACGGCTAGCCCTTTTTTTTCTTTATGCAGTTTGCTCAGATGATTCTGAGTGTTGCGCAATAGCACCGGAAAAATCGAAGCTGGTGTTGCCGATGCCGCACCGTAATAACGGTCGCGTATCGTGGCATTCACGTTTTCGCCTAACGCATTACGCTGGACGTTTTCAAGAACGGCAAAAAGCCGTCCAAGCTGATAGGCGGGGTTAGTTGATTGTTTGTCTAAACTCACAAGATTCTCCTCTTCCAATAGGGTTGATGTTTTCAAACGTTGATTTCGCGTCAGCACAGCTTTGCATAGGGCGACACGTACGCCGGAAATATCGCCGTCGGCACGCATGCGCATGATCAGATTGGTAAGCAGACTTTGTGGATAACGCCTACCGCTCAGGATGGCGCGCATCAGTTCGCCGGCTAGTTGTGCTGGAATATCTTTTGCTTCGGCGGGTTTGTTACGCGATGGCGCTGTTGCCAAGGCCAATCGCCGAACGGACGGTGGAGTTTTCCAAGGTAGTGGCTCCAAATGCATGTCTTGTTCATGATTGGCAATACGTTTTGCCAATTCGCCAAACGTTCCTGTTTCCCAGAAACGGATGGATAAGCGCGATGCATTAGGCGCTAACCCAAGAATAAACATACATGTGCCTTCGTCCAATTCAGGGTCGATATTGCGTAGTGGTCGACCTTTGGAAACTCCTTCAAGCACTTGACGAATTTTTTCCGTTTCCTGCGGATCGTCGCTTTTTTGATCAAGCATCTGCATAAAAACACTTTCTGCCACTTGTGCCTGTTCATTATTTTCCGCTTCTGCCCAAAACACTACCGTAGCATCCCCGATTTGAATACGCTGGCGATTATCCTCGCCACGGCGCAACAAATAGTTCAAAGCGGTTGTATAAGCAAAAGTAGCTTGTTCGGACACAGGTGCGTTTTCACCTTGATCTTTACCATAGGACTTAAAGGCATCCAAATTGAACGACACAATTGATGCCCCCGAACTCTGAGCACCATCTACGCCTTTGATAGCTGGGTGTAAACGTGCCAACGATGTTATTTCACCATTGACAAGGCACATGCCCTGTTTCGAACTTTCTGCACCTTCGAATAGCTTCGCCCACAGCTCACATGCCACAGAACGTTCATGCAAGAATAAGCGCTCACCGTCAAGTGCAAAGGTCATGTTCGCGTCTTTCATATCTTCAGAAAAGTATTCTGAAGTATCGAATTGTTCTGGCGTCCAGTTTTCCAGGAACCGTTTCAGGGCACATAAACCGATATCTTCCGTATCGGCCAGTGCATTCAGATGAAACTCGCGAAATGCAGCATGTTCTTGGTCAGCACGTTTGCTGACCGTACTGACACCAAAAATATAGCTAGTTTTATCCCATAAGAAATTGGGTTTGATGCCGACTGTCCGCTTGGCGGGTTGGGGGACGATCTGGGTTTGCGGAACGTCCTTTTTGCCGCTCTTGACGCGGAAATCCCGAACTGACACAACTTCACCGTTTTCAGATAGCACAACCACATAGCTTATTTTTTCAGGACTAAAACCATACGGTGCAATATCTCCACCGTGCTCCAACAGTCGCTGATAATACTGAGTGAGTGATTGCAGAATCATGATTTCACCTCCGCACTGTCCCATGGCGGAACAGTAACAATGCCGTCCTTCATGCGTGCATGAAAAAAACGTGGCGTCATGTTGTTGGCAAAATCGATATCGTGCAACATCCAACCCAAATCTCGCTCTTGTTTTAACGTCTCATCTTCTACTCGCGGCGTTTTTTCATCTTCTTCTAATAAATGAAACGATGCAGGAAATTCGCGCGTTCCGAGGCATGGCATGTGAAAACATTGCCCTTTGCGTGCACGGCGGTTAAAAATATCCAGGTGTTTGCCTTCAGTTTCATCCGTTCCTGCTTTATTGGTCAGATCAAAATGAGCCTCAATCACATAAGCAACATCCCGCAGCAGGGTTGCCGCTCGTTGCTGACGCGCTTCATCAACGAATAACGCTAATCCACGTGTGCTGCGCGCTTTCATCGCTCGCGTAATAGCGGTAGCAGACACTTTATCACCGACTTCATTGCGCCGAATGGATTCGAAACGAATCGGTTTTAATACATGAATCCGATCAACCGTCCACCGGATCGCAGGTTTCCAGTGAATCGCTTCGAGGATGCCGCGCGCTGCCGACGGGGTGATAACGTCGTAGCTCACGCGTTCGACCTTCATCTCCGGTCTGGAAAAACAGGCGCGCTCGCCCCAGACTTTTAAACGTATTCCATAAGTCATTAGCCCTCCTTTCTTCTTTAAATGCATTCTTACCCGATAAACCGAGTATTCGAATTGAGTTCATTAAACGACAGGATGATACGATGGCATAAAAATTATTACCACAATGTTTTCTCAATGGTTAAAAAAGACGAGTTTTCCCAAGTTAATCCAGTCTCCTCTTTATAAAGATCAACATTGCACAAAGCCCAGAATTGTTCGTCCCATTTTTCCGGCGCAACAGGCTGAATCGCGCCAGCATCGCGTAGTTGATAAAAAGCTTTTTTTGGTACTTGCACAAGGTATGGTTGCAATTGCCGGGCAATGCCACCACAACGTTCTACAAATCGCAATTGCTCCAGTAAAGTTTTCGCCTCATCGTCGAATGGCACAATAACTGGATGCTGCATATTTTCAATCATGCAAAAATCACGACTTATTTTCTCGAAAGGCAGGCTGTCAACCCTGCAAGCTTTTAACGTGTTGAGAATGCTTTTTTTATCAAGTCCATTTCCGCTTCCCTTAAACCATAAAAGTTGATGAAAATACTCTGTGATACTTTCTGGAGAAAGTGGTTTTTCAAGGAAATGTTGCTGACGGAGAACTTCACTGGCCGCTTCTGCAAACTGTTTTAGTTCTATCGGGGGAGCCCAATCTGGATTTTCTGGACGAAATACAAGTACCTCACTGTCTTCTTTTTTTCTTCGACCCTCACGATTGCAACGACCTGCTGCCTGAGCAATGGAATCCAATCCGGCTTCAGCGCGTAACACAGAAGGGAAATCAACATCAACACCGGCTTCAATAAGAGAAGTGGAAATCAATCGACACGGTTTGCCATTTTTCAATAAGGTGCGAATTTCTTCCAATTTCTGGCTGCGATGCTTGGCGCACATCAATGTTGACAGATGATGCGCACCCGGTAAGTCGGCAATAGCGTCATAAACAGCGCAAGCATGACGACGATTATTGACGATGCACAACACTTGTTCACGCTCTCGCATCAATGCGGTTAATGTTACATCATCAATTGTGCCAAGGTGACGGACACGAACCCGCTCGAATTTGTCAAATAATTCAGACGGGTTTGGCGCAAGTTCGCGTACAGCACTTTCTTTTAATCCATCTTTGAAGTCTTTAGACTCTTTCAGTGCAGGCTGTGTAGCTGTACATAATACAATGCTGGTACGATAATTGAGCGCCAACTCATCCAATGTTGCTACACAAGGGCGTAATACCGGTAGCGGAATAGTTTGTGCCTCGTCAAGGATTACTACACTACCCGCGATATTATGTAATTTGCGACATTGTGATGGCCGGGAGGCAAACAAACTTTCAAAAAACTGAACAGCCGTAGTCACGATGATCGGAGCGTCCCAATTTTCCATCGCTAGCTTCAGTTTTTCCTTATCTGCATAATAGTCGCTGTTTGTTTTTTTGGAAGGAGCCTGGGCAAAGAACGCGCTGTGGTGTTCGAGTACAGCCTTTTCACCCAAATCACCTAACGCATCACGAAATACACGTGCATTTTGCTCAACGATACTGGTGAAAGGAATAACAAAAATGATGCGCTTTAATCCATGCTCAATCGCATGATCCAGAGCAAAAGCCAACGAAGCCAAAGTCTTCCCGCCACCCGTTGGAACGGTTAGCGAAAACAATCCCGGGTCAAGTTTTGCGCCACTGCGCACATGAGAAAGAATATTGGTGCGAAGTTTATTAACTTCACTATCAGCCTTGAATTTGCTTAG
>DAISYG010000082.1:0-8256 GCA_036825435.1 Casimicrobiaceae bacterium | reverse complement strand
CCCTGAACCGAAATCGTACCAAGCTCAAAGATATTGCTTTTTTCATCTTTGGCGGTTGCCGACTCTTGCGTAGTGTTGGCTGCCACTTCGGCTTCCTGCGCCAACAGCGCAGGAGACATGCTCGCCATAGCTCCCAATACCGCAAGCCAGCAGGCTTTCTTCACGTATTTCCTCATTTCACTAACCTCCTCGTGCATAAAATATCGCAGTATTTTTTTATATATAGCGAAAAATAAAGCGATGCCTAAATGAACTGCTCATGCAGTCCTGATTAATCAACGATCATTATCTGTTCGCCAGGAAACAAACGCCCACGTTTTCATGAACGGCTGCGCCGTTTGCTCGGCCTCGACATGCGTTTCGTAATACTGCTTCAAGCGTACCTGTGCCTCTTCATCGACTTCGCCGACCGACCACGCAATCGAACGCATGAATGCTTCAAAACCCGCCGCCGGTTTTTTGTTGACCACCGACGAAATATAATCGACGCGCGGCAGATAACCCATGCGAAACAGCAGATTTACCGCGTATAAAAAGTTCGGAAAGCCAACCGCTTTTCGTCCCAAACATTCTGCCACTTTCGGATTGATAAAATGAGCATCGACCGTGAACGTGGTATAAACCGCTTTCTTCGCCTTGCTGCTGATCTTGCGCAGCGCATCTTCCAAGTCTTCCACCATCGTCGCTCGCGACGCCACTGCGATATCGCATTGCGGCACATCCGACCAATCATCATCCCATGATCTTTGAATCGTTTGCACGTTTTTCAATGATTCGGCGGCAGCACGCTTTTCCAGCGCGTCCAACATGCCGCGGCTGTAATCAAGCGCGTACACGTGCTTCAAACAATGTGCCAACGGCAAACAAATAGTACCCGGACCGCAACCGACATCCAGCAACGTTTCGACGCCATCGAAATCCATGTATCCCGTGAATGTTTGCACATAGGGGCTTTTGCTGTCCGCACACGATTTCGCCATGTCCTCAGCGCGCTTGTCCCAGTCTTCGGCAGGTTTCTGCTGCCGACTGGCAAGCCTGATGTGCGTGCGGTACATCGCGGCGAAATCAATATCATCAATAATCATTTACTTTAACCTCATCAAGCGCTTTTTCGAAAAGCCAAATTGTCCGCCATCGTTTCATGATCGACATCATAAAGCAATGACAAGTTATCAATCGTCAATGTTTGCGCTGCCGTTCCCGTTGCCAACATTTTTCCACCATGCAACAACATGATTTCGTCGGCGACACGATATGCATGCTCCGGCTGATGCGTCGTCATCAAAATGGCCATACCATCGTTTTTCAACTTGCGAATACGCTCCAGCACGCGAATCTGATTACCAAAATCCAGACTTGCCGTCGGCTCGTCCATGATCAGAAACTGCGGCTCCTGCGCCAACGCCCGCGCCAACAAAACGAGTTGCCGTTCGCCGCCGCTCAACTGCGTGTAATTACGTTGCTGCAAATGCTCAATACCCAATGTACACAACGCAGCGCGTGCAATTTCGCGGTCATGCGCCTGCGGTGTCGCGTACCAGCTCATGCGCGCCGTGCGCCCCATCAGCACAACTTCTTCCGCACTGAACGGGAAAATACCATTGTGCGCCTGCGGCACATAGCCGATGAAGCGCGCCAGATCGCGGCGCGTCCAGCCCGCCAACGGTTTCCCCGCCAGTGTCACGCCGCCACCAAGCGCGGGTAATACACCCAACATTGTTTTGAGCAAGGTGGTCTTGCCGCAACCGTTGGCACCAAGCAAACACACGACTTTGCCGCGCTGGAACGTAAAATTGATATCGTGCACGACCTGTCGCGTACCGTAGCCGACTGAGAGATGATCCAGAACAATCAATGTGTCGCGTTCACTCATCGTCGTTCACCACCCTGAATCAACAACGAAATGAAGAACGGCGCACCGATGAACGCGGTCAGAATACCCAACGGAATTTCAATCGGCGCAATGGTGCGTGCCAAGGTATCTGTCAACACCAAAAACGCCGCGCCGATGAACAACGAGGTCGGCAGCAAACGCGAAAAATCAGGCCCAATCCAGAGGCGGGCAATATGCGGAATCACCAAACCGACCCAGCCGATGATGCCGCTGATCGACACCACCGATGCGGTAATCATCGTCGCGCAAACAATGAAAATCAGACGCGTTCTTTTGACATTAACGCCCATCGTTTCTGCTTCTTCGTCATCCAGACTCAGCAGATTCATGCGCCAACGTAATAAAAACAGAGGAATCAAACCGATCAACACAATCGGTGTCGTGTTCAATAAATCATCAAAGACGATCGCGTTCAACCCACCCATCAACCAGAATGTGATCGTCGTCAACTGCGTATAAGGATCGGAAAGAATTTTGAACAGCGAAACACCCGCCGACACCAGCGCGCCGATGGCGATACCGGACAACACCATTGACAATACCGGACTGTGGAAGCGCGCCAGTCGCGCCACGACGCACACAACCGCTACAGTCATCAAACCGCCCGCAAAAGCAAATAATTGCACCATGATCATCGGCAGACTGAGGAAGATCGCCAGCACCGCACCCAATCCCGCGCCTGAAGAAACGCCCAGAATATCGGGCGAAACCAGCGGGTTGCGAAACATGCCCTGATACGCCGCGCCCGCCACCGACAGCGCAGCGCCGCACAGAATCGCCGCCAGCACACGCGGCAGACGAATATTCCACAACACCGTCGATACTTCGTCGGAAGCGTCCTGCGGCGAAACAATCGAACCCAACAAAGTCGGCAACGAAACCGGATAATGACCAACACACAACGCCACCGCAACGGCAATCAGCAACGCCACCGGCGCCGCCAGAAATTTCAAGCAGATACGGTTGGACATGGTGCCGGTCATGGCGTTGGTCGCTGCGTCGCTCATAACGTCGGCCATCCTTCCGGATCACCAAGAATTTTTTTCAAATCGCCCAGCGCCAGATCGTAACCGTAAAACAGCTTGTAATAGGCTTGAATCTGCGCGTGAAAATAATCTTCCGCGATCGTCTCGGGATACAGCGTGCGCTGCATCCAGATAATACCCAATACGCGATTGATGCTCGGCGGCCCGTCCAGCCAGCCGAATGGTATTTTGCTCGGCGCAAGATAAAACTTTTTGTTTTTGACCGCGTTGAGATTGTTCCACACGCCGCCTTTTTTGAGCATCGCATAATAATTGGCGTCCATCGTCACGATCACGTCCGGCTGCCACTGCATCAACTGCTCAAGAGAGACACGCCCGACCAGTTTCTCCCCGGCGGGTTTGGCGGCATTGCGCGTGCCGAGAATATCCAACACCTCGGTATGAATCGAGCCTGACAACCCGGTTTCGAGACCATCCGCACCACGTCCGTAAAAAACGCTGATTTTTTTCTTGCTGTCATCGTCGCGCACACGCGCCGCGTCCGCCATGATGGTATCGACAAAATGACTCAACACCATCCCGCGCTCGTTCACACCCAATATCGTCGCCACCTCGCGAATCTGCTGCGCCGAGTCGATGAGTGTGCCATCGATCAAAACATAAGGGATGCCGGTTTGCCGATGAACGCGTTCTGCCGTCGAGACATAATGATCGTCAACATTGCCCAGATCAATAATGATGTCTGGTTTCAGCGCGATCAGCTTTTCCACGGGAAAAACCGAACCTCGTCCGATGATCCGCCCCGTTGTCGGCAAATTTCTGATGCTTTCCGGGAAAAAACGCCGAGATTCACGATTGATGTTCATCGTGGCAAAACCCAGCAATTTTTCCGGCGCGACCGACAACAAAAACACATCGGGCACCGGCCCGGCGCTGACGACTTTGGTAATCGTTTCTGGCGCGGGTAGCGTGCCGAACGACGCCGCGATCAATGACTTTTTCGCATGAACGGTTTGCGCCGCCAGATTCGGAAAAAAACCGGCGCATGGCGACAACGCCAGAAGCTGCAACAACGCGCGTCTTTTTTTCTGTACCGTGAGGTCATTTATTGCTGTCTTCATCGCTGCCAACTTTCACCGAGAATCTGTGTCAATTCGGTATCACTCAGATCGTATCCATAAAACAGCTTGTAATACGCCTGAATTTCCGAGCGAAAGCGCTCCTCGGACATGGTTTCGGGAAACAATAAACGCTGCGCCCAGATCACACCAAGCAGACGATTCACGCTCGGCGGCTGATCAAACCAACCTAACGGTTGAAAGCTTGGCGCCAGATAAAAATGCTTGTTTTTGACCGCGTCGAGCTTGCTCCAAACGCCACCCTTTTTCAGTGTTTCGTAGAAATGATGATCAATCGTCACGATCACATCGGGTTGCCACTGCATCAACTGTTCCAGCGAAATACGTCCGGTCATTTTCTCGCCCGCCGCCGCCGTAACATTATTCGCGCCGAGCAGATCAAGTATTTCGACATGAATTGAACCGGGAAAACCAGTTTCAAGACCATCCGCACCGCGCCCGTAATACACCTTCACTTTTTTCTTGTTGGGGTCAGTACGCACCTTTGCGGCTTCCGCCAACACCTGATCGGCAAAATTCGCCAGCGCCGCGCCGCGCTCATTCGCGCCAACCAGTGCTGCGACCTCACGAATCTGACGCGCCGTATCGGGCAAACGGCCATCGACTAGCGCATAGGCAATGCCGGTTTGCTGATGAACACGCATCGCGGTTGAAACATAAACCTCCTCAATACTTCCCAAATCAATAATCAGATCGGGCTTCAGCGCCATCAGTTTTTCGATGGGGAACGTGCTGGCGCGGTTGGCGATGCGACCGGTATGAGGCAAATCGGCGATGGCTTTGGGAAAATATTTCTTGTAGCCGCTGTCAAACATGTCAGTGGAAATACCCAACAGCTTATCCGGAATCAATGACGCCAGCAGCGGGTCTGAAACCGGCCCAGCGCTGACCACGCGTTTGATCTTCTCCGGCGCGGGTGGCGTACCCTGCATGGAGATCAGCGTTTCTTGCGCATGAACCGCGAACGGCATGAGCAACATTGCCGTCAAGAAAAACCAATAATAGCCAACCGCTTGTAATCCCTTTTTCATGTTTCCCTTTGATAAATCGGTATTTCTATTCCGGCGCAATAAGCACTTCAATATCAGCCGGTTTGACGTAATACGGCGAAGACGTAACCAGCACCGTAACCCCTGTCGCCGCAAATTCAGCGACGTTACCGCCGTTGATGCCGCCCGCAGCGAGCAACAAACAAGACGACCCGCTCTGCCGCACCAACGCGCAGCATTCACGCAGTTCTTGCAGCGAAAATTTGTCGCATTGAATCGCATCCGGCTGTGCCGCGAGCGCCGCTCGCATCTCATCCATCGAATCGGCTTCAACGACGATCTTTTTTTCCGGCGCATTGCGTCGCAACTGCGCAACGTGCTTTTTCCAGTCAAACGGCTGCGGAAAAAAACGACGGTGATTGGCAAACAACAAAACCGTTTCCGCCGTTCCGCAACGGTGGATCAAGCCACCACCATCGAGAATGGCTTGCGTCGCCATCAATCGCGTGCCGGGGATGCTTTTGCGCGTACAGGCAATTTGAACCTCGGTATTTTCCGAACGCGCTGCACCCAACATGCGCGTCATCGCATCAGCAACACCGCCACACCATTCGAGAATGTTCTGAGCCACTTTCCAACCCTGGTGCAACGCGTCAGCGCGACCGTATGCGCGCAACAGGCAAGTATTCGCTGGCTGATCACTGCCATCGTCGATTTGGAAATCAACTGTGAGCCCACATTTTTGCAATACCCGCGCGGCAATCGCCACGCCACTCACTCGACCACCGCGACGTCTGGTGTATTGAATCACGCCCGGCTGGCGCGACAGACCGAGGCTGCGCGATGTGATGTCACCCATGGCGATATCCTCAAGCAGCAGACGGTCAATCTCGTGATCGGCGATGTAAATCATAAAAAATCCAAGAAAAAGACTTCGCTATATATAACTAAGTATAACGAAAAAGTAAAGCATTTCAGCAAAAAATCCTTGCGCGGGTTTCAGATATCAGTGATCAGCAAGAACAGCAACACTTTGCTCAAGCGCCAAACGTTACGCTACGTCAAAGCATCCAAGAAACGGATGTCATTGCGAAAAGCGCCCGCGACGCGACAATTCAGGGGTTTTAAGAAGTATCAAGTTCCTTTTTGCTTTGCCTCTTGTTGTCTTCTGCAAAGGCTGACGGCGGAACCCGGAGGCGGATTTTGGGGTTACTTTTTTTGTCCGCACAAGAAAGGGGGTGCCCGCCGGGCGAGAGGAGCTATTCAGATCACGTCGAGCGTGGTGAAATATCCATTGACCTCTGATTCCTAACCTCTTTCATCTGAATCGCCTGAAACCAATCAACCCAACCAATCCCGCCAATACCAGTACCAACGGCAGCGGCAACACGGGAACGGAAACGCCACCTCCGGCGCGAGGAAGAATCGCGATCAGGCTATTGCCACTCATACTGATTTCAACACCACCCTGAGTTCGCGTGGGAAAGGTTACGCCGGAGGCAAGGTTGCTGATGAGCGTGATCGTACCACCGGAAGCGAGCACAGGGATATTACTCAGGTTAATGATAGTGGTGCCGTCAATAGCAATATTATCGTTCGCCACCAACAACACATCGCCATCCACCATGCCCGCCAAATCAAAAGTCAACGTTTGCCCCGTGGCATCGTAAGTGATCGGACCGCTGTAAGCGTTTCCGGGGTTAGCAACTGCAAGATTGCCGCCAGCAGTCATGGTCCCGCCGTTCTGGCAGGTGACCGTCAGGCTGTGGCCGTTGGCGAAGGTCAGATTGCTGATGCTCATTCCAGTAGCCGTGGTGCCATCCAAAGTGAGCGCGGTACTTCCCGCGCTCATGTCCAAAGTCGTGATATTCGCCTTGGCGTTAGCCCCGGAAAGCGACAGGGAGGGCGCGACCAGCGTTGCCGCGTTGACCGTGGCGCTGTTGTTTCCGTTATCGGTCAGGGAAAGACCGCCGCCGGTCACGGTGAGCTTGCCGGTCACGTGCAGCAGCACGCTTTCGTCCGTGCCGCTTCCGGCGGTGTAGGAGGCCGGTCCGGCAAGGGTATGGTCGCCCGTGACGGAGAGCCTGTTCTTGAAGATATACAGGCTGTTGTCCGCGTTGGCGACAAAACCGTGGGTTTCCTGCTCGCTGGTCACCTCCGTGAGGTTTTGCCGGGGGAACGCGCCCGCGGTGTTTTCAATTAGGGTATACTTGCCGCCCAGTGGCAGGCCGGAAAGGCCGTTGTGGTTGACGACGCCCAGCGTTGCCCCGGCAATCTTCACGCCCGCGCTTCCCGTGGTTTGCAGGGCCGCATTGCTGCTTTCCGTTACGCCCTGCAGATCGAAACGAAGGGCCTCGTCTGATGCGTCATAGTCTATGGGGCTGGCGTAGGTGTTGCCCGCGCCGTACACGGACAGCCTTCCGGCGGCGGTCATGTTCCCGCTGTTGGCCGTGGTTACGGTCAGGCTGTAGCCGTTTGCGAAGGTCAAGCCGCTGCCCGCGCCGATGTTCACAGCGGCGACAGCGGTTCCGCTCAGATTGAGCATAGTGCTACCACTGCTCATGTCCAGTCCGCCGATAGTGACGCTGAGCGCCCCGTCCTGTTTGGTCAGGTTGATGGTAGGGGCGATCAGGGTATTGGCCGTAAGGCTGGCCGCACCGCCATCCCCACCGGAGCCGCCGAGCTTTTGTCCACTTGCGCCGGCAGTGCCAGGAACGCCATTTGTACCGCTCTGGACCGTCACAGCGCCCAAGGATGTAACTGAAGCATTGGTAAGGGTGAGCGCGGCGGAACCGCCAGCGCCGCCGTTGCCGCCAGTGCCTCCTATGCCCCCACCGCCGGTATTGCCGCCGTTACCTCCATTGCCTCCCGAACCGGCTTTAACGCTGATACTGTCATAATTGGAAAACCCTGTGTCGACTGCCGTGGAACCGGCAGTACCCGTGGCCCCCGTGCCGCCCGCACCGCTTATTATCCCTAGCTGGCCGTCGGTCGCATCATCCGGCGCTCCAGTGCCGGGGTCACCACGACCTCCGCCGGGTGCGCCACCTGCGTAACCGCTACCGCCGGTGCCGCCATTATTCCCGCCGCCGCCACCACCGCCTCCACCCGGATCGACACCACCGCCAGAACCGCCGCCGTTCCCACCGGTACCGCCGTTGCTGACGCTGGAGTCACCGGCAAGGCCACCCGCACCACCCGAGCCAGGCGGAGAACCGCCACCACCACCGCCACCACCACCGCCGCCG
>DAISYG010000081.1:0-8912 GCA_036825435.1 Casimicrobiaceae bacterium | reverse complement strand
CAAAACGCCCCACTAAATCCATAGTGGGGCGTTTTTATTTGGGAAAGAAGAAAAACTATTATTGGCGGACTAACTCCACAGCTCTTCCTTGAACGCATCAAAATAACGTTGCGTCAGCTTTTCGCGATCAATATCATGATTTTGTGGGCCCGGCGACGCCATTTTGATGCTGCCCAGAAGGGCGGCGAGTTGCCCCGTTTTACGCCACGGCCAATTTTGCGCAATGCCATACAGCAAACCGGCGCGATAAGCATCGCCACAACCGGTCGGGTCGGTTTCGGCATCGGGTTTGACCGCGGGGATGGTTATGCTTTCGTGTGCGGTGATAATTTGTGAGCCGCGACCGCCATAGGTAATAATCATTGCGCGTACTTTTTGCGCGATTTCTTTTTGCGGCAGTTCTGTTTTTTTACATAGCAACTCGGCTTCGTAATCATTCAACGCGATCACATCGGCAAAAGTGACCATTTCCAATAATTCTTCTTTGCCAAACATCGGCATGGCTTGGCCGGGATCGAGGATGAACGGAATGCCCGCCTGATGAAATTGTCGCGCGTGTTGCAGCATGCCTTCTTTACCATCGGGTGAGACGATGCCTAATGCAATATCGTTGACATCGGCAACATGAAGCTGATGCGATTCGTTCATGGCGCCCGGAAAAAATGAGGTGATCTGATTGTCGTCGAGATCAGTCATGATCGTCGCCTGCGCTGTGTACATGCCCGGAATCAACTTAACACCGTCTTGAGCAATATCTAATTTTTGCAATCGCTCTTCGTAGGCTTTGCCGTCTTCTCCGCCCAGCGTTGCCATAACGACGGGTGTGCCACCGATTTTTTTCAGCGTGTAGGCGATGTTTCCTGCACAGCCTCCCCATTCTCGACGCAAACTACTAACGTTGAATGAAACAGATAAGCGATGCATGTGGTCAGGCAGCAGGTGACGAGCAAAGCGATCGGGGAAAACGGAGATGATGTCGTAGGCGAGAGAGCCACAGATCAAGGTTCGCGACATGCTTCAGGGCTTTCTATCAAGTGTGAATGAAGGAAAGATTTTAACCCGCCGCCCTTTTGGAGTCGAACGGATTTTATCCCTGATTCATCGCATGATCGACAAACTCTTGCAAAATTCCACGTTGACGCCGCGAAACGGGGAGGCGGTCAGACACGTGATGCAGATTCACATACCAGCCGTTTTCTCCTTCGCGATCACCGCGAACAAAATTTTTGATCGCTTTACGTGCAACAAGATAACTGCGATGAATGCGCAGAAAGTCGATCCCGAACTCTTCTTCGAGATGCGCCAGTGATTCTTCCAGAACATATTCGCGCTGCTGTGTTTTGGCGGTGACGTATTTCAGTTCGGCCTTGAAGTAAAGGATATCGTCAATCGGCACCAACTCAATACGCGAACGTTCGACAACCGGCAGAAAACGACGCGCGTTGGCGGGCAGGTTTTCGAGTTGTGATTCACTGATCGGCTTGAGCGCGGGTACTTTGCGCAACGCGGTAAGCAGGCGATCAATGCGCACCGGCTTCATCAAGTAATCAATGGCGTTTAGCTCAAATGCTTTGACAGCGTGTTCGTTGTACGCGGTAATAAAAATGATGCGTGGCGGCTCCATCATCCGATGCAAGTGGTTGGCAAGCTCAATACCATCCATGTCGGACATATTGATGTCGGTGAGCAATAAATCGACGGCGGAATTCTGAATCCAATGCAGCGCTTCCAAACCGTTTTCCACTTCGCCCACAACCTTGATGGGCAATATTTTGTGAACATCACTGAGCAAGTCAATGAGGCGACGACGCGCGAGCGCTTCATCTTCGGCAATCAGGATGCGCAGGGGTTGTGCAACGGTGTCATGATTCATGTTTTTCTCCCGAGACGGCTTTTTCCGCTTTGCGACGATACGGCATGCGAATGTGCGTTTCGTAGATTTCGTCGTTGATGACCTTGGCGCTCAACCGTGCTTCGGTGTCAAAGTGCAGCGCCAGTCGCGCGCGCACATTGGCAACGGCAATGCGGTTGCCTCGATGGTGACGATCATTGCCGGGACGGTATGGGTTGCGCAGAATGGCGTGTACTTCGCCGCGTGACGAAAAGATATTGACGGAAATCTCGCCGCCTTTCGGTGACGACTCAATGCCGTGATGAATGGCGTTTTCCAACAGAGGTTGCAAAACCAACGGCGGCACCAGCGCGTCTTCAGGCATGTTTTTCACATGCCAATCTACGCTCAAACGCGAGCCAAGCCGCAATTTTTCCAACCCCAGATATTGACGACAAATTTCGATTTCATCCGTCAACGGTGTCAAATCCTTGTTGTCGCGCATCAGCACACGGAAAAGATCGGCCATATCTTGCAGCGCAGCCTCGGCATGCTCGGGATCGTGACGAACGATCGACATCACCGCATTGATGCTGTTGAACAGAAAGTGCGGACGGATACGTGCCTGCAACGCTTGCAACTTGGCTTCGGTGATGATCGGCGACAGCATTTTGTTACGCATATGGAAGTAATACAGCAAGATGATCTGCGCCGTCAGCCCCCAGAAAATCAGCCAGCCGGTTTCGCCCGACCATGTGCCGTCAACCAACCAACTGACAAACAGTCCGCATACCGCTGTTGCTGCCGTGATGGCAATGATTGATGTGCGTGCCGACAAACGTGCGAACCACGGCGCGGCGAGCCACAGTAGCGCCAGTTCCAGCACCAGATATGGTTCGGCGTACATGGCGAGACCGAACAGTTGATCGTTCCAGTCGTGATGTGGCACACCGCGCGCCAGAATCGCCAGTAACAGACCGAGATTGACGCCGAGGATGATGCGCATCATGGTGCCGACGTTGCGCCAGTCGGGTAAAACGATGGAGAATTCCTTTTGATTTATAATCATCGGTTTTTCAACGCAGGCAATCGCAGCGGATGCCGGAAAGCGGCGGCAGCTATCGCCAAACAAGGTCATTTTCGGTTACTCTCAAACATTACGCAAGCACAACACAGACATGCGGCGTTGAGCGAGACTTGAATGGTTGTCGCCAAACCCGAAACAAAGATTTATGACTGAAAAATTCACGATGAAAAATAGTGGAGGCTGGTCGGGGCGTTTTTCCGAACCGGTTTCCGAGCAGGTCAAGCGCTATACGGCGTCGGTCGATTTCGACCACCGTCTGTATGCCGCAGATATTGCCGGGTCGCTGGCGCATGCGCGTATGCTGAAGAACGCGGGCATGCTTAGCGCCACCGATCTCGCCGATATCGAGCGCGGGCTGGCGCAAATCACCGAGGAAATAGAGCGCGGCACGTTCGTCTGGTCGATTGATCTGGAGGACGTGCATTTGAATATCGAGCGGCGCCTGACCGAACTGGTGGGCGACGCCGGCAAACGCCTTCATACCGGGCGCTCGCGCAACGATCAGGTGGCCACCGATATCCGGCTCTGGCTGCGCCGCGAGATTGATCTTCTGAACGAAGGCCTGGTGGTGTTGCGTCGTGCGTTCCTTTCGCTGGCGGCATCTCATGTTGACGTGATCATGCCCGGCTTCACGCATTTGCAGGTTGCGCAGCCGATTACCTTCGCGCACCATCTTCTGGCATACGAAGCCATGTTCACGCGTGATAGCGAGCGGCTTCGGGATCTGCGTCATCGCGTCAACCGGTTGCCGCTGGGATCGGCGGCGTTGGCGGGCACCAGCTATCCGATCAATCGCCAGCAGGTCGCCGACGAGCTTGGTTTCGAAGCGCTGTGCAGCAATTCGTTGGATGCGGTCTCGGATCGAGATTTCGCCATCGAATTTTCGGCGGCGGCAGCGTTGCTCATGGTGCACCTGTCGCGTTTTTCCGAAGAGCTGGTGCTGTGGTCGTCGCCGCGTTTCGGTTTTGTTCATCTGGCGGATCGCTTTTGCACCGGCAGTTCCATCATGCCGCAGAAGAAAAACCCGGATGTACCCGAACTGGTGCGCGGGAAAACGGGACGTGTCGTTGGTCATCTGATGTCGTTGATCACGTTGATGAAGGGCCAGCCGCTGGCGTACAACAAAGACAATCAAGAGGACAAGGAACCGCTGTTCGATACCGTGGATACGTTGCTGGCAACGCTGTCCATTGTCGCCGACCTGGTTGAGCATGGCATCACGCCGGTACCCGAGCGGATGCGCGAAGCAGCGCGCGAAGGCTATGCCACGGCGACGGATCTCGCTGATTACCTCGTGCGCCGGGGCGTGCCATTCCGCGATGCCCATGAGGCTGTGGCGCAGGCGGTGCGTGAGGCGGAGGCGGAAAACCTTGATCTGGCGGCGTTGCCGTTGGCGACGTTGAAGCAGTTTTCACCGCTGATTGACGAAGATGTGTACGACGTGTTGACGCTGGAAGGATCGGTGGCGTCGCGCAACCATGTGGGCGGTACCGCGCCCGAACAGGTGCGCAAAGCGATTGCCGTTGCGTTGGCTCGCCTCGACGCAGAATAAACGGAACATTGCCATGTTGACTCGAATCGCAGCTTGTTTTTTTTCCGGCGTCTTGTTTTTTTTCGCGTTTGGCGCCTGGGCACAAGCACCAGCGGGAGAGAATGAAATCGCCTTTTCTGTTTCGACACAGGCGATGGCGCAGCATGATCTTCTCGTGGTGTATTTTTCGGTGGACGAAAGAGGAAAAGATCCGGTTCAGCTTTTTGATGATGTCGAAAGCCGATTTGCAAACCTGAAAAAACAATTGCAGACGGAAGCCGGTGCAGAAATCATCTTTCAGAAAATATCCCCGAATCGAGCCATAAGCTCGAAGAAAATAGCGTCCTCAGCAGAGGATGGTTGGGTTGTAAGTGGATCGTTGCAGGCCAGCAGCAAAGACGCTCGCAAAATGCTGGCAACGATCAAAAAGATTCCGGACAAGGACGCTTCCATGGCCGCGCTATCGTTCATGATGTCGCGGGAAACTTACGAACAGGCGCTGAATGACGCAACCCAGGACGCAATCAAGACATTTCGCCAGCGTGCCGAGCAGATGGCTCAGGCGTTGGGCAAAAAGTACACCGTTCATAGTCTGACCGTAACCACGCCCAATACCGCTGTTCCCTATCAGCCGCAATTGAAAAGTGACAACTCGCCATTGTTGGCTTGCGCTGAAAACCGCAACGATATGTGCATGATTGCCGTGACTGTGTCGGGAAAAATCAAGTTGGAGCCATAAGCCATGTCTGTTCATCGTTTGCATCAACGCAGTGCACAGGCGCTGCGCCCCATCCAGATGGAACTGGATTGGTTGCGTCATGCTGAAGGTTCGACATTGATTACGCAGGGCGAAACCCGGGTGCTTTGCGCGGTAAGTATTGAAGACGGGGTGCCCGGATTTTTGAAAGACCAGGGGCAGGGCTGGCTGACAGCAGAATACGGCATGTTGCCGCGGGCGACGCATACGCGCACCAAACGCGAAAGCCAGAGTGGCAAACCTTCGGGGCGCACCCAGGAGATCCAGCGATTGATCGGGCGCAGCTTGCGTACGGTCACCGACCTGACGGCGCTGGGCGAGCGAACCGTGCGCATTGATTGCGATGTATTGCAGGCCGACGGCGGCACGCGTTGCGCGTCGATTACCGGCGCGTGGGTGGCACTGTCACTGGCGCTGTCGCGTCTGTGCCAGCAGGGCGTGCTCGCCAGCAACCCATTGCGCGATCATGTGGCGGCGGTGTCCGTCGGCATCGTTGATGGTGTGCCGCTGCTTGATCTCGATTACGGCGAAGACAGTCATTGCGAAACCGACATGAACGTGGTGATGACCGGCAACGGTGGCTTTGTCGAGATCCAGGGTACGGCGGAAGGCGCGCCGTTTTCCCGGCAGGAACTGGACGAACTGTTGGCTTTGGCGCAACAGGGGATCATGCAATTGATTGCGCTACAAAAACAGGCGCTGACACCACGATGAATGGTCGGCTTTCCAGATGGGTTCTGGCATCGAACAACGAAGGCAAATGCCGGGAATTTGCGCGCCTGCTCGCGCCGCTGAAGATCGATGTCGTCTCACAGAAAACACTGAACATTACTGAAGCCGACGAACCTTACGAAACGTTCATCGAAAACGCACTGGCCAAGGCGCGGCATGCCAGTCGCTGTTCCGGTCTGCCTGCGTTGGCAGATGATTCCGGGATCTGCATCCATGCGCTTGATGACGCACCCGGCGTGAAAAGTGCGCGCTTTGCCGGTGAACCGAAATCCGACGCACGCAACAACGAACATCTGGTGGCGCAATTGAAGGCGCATGCCGACAAAGGCGCGTATTACTTCTGTGTGCTGGTTCTGATGCGCCACGCGCACGACCCCGCGCCGTTGATTGCCAGCGGAACATGGCACGGGACGATTATCGAAACGCCACACGGAAACAACGGCTTTGGCTACGACCCCTATTTTTTGCTGCCCGATGGTCGGACGGCGGCAGAGCTATCGCCCGAAGCGAAAAACGATATTTCGCATCGCGGCATTGCGGTACGTGCACTGATCAGGCAAATCAAAACATTACGCGGCGAATAGGCATGGCGACGTTTCCGTCTCCGGCAACGCCGCCGCCGCTATCACTTTATATCCACATACCGTGGTGCGTGCGCAAGTGCCCTTACTGCGATTTCAATTCGCACCCGTTGAACGGAAAAACATTACCGGAAAAAGAATACCTTGCGGCATTGCTGCGCGATCTTGAGAATAATGCAACGATTCTCAGACATCGCCCATTGCACAGCATTTTTATCGGTGGCGGTACACCGAGTTTATTGACGCCATCAAGTATCGGCGTACTCATCGATGCGATCGCGCAACATGGTGCGCTGGCGAATGATATTGAAATCACGTTGGAAGCAAATCCAAGCGCGGTAGAGCATGGACTGTTTTCCGCATACCGTAGCGCTGGCGTCAATCGTTTGTCGCTCGGTATTCAGAGTCTGGATGATACAAAGTTGACGACGCTCGGACGTATTCACAACGCCAAAGAAGCGCGAGAAGCAATTCGTGCTGCGCAAAAAAGCTTTACCAATATTAATCTTGACTTCATGTTTGCTTTGCCCGGACAAAACCAAATCAAGTTGCAACAGGAGCTTGAGCAAGCGATTGCCTTTCAAGTTCCGCATCTTTCGTGGTATCAACTGACACTGGAGCCCAACACCGTTTTTGCGCATACGCCGCCGCGTGATTTGCCCGATGAAGATGCGGTTGCTGACATGCAGGAGCAAGTCGCGATGAGTTTGGCGAAAGCAGGTTATCAGCGTTACGAGGTTTCCGCATATGCTCAGTCGAGGAAACAGTGTCGGCACAACTTCAACTATTGGCAATTTGGCGATTATCTGGCGCTTGGCGCTGGTGCGCATAGTAAAGTTTCATACTCGGATCGAATGGGGCGCACGATTCGCTATCCACATCCACAGCAATATATGGACGCACTGGCGCATCATCAGTCGCCACTGCTGGAAACGTGCAATATCACGAACGACGAAGTAGGATTTGAATTCATGCTCAACGCGCTGCGCTTACGCAAAGGCGTCGCGGCAGAATTGTTTACGGAACGCACCGGTTTATCGCTTGATGTGATTGCCGCGCCGTTGACGCGTGCGCGGCAGCAAGGATTACTGCACCACGACACAGCGCGAATCGCCGCGACGGAAAAAGGCTACCGCTTCCTTAATGAAATATTGTCTTTATTTCTCAACGAACCATGAAGCCGATGGCCACATTACCGCAACCTTCTGCTGATGCGCTCGCGCATTCGCAGCGAGTGCGTGCTTATGTTGAGCAAAAATTGGGGCAACAACAAGGCTGGATTTCACTGCACGATTATATCGAAGCGGTGTTGTATGCGCCGGGTTTGGGCTATTACACCAGTGGTGCGAAAAAACTTAGCAACGATACCGATGGCAGCGATTTTGTCACGGCGCCAGAGCTGTCGCCGCTGTTCGCGCGCACTTGGAGTGTGCCGATTGCAGATGCGTTGACCAAAAGCAAACAAGCGAATATTCTGGAATTGGGTGCGGGTAGCGGTACTTTTGCCGCAGAGTTGCTGACGACATTTGCCAAAAACGATATTGCCTTTTCGACGTATTCCATTCTTGAGCGCAGCGCGGATCTGCGTGAGCGGCAACACAATTTATTGCAGCAGCGCGCCCCACAATTTTTGGATCGAATTATTTGGCTCAACAGTCTTCCTGAATCTTTCGATGGTGTCGTGTTCATGAACGAGGTGTTAGACGCATTACCGCCGCATGTCGTGCTGCGTCAAAACGGTGAATGGTTCGAGCAGGGGGTGACGCAAAATGATGCGCAACAATTGGCGCTGATGGCGAAACCATTGCACGATGATTCGCTGCGCGCGATTGCCGAAAAACGCTTTCCCGTCAGCGGCGATTATCAGGCGGAAATCAATCTCGGCGCGGAAGCCTTGGTGGAAACGCTGTCCCGAATGCTGGCTGCGAGCGGCAGTAACAACACGCTTTTCATTTGCGATTATGGGTTTGAGCGCGATCAAACATTACCGGAGCAATACGCGCATGGGACGCTACGCGTTTACTATCGACACCATTTGCTTGACGATGTTTTGATTTATCCGGGACTTGCCGACATCACCGCGCACATTGATTTTGTGGCGATACTCGAGGCCGCGCAGCGCGGCGGTATGGTGTTGATGGATTTTCAGCCGCAGCGGGATTGGCTGATCGAACATGGCGTCCTTGATCTGCTGCAAGAAGAAAAAATGGCATCGACAGCGTATCTCATGGACACAAAAACCGTACATACGATGATCACATCCGAAGCGATGGGCGAAATTTTCAAAACACTGGTTTTAATGTCGAAGCCATAATCGCGAACATTTAAGCAAAATTGTAAATGAACTACCCCGCCGCAAGCAGCGGGGTATCCTAAAGCAGCGCGAGCTGATA
>DAISYG010000080.1:0-9065 GCA_036825435.1 Casimicrobiaceae bacterium | reverse complement strand
ATGAGGTTTTTATGAGACCATTTAACCGCGTTGCGCTTCGTACTTGAATCTAGGGGGATTAAAACGATCCTCAACCTGCGTCAATATCATAGCGATACCAGTGAAGCCGAAGGCACCAAGCTGGTCTTGGAACATATCCGCATGTCCGCCGGAGAAATCAAAGACGATGATATGGTGCGCGCGTTACGCATCATTCTCAATTCACCGCAGCCTGTACTTGTGCATTGCTGGCACGGTAGTGACCGCACTGGAACCGTCATCGCGATGTACCGAATGGTTGTTCAGCGTTGGGACAAAAAAGACGCACTGGCGGAACTTGGCAAAGAGGAATATGGGCACCACGAAAAATGGTATCCGAACATTCGAAAGTACCTCAACGATGTTGATGTTGAGAAGATACGGGAAGAAGTGATGATGCCGAAACAACAATAAGCGGGCAGATCAATATTTATTGACGTCGGATTTCAGGAAGCGTGCCGCCGAAGCGTAAATGCCGAACATGCACAATATGGAAAAGATGATGCATGCCAGGCGCAGGCTATTCATGAATTCAGGTTGGTTATGGACGGATACTTCCGCCGTGCCGAGGAACAGATGAATCGTAAGCGTAGCGACGGCGATGCTGAACGATTGACCGATGAGTCGTGCGGTACTGATCACGGCTGAAGCGGTGCCATAGTGTTTCTTGTCAACAGAGCTCATCAACATGTTCACGTTCGGCGATGAAAACAGCCCGAAACCGACGCCGAAGAAAAGCAGAATTCCGGCGAGTTGTATCCAGGTAGTGGTTGGCGTCAGGAAAGAAAGACCGAGCATGGCCAAAAGTGTGAATATCATGCCCAATGTTGCGATGCGCGCCGGATTGATGCGATCTGACCAACGTCCCGCGAGTACGGAAAGAATTGCTTGAGCGATGGGTTGCAGCATCAGAAATATACCCGCTTGTTGCGCGTCGAGACCGCGCACAACTTGCAAATATAAGCTCAGCAAAAAGGTCGGAGCGGCAACAGCCAAATAGTTGATCATTGCCGCGATCGTCGTAAGACGAAAAGCGCGGTTATCGGTGAACAGATTGATCGATAAAATGGGATAAGGGCAAGGTTTTTCGTGACGCACGAACAGGGCGACCAACACAATACCAACCAATAACAGCGCCCAACTTCTCAGGTTGGGTAGCAGCGAAAAGCCGTAAATCACGGCAAAAACAGCGAGCATGTACAGAATCGCGCCTTTGCCGTCGAACGGTTCTCCGGAGGCTTCTCGCCATTCTT
Source organism: Casimicrobiaceae bacterium (assembly GCA_036825435.1). Taxonomy (GTDB): domain Bacteria; phylum Pseudomonadota; class Gammaproteobacteria; order Burkholderiales; family Casimicrobiaceae; genus UBA931. The sequence goes on along the minus strand of DAISYG010000080.1, from coordinate 7,794 downwards.
CTTTGATGGCGGTGACGGTGAACACAATGGCAATCATGCCGACGACGAAGCACAAAATGAAAATACTGCGCCAACCAAAGTGGTGCGCAAGAATACCGCCGAAAAAAGGCCCTGATGCCAATGCAAAATAAACAACGGCAGAGTTGATACCCAATACTCGACCACGATTTTGTGGCGAATAAAGTGAAGTGAGCATCGCCATGCCGGTGCCGAAAATCATTGCGCTGCCAATGCCGGAAAGCACGCGAAAAATTATTAGCGATGTGGATGACCACGCAATACTGCTCAACAAAGACGAAACAGCAAACAAGGCGATTCCGGAAAGATAGATCTTTTTACGCCCGAACATGTCGCCGAGCCGTGCAGCGGTCATCTGAAACATGGCGCATGCCAATAAATAAGCGGACACCATCAGCGTGAGCGTGACCGCATTCATTGATAAATCATTGGCGATGTGTGGTAGTGCGAGGTTGAGTGATGAGCCGACGAACGGCACTAAAAACGACGTGAGCGAAATAGCCAATAATGCGCCGCTCGTATTGTCTCGGTTCATTCGCTCAGCCGTTTTTTGAATTCGTACAACCAAGCGAGCGCATCACGTGGCGATAAGGTGTCCAGATCAAGCGCTTCGAGTTCGGCAGTGAGCGCATCGTGCTCGTATGTCTCTTCATGATCGTGCGCAGGTGCAAGATGTTGCGCGAAAAGATCACCTTGGTTTGGATCGCGGACGCCGGATTGTTCCAACCGTGATAAATACGTGCGCGCCAAACGAATCGTATCGGTTGGTACACCGGCCAAGCGTGCGACTTGAATACCGTAGCTTTGGCTGGCAGGACCATCGGCAACACTGTGTAGAAAGACAATACCTTTTTTGTGCTCGACTGCATCAAAGTGAATATTGGCGCAGCCGTCGAGCTCGGCGGGCAACGCGGTCAATTCGAAATAATGCGTGGCGAAAAGCGTCAATGAGCGATTAACCGATGCCAAGCGGTGCGCGATGGCCCAAGCTAATGCCAAACCATCGAACGTCGATGTGCCGCGTCCGATTTCGTCGATCAAAACCAAGCTGTGTTCGCTGGCACGGTTCAGGATCAGCGCGGCTTCAGTCATTTCCACCATGAATGTCGAGCGGCCTCCTGCCAGATCGTCTGCTGCGCCGATGCGCGTGTAGATCGCATCAAGCGCGCCGATGGTTGCACTTTGCGCGGGTACGAACATCCCACAGTAGGCAAGCAACGCGATGATCGCGGTTTGTCGCATGTATGTCGACTTCCCGCCCATGTTTGGTCCGGTAACGATCAACAAACGACGCATGGGATCAAGCGCGACATCGTTGGGAATGAAGTTTTCAACCTGTCGTTCGACAATAAGATGACGCCCGCCCGTGATGTTGATTCCGGGCGCTTCGGAAAATTGCGGGCGAACCAAATCAAGATCGAGCGCACGCTGTGCCAAATTACCGAGAACGTCGAGTTGCGCCAAGGCATGGGCGACATGTTGCAGTTCAGGTACGGCTTTGGCAAGAAGAATCAATAATTGTTCAAACAAATACTTTTCGCGCGATAGTGCGCGATCTTGCGCCGATAGCGCCTTGTCTTCAAAAGCCTTGAGTTCAGGTGTGATGTAGCGTTCAGCGTTTTTCAGCGTTTGACGCCGCCGATAATGCTCCGGCACTTTATCTGTTTGCGTGCGAGAAACCTCAATATAAAACCCGTGCACGCGGTTGTATTCCACCTTCAGCGTGGCAATGCCAGTACTTTCTTTTTCACGCTGTTCGAGCGCCATTAAAAATGCGCCACAATCACGATCGATGGCGCGCAGTTCGTCGAGCTGCGCGTCAAAACCTTCCGCGATGACGCCACCGTCGCGCAGGTGTGTGGCAGGCTCTTCTTTGATCGCACGCTGCAGCGTTTCCAGCCACTGTGGGTTGATTGTCGTCAAGGTATCGCGCGTATTGTCGATCAGCGGCGTAGATAAACTCTGCAAATATTGGTTGATTTCCGGGGCGAGTGCCAGCGTATCGCGCAATGCAGAAAGATCACGCGGACGAGCATTCGCGAGCGCAATACGGGAGGCGATACGTTCGATATCGGCACAACGCTTGAGCGTCGCCATCAGCGAAATCATCGTTTCTGGTTGACCTTGCAATGTTTCGATGGCGTCATGACGCATCATCACGATATTGGTATCGCGTAACGGTTGCATCAGCCAATGACGCAGAAGACGACTACCCGCTGCCGTGCGACAATAGTCGAGTTCGGAAAGTAAAGTTGGAGCAGCTTCACCGCTTAATGTTGTGGTGATTTCCAAACTGCGTCGCGTGCCCGAATCGAGTTGCAGCAAGCTGTTTTCAGCTTCAACTTGCAACGAAGTAATATGCGCAAGCGAAATATGGTCAGCGGCTTGCGTAGCACTGGCGTAAGCTAATAATGCGCCTGCTGCGCGCACGCCGAGCGGATAATCGGTCACACCGAAAGCATCAAGCCGCGCAATATTGAATTGATTGAGCAGCGCGCGTTCGGCAGTGGCCGCGTCAAAATGCCATGAAGGAATCGTGCGCGGCGGCAACGCAGACCATGCGGGCGCGTCAACATCATCGGCGATCAACCATTCCGCCGGTTCAATGCGTTCCAGAACATGCGGCGCTTCGGCGCGTGGCACTTCGGTTAACACAAATTGTCCGGAGGCGAAATTGAGCCATGCTATCCCAACACGTTCGCGTGAATAACAGCAGGCAGCCAGCGGGCGATCGCGGCGCGCGTCCAGAAGGTTGGCGTCGGTAATCGTGCCGGGTGTGACGATGCGCGATATTTTGCGCTCTACAGGCCCTTTGCTGGTGGCGGGATCGCCGACTTGTTCGACGATCACAACAGTTTTACCAAGCCTCATCAAGCGCGCTAAATATTGTTCAACGGCATGATAAGGAACACCGGCCATTGGTATTGGCTTGCCCATCGACTGCCCGCGTGCGGTCAATGTGATGTCGAGCAGACGCGCAGCGCGTTCGGCGTCTTCAAAAAACATCTCATAGAAATCACCCATCCGATAAAAGAGAAGTTTATCGGGATGTTGCGCCTTGAAGCCGAGATATTGTTGCATCATCGGCGTGTGGGCTTGTTGGGCGGAACTTTTTTTCACGGGCAACGCGAGGGGTTCAAAGAATGTTGAAGATAACGTATTTTGGGCATCAGTCAACTGTTCCGATGCGTTGACGCACGCTGTGGACTTCCTGATGAAAATCGGCATCTGCCATGTGTTGGCAGCGTTCGCGTTCGATCTTGACGTGTTCGCGGAGTTCGTCAAATTCCAAGCTGGCGCCTTCCTGCGCGTTCCAGTTCGCCAGAAGAACCTGATAGCCAAGTCTCAAAACACGAACGACGTTGTTCCAGTAAGGCAATATGGCTTTTTCAATATGACGTGATTCGTGCGCGGTATCGTTATAGGTGTTGTATAAATCAAGCAGGCGACGGCGTAGCTTTTCCTGTGCGCGTTGCGTTTTCAAAGAACCAATATTCCCTGCGGCAAGCAGGTTGAGAGATTGATCGCAAGCATCCAGTGTTTCATGAATTGCTTCTGATAACCGGCGACGCCCGCTTTGCGTAGCGACGGTGAACAAAATAACATAGGCCACAATAACGCCGATCAAAGTATCAACGCCGCGTGCAAAAAGCAAATGATCATAAGAGCCAATAACGTTTGCAGCGATGAGCAACGAACCGGGTGTGATGAAGAGCACACCCAACGCATAATTGCGCACGACCAACATTTCGACGGCGAATTGCAATAAAACAATAATGGCGATCAGCCATAACCCATGCGGATGCATCAGGATGATGGCTTCAGCAAGCAGCAGTCCCGCCAGCGTGCCGATCAAACGCAACCAACCGCGCGCCAATAACGCTTTTCTTCCACCGCCTTGATGAAGCACGAGTACCGCTGCGGCAATTGCCCAGAACGGCTGCTTCATGCCCAGACTCAGTGCCAACGCGCCAGCGATAATTGATGCGATGAGAACGCGAATCATGCTGCGCCGCACCTCCGAATAAGGGAGAGAAAAAGTGTCTTTGATAAAATCACTGGTGCGCCAATGTATCTGCATCATTTGCGTTTCATCATTGGCGTTGGTGTCCTGTTCGCTAGGAGCAGATTTGATCGTCGTGCGACGCATGGGCAAGCGTTCAGCTTCTGCTACCAGTGCGTCGCTTAAAGCCAATAATCGCTCGCTGGGTGAATCGCGACGCGCCGTGGCGGCAAACAACATGCCGATGCGACGGCTTAATTTTTGATACGGTGAGTGGCGACTGGTGCCCGTCAACATTTCCAGCGCTGTTTGTAGCGCGTTGGCAGCGAAGTGGCGCGCTGCATCTTCACCCGATGTACCCATCGCGCGCGCCAGCGAGCGTACTGCGCGCGCTTCCGCGACAACGATACGCCGCTTCGGACTGTTGGGGACAAATAGATAACCGAACATCTGCACGCACCAGGAAATAGCGCCTCCGCCTGCGACCAATAATAATATTTGCCAGAGCGGTGTGGGCGCACCATGAATCATCGTTCCCATCGTGCATGCGAGCACCATGATATAAGCACCGGGCGCACCGACGTTGAGGCTGTTGCATAATAACACGGCGACGCTGGCAAATATCGACACAGTGAGCATGCCAAACCACGGCGTTACCGCACCGAGTGCGCCGAGCGCGACGCCGAGCGTCAATCCAGTCGCTGCCCACGCCAGAATCAATGCACGACGATGATAAGGATGTTGTGCGCCATACAAACCGGTGAACGAGCCGAGTGTGGCGATCAAACCTTCGCGCTCAAAGCCGAGCGCCCAACCGATCAGCATCGGAATCGCAAAGCACAATGCCGAACGAAAAGCGAAAGGAAAACGACCGCGTACATCGTTCCAGACAAACAATGCGCGCACGGAAAATGGGGATGCACTGCCCGCAGTCGGCGGTGTTGCCAATGGGGCGGCTTCTGTCGGCGGTGTTATTTTTTCTGTGCCCATTGATTCCGTGCTTCGCTGGCGATTTGCAATCGCTTCATTAATTCTGTTCCATCCTGATCGGCGATTTCCGTACGTAGCTTGGAGAGCATGACTGTAAACGCATCAAGCTCTTCAATCAGCGCATCGCGGTTGTCCAGCGCGATATCGCGCCACATCTCCGGCGAACTGGCAGCGATGCGGGTGAAATCGCGAAAGCCGCTTCCGGCATATTGAAAGTAAATATCAGCATCGGGACGCGACGCCAATTCCGCAACCAATGCAAAAGCGAGCATGTGCGGCAAATGCGAGACTGCTGCGAAGATGGTGTCGTGTTGCGCAGGCGTCATCGTGCGAATCACCGCGCCGCAAGTTTGCCATAGCGCGCTGGTGGTTGCGACGCATTCGGCATCGGTTTCATCGAGCGGTGTGATGACGACATTTTTGTTTTCATATAATGCGGCAAACGCCGCCGCCGCGCCTGAATGCTCGGTACCCGCAATCGGGTGCGCAGGCACGAAGCGCGAAAATGAAACACGTGATTGCGTCTGATAACATTGACGAGCGGTAGCAATGACATTTTGTTTGGTACTTCCCGCGTCACTGATGATTGCTTGCTCCGATACGGCGGGTAGAATGCGAGCAAGCAGCGTTTCAATCTGCGCGACTGGCGTTGCCAGCAACACAATATCAGCGTCGCGCAATTCACTTTCCCACGCTTCGTCAAACGCGAATGCGCGATCAATCAGGCCGCGTTGCTGTGCCGCATCCAAATTCGCGCGGGTGCGACCGATGCCGATCACTTCACGTACAGCATGTTTTTCCTTGAGCGCCAATGCGCATGAGCCGCCAATCAGACCAACGCCGAAGACAACCAATTTGCCGAATTGCTGCTTTTTCATGAAGCTTTTAATATTTATCAACTGACCGACACAGGATAAGAACCCAACAGTTTCACGAATGGTGCTTGTGCGTTGAGCTCCGCGAGCGCTGCTGCAATCGGTGCGTCTTCGCGATGACCTTCCATGTCAACAAAAAAGTAATATTCCCACGTCGCTTGGCGGGCAGGACGCGACTCCATGCGCGTCATCGACACGCCGTGCTTGGCGAGCGGTTCCAATAATTGAAACATTGCGCCCGGTTTATTCGGCGCCGACATCACCAATGAAGTCATGTCGCGACCGGAAGGTGAGGGCATATCCTTGCCGAGCACCCAGAAGCGCGTGGTGTTATTCGGCATGTCTTCGATATGCGCAGCGGCAATGTGCAAGTGATAACGCGTCGCGGCATTTTCTCCGGCGATGGCAGCGGCGTTTTCTTCTTCGGATGCCAGGCGCGCAGCTTCTGCGTTGCTGGCGACTGGAATTTTCTGCGCGTTCGGCAAATGTTGCGCCAACCATTGCGCACACTGTGCCAACGATTGTGGGTGGGAATATACTTTCTCGATATTTTCCAGCGATGTCGATTGCGCAAGAAGATTTTGCTGCACACGCAATTTGACTTCGGCACAAATCGTCAACGTGGTGTCGATCATCAAATCGTGTGTGTGCCCGACCGCGCCCTCAGTAGAATTTTCAATTGGCACAACCGCGTAATCACATTGTCCTTTCTCCACGCTGCGAATCACGTTATCAAGACTGGTAAACGGTTCCGCATCGACAAAAATACCAAACTGGCGAGAAACAGCTTGTTCACTAAAAGTGCCCGCCGGACCAAGATACGCCACCGCCACGCGTTTTTCCAAGGCGCGACACGCGCTCATGAACTGACGATAAAGATAGGCGATAGTCTCATTGTCGAGCGGCCCCGGGTTGTCAGCCATGATGCGTTGCAACACCTGCGCTTCACGCTCGGGCCGCCAGATGGTCTGCTCGTTTTTGATTTGTCCGATTTCCTGCGCGTGCTGCGCGCGCTCATTCAATAGCCGCAACAGCGCACTGTCGATGGCGTCGATGGCATCGCGATGAATTTTGATGGCTTCCTCAAACTGCGGAAGATTGGCAGGGTCTGCCATGGTGATAATCCTTGGAACTTAATCGAATATTTTAAGACGGGAGAGGAAATTCGGCAAATCGGAGAGACGTATGGAGGACAGGAAAAGTGTACAGGCGAGTAAAAACGAAGTATTTTTCATGCATAATCGACAAAAATGGCTTTGTCACGTTTAGTAGTTTAGTATTTGCGCAGCGATGAAACCGGTTTTGACAATATACTTCCTGAACGAAGGGCTACGCTGCCACAACTGGATTGGAAATTCACGATATTTTTTATGGGCGGCTTAGAATTCGTTCATGAGTAGTTTGGAAAATGCTTGTAGGCCAAGCTAGCTATTATATTTACTGCATTTTTGTATTGGTAAACATATATTATGATTATGGAACTGTACGAAATTATCAAAACCTATGAGCTTGACCCGATAGATTTGGGAGATGGTGAGGAAGAGCTTAATTTCCGTATCGAAATCCTGAAATATGGCGCTGACGAAAAGCGTTTTACTGCCAGAGTTTATCGGAGAGAAACTTACCAAATGAAACCTTCTTTTGCGTCATTAGAGAAGTCGATCGGATCAGATTGCGCGGATCACGAAATCTTCGTCGTGGATGACACATTTAATCAAGAAAGCTTTTCCTCCGACTGCGAGGAAATGGCTCTTGCCATGGTTTTGAGCGAAATTAAAAAGGTATTTGGATTGAGTTAAATAGATTGGTTGACCTAAAACAGGAAAGAAATTTTGTAATGAACTCATTGCCAGAATTATTTTTTATCATCTTTATTCTTCTGCTGGTGGTTTCTTATTGGAAAATCTT
>DAISYG010000079.1:0-9170 GCA_036825435.1 Casimicrobiaceae bacterium | reverse complement strand
TGGCGATGATCATCAGCGAACCGGATCAAAGTACCGAACCCAACCTGTACGACCAGTTTCCACGAGAAGTCTTCGGCGAAGCACTCGACAACGTCGCCGCCACCATGGGCGACCAATTCCCGAAAGAATGGCTGCACCTGAAAGACTCGGGGCGGTTCACTGGAAAATTCGTCATACTTTGACATCAAGGACGTCATTGCTAATTTGCCAAGGCGCGCCTACAATGGACATTGCTTTTCGCGGTAATATTATCCCCTTTACGATTTCCTCGGTATTTCAACGCTTCCCCGCATCCATGAATCGCCCCAGTCTCAAACAAGGTTATATCCTCGGCTTGCTAGCTTATGTTTTTTGGGGATTTTTTCCGCTGTATTTCAAGTTGCTGGACGATATTCCCGCGCTGGAGATCGTTGTGCAACGTATCATCTGGTCGGCGCTGTTCGGTTCTTTCCTATTATTGATTTGGAAGCATCGCGGTTGGTGGCAGGAGTTGTGCGCACATCCGGGGCGTTTTGCCGTTTTGGCAACCAGCGGTTTGCTGGTTACTGCAAATTGGACAATCTATGTTTGGGCAGTCAATAACGAACACATGTTGGAGGCCAGCTTGGGTTATTACATCAATCCGTTGGTTAATGTGCTACTCGGAATGCTTCTGCTCAAAGAGCGTTTGCGGCGGCTGCAATGGTTGGCGGTAATTTTGGCGGCAATCGGTGTTGGTCAGCAAATCTGGCAGCTTGGGCAATTCCCGTGGATTGCGCTTTCTCTGGCGTTGACGTTTGGCGTTTACGGATTGATTCGCAAGCAAGCGCCCGTTGCCGCGTTACCCGGTTTGGTGGTGGAAACGTGGTTCATGGTTCCCGTTGCTTTGATCTGGTTGCTGTTTTTTGCCAATGGACCAACCACACAATGGTCGTTCTGGACGACTCCACACGCATTGTTGATCGCCATGGCTGGACCTGTCACGCTAATTCCACTAATCTGTTTCAATGCGGCGGCGCGTCGTCTGCCTTATGCCACGTTGGGCTTTTTGCAATATCTGGCGCCAACGCTGGTTTTGTTGCAAGCGGTATTTCTTTTCGGCGAATCGTTGAGTGCTGAGCGGCTACACGCGTTCATTTTCATTTGGGTTGCGTTGGTGATTTATAGTGTTGATACATGGCTCGCCTTGAAAAAATGGCGTGCGGAGAAACATTGATACATCTTACGGCAGCGCATTTATTCTTTCTGCCACTATAATGTGCGGCGTGAAAATCATTTCGACATTCCGTTCCACTCTCTTGTTCGCTGCGCTGGTCGCGGTATCTTGCTCCGTCACTGCCGCATTGCCGGAAGCATGGCAGGATGCGCTGCGTCAAGCGGCTATTCCTGAAGACGCTCTCAGCGTTGTCATTCAGGAAGTTCATGCCGAAAAACCGTTGCTTCAGCATCGCGAAAAAGAATTGATGAACCCCGCATCGGTAATGAAGTTGGTCACCACAGCGGCGGCTTTCGATTTATTGGGAATGAATTATCGCTGGAAAACGGAGGTTTATCTGGGCGGTGAATTTGCCAAAGATGATCCCGACACTTTCAACGGCAACGTGATTTTAAAAGGTTATGGCGACCCGAAAATCACGATAGAGCAATGGCAAGCGTTCATGCAAGGGCTCTACGCTGCCGGACTGCACAAAATCAACGGCGATCTTTATTTTGATCGTAGCTTTTTTTCACTGCCACAGCATAACCCTTCCGCATTCGATAAAGAACCGCTAAAACCTTATAACGTCGGGCCGGATGCCATGCTGGTCAGCTTCAAATCGGTGCGTTTTGAGGTTTCCGCGCCCGCCGACAAAAACGCGAAAAGTGCAGAGGTCATCGTTGAGCCACCACTGCCTGCCATCACCATAGAATCTCGTCCCACGCTCACGTCAAAAAAATGCGGTGACTGGTGGCACAACGCCCGCCCTGTTATCCGCAATAACGACACGCACGCACTGGCAACATTTCGCGGCACATTCTCGCGGCGTTGCGGGGCTCGCGAATATTATGTTTCACTGCTTGATGTGCCAACCTTTTTGCATGGCATGTTCACGCATTACTTTCAAGAGGCAGGCGGCACATTTTCAGGCAAAATAAAAGAGGTCACCGTTGCAGAATCTGCCGTGCCATGGATCACGTTTTATTCACTCCCATTCAACGAGATCATCACTGACATCAACAAAAAATCCAATAACGTGATGGCGCAACAGTTGTTTCTCACATTACCGTCGAAACAAAGCGCACCGCCGCACACACGCAACAAAGCGCGCATCGCTGTCGCCGAATGGTTGCAGGAGAAAAAAATCGCGATGCCCGGGCTTTTCATCGACAATGGTTCGGGGTTGTCGCGCGATTCGCGATTGACCGCCGCCGGGCTCAACGCGTTGTTGCTTTATATTGACCAAAGCCCGTGGCGTGACACCTTCCTTGAAACGCTGCCGATCGCGGGCATCGACGGCACGCTGAAAAACCGCTTCAAAAATTCGCCTTCTTATCAGCGCGTACAAATGAAAAGTGGTTTGTTGGAAAACGTTCGTTCGCTGTCCGGCTTCATCGAAGACGATCAAGGCAAACGCTACGCGGCGACCATCATCATCAACCATGAAAATGCGCGACGCTGCAAAGAAGTTATCGATACCATTACCAACTGGGTTGCCGATGGCAGCGCGGCGGCTTACGAAGCGACATCCTCTAAAAGTACGGCTTTATCAGGCGCAAATTTTTGATGAAAGGAATTGCTGATTCATGTAGCGAATGCAGGCAAGACAAGGCGGCGTATTTTCCAAAAAGCGTGACGGAAAAGCGCAGTTTACTCGACGTCAATGAGCATTTCGAGAAGAAATCCAACGCCGTATTGCTTGTGCGCAGTCATTAATCAGTGGTTTCAAAAGCGTCTTCTGGTATCATGCACAATGCCTGAGAGGTCATCGAAATTTTTACCACATAGGGGTTTAATCATGCGCTTGATTTTGGCTATTTTTCTTCCGTTTCTCGTTTTCTTTACTATTGGACGACCGATTGCCGGTATCTTTTGTCTTATTCTTCAAATCACCCTGATCGGATGGCTGCCCGCTGCGATCTGGGCAGTTTATGCATTAAGCCAATACAAAACCGATCAAAAAATCAAAGAGGCTTTAGGCTCTCGCTCATCATAAAAGGGTGCAAACTTATTGTTTGGACTTAAACAGACCTACGCCGCGTTGATCTGTTTAGGCTCTTTTTGCTTTTCTGAAAAAGCTAGTCTCTCAACATTCTATTCATAAGTGTCTCCAGCGCCGCTACTGGTGCGCAAGTGTCAGCGCATTGAAGACGGCGTTAAACCGTTACGCAGTTTCATCAAAAATTTCAGTGTTCTGCTCGACAATGACCACCAGATGTTTATAATGACATTGAGGCTATCAGCATACGTGTGCATGATACGTCGCAAATTTTTAACATCCTTTTAATCTTAACCGGAGGTTTATATGTCTCGTTCTTTCCCTTCCGAAAAACTGGCTGATGATTTCACCGCCGTCCTCGGCGAAGCTGAACAATTACTTCAGGATGCCGCTCAGGAAACCGGCGAAAAAGCCCGCGACATGCGCCGCCAAGTCGAAGAAAAACTGGCTAAAGCCAAGATTCGCATGCAGGATCTGGAAAACCAGTTGGCCGACCGTACCCGTGCCTGCGCTCGTGTCACCGATGATTATGTGCACGAGCATCCATGGCAAGCCATGGGCATCGGCGCCGCATTTGGGCTGATTCTCGGACTGTTGCTGTCGCCGCGTCGCTGACTCAGCATGTCCGAACGACAAGAACCGCTGGTTGTAGCGGGGGCTGAACCTCAAGAACAGCTTCCGCCGCCCGCGCCAACGGGTGTTCGTGCCGAACTCTTGCGTCTTGCTGCAGGTTCTTCCGGTTTGTTGGCTACGCGTCTCGAACTAGCACGGCTGGAGTTTCAAGAAGCGCAGCAGAACATTCAAAAACGCCTGATGTGGGCGATTTTGGCGCTGACCTTTATCGGCATGGCGTTCCTTGCTGGCAATGTTCTGTTGCTGGCAACTTATTGGCACACGCCGCTACGCAACCAAATTTTATGGTGGCTGATCGGCGGTTATGTTGTGCTTGGCCTTTTCGCGCTCTGGCGCTTGTCGGCTGCAAAACGTCGTTCCGCCGCTCTTTTTGCCGCGACAGTCGCCGAGTTTGAAAAAGATCGGCAGTGGTTCGAAGACACGCAAAAAGTATCCGTACCACCTACTGACGAAACGCCGGAGCAGGAGCAGTAATGACTAACTTATCGATCGAAGACCGTAAGGCGTTGCTGGCGACTCGTTCCGAAGTGGAACGCATGAAAATTGCGCTATCGCTGCATGAATTGCGCAACATGCTTCTGCCTGTACAAAGTCTGGACCCATCGGATCGCAACGAAGTCAGAGGCATCGCCGCGCGGCTTTTGTTGACGGCTCTGGGAAAATCCAAGGTTCTCCGTTTGAAACAGGGTGCGACCGTCATGTTGATGCTGTGGCGTCTCTGGCGTCGATGGGGACGTCGCTGATTTCGCACCAACTTTACCCTGTCCTTTTTGTAACAAATGACTCTTGCTGAACGTATTTTTTTGTTGATTGCGGGCGCTTCCGGCGCGCTCGGTGTGGCTTTTGCCGCGATGGCGGCGCATGGCAATTATGCCGACACGCTCAAAATCTGCTCGGAAATTTTATTGGTACATGCGCCCGCGTTGCTTGCCGTCGCGGCACTGCTCGGCGGGAAAACGCCCAAACGCGTTTTGTTTTTCGCCGGTTTTTTCATTTTCATCGGGTTGTGCCTGTTTTGCGGCGATCTTGCTCTCCGCACCTTTGTCGGCTCGCGGCTTTTCCCGATGGCAGCACCCATTGGCGGTGGCGCCATGATTCTCGGCTGGACGCTGGTAGCGATCAGCGCGTTTGTGCCTCGGTTGCGTTGAAATTCTTCCCACGCGCTGACGCGTCTAAAATCATTCAAACTCACTCATTTTCAACATAACGTCGCGTTACTCGACGTTTCCGCTGAAGAGCAAACGTTTCCGCCCTGTTAGCACTCCAATGCATAGAGTGCTAAAATAGCGCCGTTGGCTTTCATCGGTGCATCAAAAGCCAAATATGAATGAAAGTGAAAGGAGACTGTTTATCATGTCCCACATGAACATCGCTTTACCCATCCCGGCATCTTCGGGAGAAGGACTTGACCACTACATTCAGGCGGTTAACCGCTTCCCGTTGCTTACTGCCGAACGGGAAACCGAATTAGGCCGCCGTTGGCGCGATCATCAGGATATTGAAGCCGCTCGTGAAATGGTGCTTTCTCATTTGCGCTTGGTGGTTGCCGTGTCGCGCCAGTATCTTGGCTACGGTTTGCCGCAGGCAGATTTGATTCAGGAAGGCAATATCGGTTTGATGAAGGCCGTACATCGCTTCGATCCGGAGCGCGGCGTTCGCCTTGTGTCATTCGCGTTGCACTGGATTCGCGCGGAAATGAACGAGTTCATTTTGCGTAACTGGCGTATCGTCAAAACCGTCACGACCAAGGCACAGCGCAAACTGTTCTTCAATCTGCGCAGCATGAAAAAGGGATTTCAGGCATTGACGCGGAAAGAGGCGCAGGAAATCGCCGACACCTTGAAGGTCAAACCGGAAGAAGTGTTGGAAATGGAGAAGCGTATGGCGGCAGGCAGCGAAATTTCGCTGGATCCGTTACTGCAAGACGATGACGACCATTACACGACGCCGATTCATTATCTGACTGACCGCAGCGAAACCCCGGCGCAGATTGTCGAAAATGAGCAAACCGAAGCGCATCAAAAGAAAAGTTTGAACGAAGCGCTCGCGCTGCTGGATGATCGTAGCGCACACATCATCCGTGCGCGCTGGCTGCGCGATGAAGAAGAAGCTGCCGTCACGTTGCAGGATTTGGCGAACGAATACGGCGTTTCCGCTGAGCGCATTCGTCAGATCGAAACACAGGCACTGAAAAAAATGCGCACACACATGAGTCAGGCTCTCTGATAGCGCGGTGTATTTTACCCGGTCAACAAAAAAGCAGGCTTTTGGCCTGCTTTTTTGTTGTTGAAAAAGAAACGTGTTTTATACGCCTTCTTTGTCGCGCAGCTCTTTGAAATGCTGCTCAAGCCAAGCGGCCTGCGCGCGTTGCTGAAGCTGCGGCTTCAATTCTTCATACGACGGCAACTGCGTGCTGCGCACATCGTTGATCATGATCACATGCCAGCCATATTGCGATTGCACCGGTGTCGCCGAAAACTTTCCTTTTTCGACTGTGCCCAACGCATCGCCGAAAGGTTTCACGAAACTGCTGGGGGAATTCCAGCCGAGCGCGCCACCACGTTCTTTGGAGGCAGGGTCTTTTGATTTCTCTTTGGCAATGTCGGCAAAGTTTTTGCCTTCCTGGAGATCTTTGATGATGGCTTTGGCTTCATCTTCGCTGTCCACCAGAATGTGTGCAACGTCGTACTCCTTGTCGCCAAGCTGCGCTTTTAACGCATCATACTCTTTCTTGAGCATGTCTTCCGGCACCGGATGCTTTTCGAGCCAATCGGCAAGATAAGCGCGGATCAGCACCATTTGCGCCGACAAATCCATCTCCAGTTTGACGTCTTCCTTGCTTTCCGTTTTTGCGGCTTTCGCGGCTTTGATCAGCACTTCGCGAGTATTGAGCTCTTCGCGAATCGATTCACGAAGATCAGGCGAATCGGGCGCACCCTGCGCGGTGCGTTGCTTCAAAAGATAATCAAACAATTCTTTTGAATAGAGTTCCTTGCCCTGTGCGGCAGTGGCCGTCGCGCCTTTGTTTTCTGCGCCGGGCGTCGTCTGCGCCAACGCAGAAACCGAGAAAAGCGCCGCCAACAGCACGCTCACAATAACACTTTTACGCATAAAATTTCCTCTGTAAAAAATATGGTTTTAACAGCGCCCAGCGAGACGGAACGCTTTTTCATAAAGGCGCAATATTATCAGAAACGCGCCAATCATGATTCTTTCAAGTAACGCGCAATAAAAATACCCTGCCCGACTGCGAAAACGAGAACAATGGCCATCGTGCCCCAGACCTTGAAGGTCACCCACGCATCCATCGAATAATGGGTGGCGACATAGCGGTTGAGAACGGCAAGAAAAATGAAGAAGATACTCCACGCCCAGGTCAGTTTGCCCCAGACGTGATCGGGCAATTCAATACCCTTCATCACATAACACAAAAGGTCGCGTTTCCAGAACAGCTTGCCGCCAAGCAGCAGTGCCGCAAACGCGAGATACAGCACCGACGGTTTCCATTGGATGAACGCCGGATCGCGCAGGATCAGCGTCGCACCGCCAAAAACGACGATGATGGCGAGCGACAACCAGTGAATGACGCCGATTTTCTTGAAGAAATGCAGATAGACAAGCTGAACCACGGACGCGCCGATGGCGACCGCAGTGGCGACGAAAATTCCGTAAAATTTGAACGCGCCGAAGAAAAGAAGCAGCGGGAAAAAATCGATCAAAAACGACATAGGGCGCTATTATAGTACCTTCATCCGTGATCGGTTACAGCTTTCGTATCACTCGGTATCTCTGCATGAATGGTCACGTGCTGCGGCAAATATGCACGAGCAATGCGCCGCCAATCGAAGGCTGCGCCGGGGTCTGTTTTGCGCTCAGGCGCGATCGTGCTATGCCCGACGATGTCAGCGATCGGATACGCCTGCGTGAGCGCCGATAACAACGCGTTAAGCGTCCGATATTGCGCCTTGCGATATGGAATATCGTCGGCTCCTTCCAACTCAATGCCGATGGAAAAATCGTTGCAGCGTGATCGCCCGCGCCACTGTGACACGCCCGCATGCCAGGCGCGCTGTGCACAGGAAACAAACTGTATTAATTCACCCTGCCGCTGAATCAGAAAATGCGCCGATACGCGCATGCCGCTCAGCGTCGAAAAATAAGGATGTGCGTTGATATTCAGGCGATTGGTGAAGAAACGCAATATTGCATTACCGCCAAATTTCCTCGGTGGCAGGGAAATATTGTGCAGCACAATCAGAGAAATCTCGGTGTATTCCGGACGGGCGTCGAAGTTGGGCGACGGCACTTGCGTCGCCTCCCGCACATAGCCGTTGTCGTCGAGCGTGAAATACGCGTCGTGTCGATGATACATCGCTTATTTGATACCAAGCCTTTCCATCCGATAACGCATGGCGCGGAAGGAAATACCGAGCAGCTTGGCGGCCTCGGTGCGGTTGTAGTGCGTTTTTTCCAGCGCCTCCAGCAACGCAGCACGTTCGACTTCGTTGAGATATTCTTCCAGCGACGCGTGCTGCCCTCCTTCGCCGAGCGAATCGACGACCGAGTCATGATCGGCGCCATCATCATCGTCAAACATCAGCGGCGGCGTCAAGTATAAATCGCTTTCGTGAATCACCTCTGGATTTTCGGCGAGCGATAGCCCACGTTCAAGAATGTTTTCCAGTTCGCGCACGTTGCCCGGAAACATGTAATGTTGCAACGCCTTGATCGCGTCCGGTGCCAAGGTCACATCGCGTCCGCGCGCAAGCTTTTTCAGGATCGCCTGTGCGATGATTGGAATGTCTTCATGCATTTCACGCAACGGCGGCATGTTCAATTCGATCACATGCAAACGAAAAAATAAATCCTGCCGAAACTGTTCGTTTTTGACCAGCGTCGAAAGGTTTTTATGCGAGGCGCTGATAATGCGCACATCGACGGCTTCTTCAGTTGAACTGCCGATTCTGCGCACCTTTTTTTCCTGAATGGCACGCAGAAGTTTGACCTGCATCGCCAACGGTAAATCGGCCACTTCGTCCAGGAAAAGTGTGCCTTTGTTCGCAGCCTGAAAAAAACCCTCGTGATCGCTGTCGGCACCAGTGAATGAGCCTTTTTTATAACCGAAAAACTCGCTTTCCATCAGGTTTTCGGGAATGGCACCGCAGTTGACGGCAACAAACGGTTCTTTGCCGCGCGGTCCTTTGTGATGGATCAATCGCGCCGCCACTTCCTTCCCCGTGCCCGACTCACCGTGAATAAATACCGGTGCCAAGCTTTGTGCGATGCGGTCAATCATCTGCCGCACCTGCTGGATCGGCGGCGACTCACCCAAAAGCTCATAAGCGCTCGGCGCGCGCGGTT